>JAFVPD010000015.1 GCA_017505535.1 Muribaculaceae bacterium
GCAAAGCTCGGTCTCGTCCCCCTATATTAGGTGGACAGCTGATTGAGACAGAAGAACATAAGGACAGTTTTTTTGAGGGTAGGTTGTTGTTTTAACGAAGGTGTTAATTCGCGTCCTCCAGACGCATGCATGTATGGGTTGAGTGTACCGGGGGTATCGCTACGCTCTACCCTCGGTTATTGATTACGCTTTGCGTCCCGTGCTTCGCACGATTGAGGCGGAGGGAATGCCCAATAAAAAAGCCTCAACTTTTAGGTTGAGGCTTAAAAAATATGCTTAAAATGGGGATTTTAATTATTGAGGCGAGTCTCGGTCGGTTTTACCGAAAGGGCACCGGCCTGCGGCCGACACGCCCTCCTCGCTCGCACTCGAAAATTTCCGGGATTAATTGCTGAGGCGAGTCTCGGTCGGTTTTACCGAATGGGCACCGACCTGCGGCCGACACGCCCTCCTCGCTCGCCCTCGAAAATTTCCTACGGAAATTATTCCCATTCGATGGTTGCGCTTGGTTTTGGCGACATGTCGTAGCAAACGCGGTTGATGTTGGGAACTTCTTTGAGAATGCGGTCGGTGATTTTTTTGAGGATAGGCCATTCGATCTCTTCAATAGAAGCAGTCATTGCATCGATTGTGTTGACTGCGCGAATGATAACGGGCCAATCGTATGAGCGAGCATTGTTGCGAACACCAACTGATTTGAAGTCGGGAACAACGGTGAAATATTGCCATACTTTTTTGTCGAGACCTGCAATGGCAAATTCTTCACGAAGAATAGCATCTGATTCACGAAGAGCTTCAAGACGGTCGCGTGTGATTGCACCAAGACATCTCACACCAAGTCCGGGTCCGGGGAATGGTTGACGATAAACCATTTCATAGGGGAGACCGAGTTCTACGCCACAAGCGCGCACTTCGTCTTTGAATAGTTGCTTGAGTGGTTCAACGAGAGCAAATTGAAGGTCGTCGGGAAGTCCACCCACATTGTGGTGAGATTTAACCATTTTGGCAGTTTTTGTACCACTCTCAACGATGTCGGGGTAAATTGTACCTTGAGCGAGGAAGTCGATACCATCAAGTTTGCGAGCTTCTTCTTCAAATACGCGAATAAATTCACCACCAATGATTTTGCGTTTTTGTTCGGGGTCGGCAACACCGGCAAGTTTGTCTAAGAAGCGGTCGGTAGCATCAACATAAATGAGGTTGGCACATAGTTGATTGCGGAAAACTTCAACAACGTTTTCAGACTCGCCTTTGCGCATCAAACCATGGTTAACGTGTACGCAAACCAAGTTATCGCCAATAGCTTTTAGCAAAAGAGCTGCTACAACTGAAGAGTCAACGCCCCCAGAGAGCGCGAGTAATACTTTTTTGTCGCCAACTTGACGGCGCACCAATTCAACTTGGTCGTTAACAAAATTGGTCATGTTCCAATTTGCTTCAGACTTGCAAGTGTCAAAAACAAAAGATTTAACCGCATCTTTAATAGCGTCAATATCATCGTTGAATTGAGGGAGTTTAGTGTCACAGAGAGCTTTGTCGTGTCCGGCAGCCATGACGGGAATGCCTTGATTGTAAATCGCGGGGTTAACATCAATAGCAACACCATCAATCACGTTGTTTGGTCCGCCATTAATGATGATACCTTTCACGTTGGGAAGAGCATTTAGTTCTTCGGGGGTGATGTCGTGGGGATAAATTTCGCTGTAAACGCCTAAAGCGCGAATAGCTCTGGCCAGTACGGTATTTTCGTGACTGCCCAAGTCTAAGATTACAATCATGTCTTGTTTCATACGACAGAATTTTTAAGTGATTATAAGGGTATAAAATTTGGGTGCAAAGATACATATTCTCGCAGAAAAATACGTTTTATTTGAGGCAGAAAATAATGAAGTAAAGAAAATTTTTGTGAGAATTTTGTGAGACGGGGATTAATATGTAACTTTGAGGTTATATTTTAATAGTTATGTGTAAACGATTGTTGATATATATTGTGGCAATGGTGGTTTCGGTGATTCCATTATTGGGCACAACACTTGATCAGGCCAAGGAAATGTATCAAGCCGGCGACTATGTGGGAGCGTTACCGGTGTTTCAAGAGTATTTAAAGAAAAAGCCCAAAGATGCTTCATTGAATCACTGGTATGGAGTGTGTTTGATGCAAACAGGCCAACTGTCAGAAGCCAAGAGTTATCTTGAATTTGCCCATAAACGCAAGGTGGCACAATCGCCTCGCTACTTGGCTGAAATCGCATTTTTGGAGTATAGGGTAGATGATGCCGATGAGTATATCAATGCCTATCGCGATGCAATGAAACGAGCCAAAAAGGAAGTGCCCGAGGAGGTTGAAACGTTGGCCGATCGAGTATCTAAAATGAGGGCAATGCTCGATAGAGTGGAGCAGGTGGAAATAATAGATAGTATAGCTGTCGATACCGACACATTCTTTAAAGCCTATAAGTTGGCAATAGAGAGTGGAAGTTTGAACGATGTAGCAGTGCTCCCCGAATCGTTTGTGTCGGCACAACCAACAGTGGTTTATATGCCCGAAAGCAAGTCAACGATGTTGTGGGCCGAACCCGATGAAAATGAAAATTATGTGCTTGTGTCATCAAGTTTGCTCGGCGATGGCGATTGGGAGAAACCTCGTGAGCTTGGTGGAAACCTGAATGAGGGAGGAGATGCTAATTTCCCGTATTTGATGAGCGATGGAATAACATTATATTATGCCAATAGTGGGGAAAATTCTATCGGCGGATATGACATCTTTATTTCTCGCAGAGAAGATAGTGAATTTCTTCAACCCCAAAATATAGGAATGCCCTATAATTCGCCTTATGATGATTATATGCTTGTTATAGACGAGATAACCGGAGTGGGTTGGTGGGCCACCGACCGCAATAGAATAGAGGGTAAGGTGACCATTTATAAATTTAAGCCCAAAGATATGCGAGTGAATTATCCGGTTGAGGATCCACAATTGGTGAGCTTGGCAAAAATAGAGCGTTATCAAGACACCTGGGCAGAAAATGCCGATTATAGCGACCTGTTGATGGCAATTGAAGAGATTGAGACAAACCGCAAGGAGGAGCATCGCGATTTTGAATTTGCACTGTCGGGCGGTCGAATATATACACTTTGGGCCGATTTTAAGAGTGCCGAAGCCCGAGAACTCATGCGAGAGTATCTGTCGGCAAAGGCCACTCATGAGCAAAACGTAGCCCGACTCGCTACATTGCGTCAGCAATATGCCGCGGGAAAACTTGAGATCTCGGCTGAAATTGAAACACTTGAAAACGAAATCAGAAAGGAATATCAACAATTGAAACAACTGGCCAATGAAGTGCGCCGTATGGAAAATTAACAAAAAGAATAATAATAACTAAAACCATTATACTATGTTTATGCAAGAAATGTCAATAGTTCTATTGTGTGGAGCTATATTTGTGGCGTTATGTGTGTTTTTCTATTACGCCCCGGTTTTTTTGTGGTTTTCGGCCCGAGTATCAGGAGTTCGCATCTCGCTTGTGCAGATGGTGCTGATGAGAATACGAAAAGTTCCCACCTCAACAATTGTCAGAGCAATGATTGAGGCTCATAAGGCCGGTCTTCAAGATGTGACGCGTGACGACCTTGAAGCGCACTATCTTGCCGGTGGTAATGTTGAGAAAGTAGTGCATGCTCTTGTGTCGGCAGCAAAAGCCAATATAGAGCTTGGTTTTAAGATGGCAACAGCAATAGATTTGGCCGGTAGAGATGTGTTCCAAGCTGTTCAAATGTCGGTAAATCCCAAAGTGATTGATACGCCTCCGGTTACAGCAGTGGCCAAAGATGGTATTCAGTTGATAGCCAAAGCACGTGTTACGGTGAGAGCCAACATACGTCAACTCGTGGGAGGAGCAGGAGAGGATACAGTTCTTGCACGTGTAGGCGAGGGAATTGTGTCATCAATCGGCTCATCGGCAAGTCACAAAGAGGTGCTCGAAAATCCCGACTCAATTTCAAAATTGGTGTTGAAAAAGGGTCTTGACTCGGGAACAGCCTTTGAAATTCTATCAATCGATATTGCCGATATCGATATAGGAAAGAACATTGGAGCAACATTGCAAATAGACCAAGCGCAAGCAGATAAAAATATTGCACAGGCCAAGGCCGAAGAACGTAGAGCAATGGCAATAGCGCTCGAGCAAGAAATGAAAGCCAAGGCCCAAGAAGCACGAGCAAGAGTGATTGAGGCAGAGGCAGAGTTGCCAATGGCAATGGCCGAGGCATTCCGAAATGGAAATTTGGGGATAATGGATTACTATAAACTCAAAAACATAGAAGCTGATACAACAATGCGCGAAACAATAGCTCGCCCATCACAATCAACTCCAAAAAAATAAAGGGAAACTGTTATGATTTCGTTCTTGATAGCACTTGCAGTGCTTGTAGGTGGATACTTTATCTATGGCTTAGTTGTAGAAAAAATTTTCGGTATAGATTCGAAACGACCCATGCCGTGTGATACAATGCGAGATGGAGTTGACTATGTGCCCATGTCAACATGGAAAGTGTTTCTGATTCAATTCCTAAATATAGCGGGACTTGGCCCTATTTTTGGTGCAATAATGGGTATAATGTTTGGCCCGGCAGCGTTTATTTGGATAGTTGTAGGAACAATCTTTGCCGGAGCAGTTCACGATTTTATTTCGGGAGCTGTCTCAATTCGAGCCCGAGGCGCGTCATTGCCCGAAGTGGTGGGCAATGAGCTTGGAACAGGAATCAAACAGGTGATGAGAGTATTCTCGTTGATATTGATGGTGCTTGTTGGAGCAGTGTTTGTGAGCCAACCGGCCGCATTGATAGCCGGAATGACACCCGAAACGTTCGATGTAACATTCTGGGCCGTGGTGATATTTGCGTATTATATGCTTGCGACAGTCTTGCCGATAGATAAACTCATAGGTAATTTATATCCGGTGTTTGGCTTTGCGTTGCTATTCATGGCATTAGGAATATTGTGTGTGTTAATCTTTGGCGATAATAAAATTGTAGATGGATTTAGTGAGGGTCTCGCAAGTCGTCACCCGGGAGGATTGCCTATATTCCCAATGATGTTTGTGTCGATAGCATGTGGTGCCATCTCGGGATTTCATGCCACCCAATCGCCAATGATGGCTCGCTGTTTGAAGAACGAAAAATTGGCTCGACCGGTGTTTTATGGCGCTATGGTTGCCGAAGGTATCGTGGCATTGATATGGGCCGCTGCTGCAATAGCATTTACCGGAGGATATGAAGGATTGACTACATACATGGCAGAGCATGGAAATAGTGCCGGAGCATTGGTAAACGATTTGTCAATATCATGGTTGGGAACATTCGGCGGAATATTGGCACTGCTTGGCGTGATAGCTGCACCGATAACATCGGGAGATACCGCATTGCGAAGCGCACGATTGATTGCTGCCGATTTCTTGCATTTTGATCAATCTAAAGTTGTAAAACGATTACTGATTTCAGTGCCTATCTTTGTTGCAACGTTTGCAGTGATGATGATAGATTTTAGTGTGCTGTGGAGATATTTTGCGTGGTGTAATCAAACGTTGGCTGTATTTACATTGTGGGCCGTTACGGTTTATTTGGCTCGTAAAAAGAAATTTTACCTCATCACAATGTTGCCTGCGATGTTTATGACAGCAGTCAGTGTCTCATATATATTATATGCACGCCGTCCCGAGGGATTTGGTCTTGATTATAGTGTGGCAGTGGGAGCAGGCTGTGTAATGGCTGCGTTGTTGTGTGTGTTGTTTTATGTTTATTTGCGACGCATCAATAGAGGTAAAATCAATCGAAAGTTTGATTATTAATGGATCTTTTAGCCGAAATAGGGAGCTCAAGAAAGTATAATTTCCACTCTCACACCCAGTTTTGTGACGGGCGAGCTGCGATGGCTGATTTTGTTGAGGCTGCAGTTGCTGAAGGGTTTACTCACTATGGGTTTACGCCTCACTCTCCTGTCCCGATTGCATCGCCGTGTAACATGTCAATGGAATCGGTGGCAGAATATCAAGCCGAATTTAAGCGCTTAAAATCGCAATGGGGAAGTCGCATCAATCTGTATGCCGCAATGGAGATAGACTATCTTGGCGAAGATTGGGGCCCTTCAAATCAATACTTTGATGGATTGAATCTCAATTATCGCATAGGCTCGGTGCATTTTATTCCGTCATCGAGCGGATATGTTGATGTAGATGGCTGTCCCGAAGATTTCAAGGTAAAGATGCAGCGATATTTTTCGTGCGACATCAAGCATGTGGTGGAGACATTTTATCATCAGTCGATGAAGATGGTTGAGGCCGGAGGATTTGATGTTATAGGCCATTTTGATAAAATCGGATTTAACGCAAGTAGCTATAAGCCGGGAATAGAGGAGGAACTATGGTATAGGACATTGGTGTATGAGTTGATGGAGATGATAGTTTCGGCCAATGTCGTTGTGGAGATTAACACAAAAGCGTGGGATAATAATCAACGCATGTTCCCCAAAGAACAATGGCTGAGATATTTGGTGGAGCATAATGTCCCGATTATTGTAAATAGTGATGCCCATTTTCCGCATTTGATTAATGCCGGACGCGAAAAAGGTTTGGCATTGTTGCGAGAATTACAGGGTTGAACTTGAAGTGAAAATTGACCCACAAATTTATCTGCAAAATTTTGAGGAGTGGAGTAAATTGCGTAAATTTGTGGTATAATAAATTCGCAAATTGACATATTGAATTGAGAGCAAAAGTTTTGATTTTTTCAGACGAATTGTCTGAAAGGGCTATGCTAAATAAAACGGCATAGTTTCTTCAATGGTTGGGTGGTTATGCTTTCGCAATAAATAGCGAAAGCGGCCAGCTTTACGTCATTGCTTCATTAAGTTCGCGCGCTCACAATTCGCACTTCCGTAAATCTGGTAAGTGCACTGCGTGCAGGTCGCTTGTCGGCGAGGAAAATATAATCTCAATTCAATGTGTCAATGTTGCGATTTTTTTTGCGAAAAAATCCTTTAATGATCTTACTATGACTTATGAAGAAAAAGCACTCCGAGAAAAAGCCTTTGACATAGAAACAAAAGAAGATTTGTTGTCGTTGCTCAATGACATAAAAGCCGATTTGACGCATGAGACGTCATATCCGTTCACGATGCAAACGATGATGCGCTATTCTCGTCCCGGAGTTTACTCATGGCGTTATAAGAAAATATTTGTGCCCAAGAAGACAGGAGGAGCACGGGAAGTCTATGCGTCATGGGGAACGCTAAAGTGGTTGCAAGTGTGTGTGAATGAGTTGCTTCAGGCATTGTATGATCCCTCGGATTATGCGATGGGGTTTGTTAAGAGACGATCGGTGGTTGATAATGCTAAAGCCCATGTGTATCAAAACTATGTATTCAATATTGATTTAAAGGATTTCTTTCCATCAATCACATATAGCCAAGTGAAAAATAGTTTGCAACAGTTGCCATTTGGCTTCAATGAAGAAATAGCCAAGATAATAGCCGGATTGTGTACTATTTCGGACGATACCCCCGATTTAATGCCAAAAGGGAAGAAGGAGCGAAAGAGATATTTCCTTCCACAAGGAGCACCCTCGTCGCCGGTGTTGTCCAATGCCGTGTGTATATCATTAGATAGGAAATTGGCGGGATTGGCGCGGCGATTTGGATTGACGTTTACGCGATATGCCGATGATATCACCTTCAGCTCAATGCACAATGTGTATCAAGAGGGAAGCGCGTTTCGCATCGAACTCGAAAATATAATTTTCAAACAGGGATTCAGAATTAATGCCCAGAAAGTGAGGCTACATCATCGTTCACGACGTCAAGAAGTTACGGGACTTATCGTAGGTCGCAAGGTAAACGTTCCCAAACAATATATCAAAGACTTGCGAGCGGTTTTGCATATATGGAAAAAATATGGCGAAGGAGCTGCTGCGGCCAGCTATTATCCACGTTACAGAGCCGGTATAAAAAAAGAAACTCAGTTTAATTTAAAGGCTGTGATGTTGGGGAAATTGTGCTATTTGAAAATGGTGAGAGGCGAGGACGACCCTGTTTACAAACGGTTGAGTGATCAGTTTGATGAGGTAACATCAAAAAGAAAGAAAAAATGTCAGCCCGGAGTTGAATACCTTGGGTCGTGCACGTTGAAAACATTTGAACGACGCCTGAATGTTGTGATAGACATAGGCGAAGAGGTGTGCAAAAATAAATTTACCCGGATACGTCTTAAAAATGGGACGACACTACCCATCTATATAAGTAGGTTGATGCCGCCCAATAGTCGGAAAGATAGGGTGTGGGTGTCGCTTTGTCGTCGCACTTTTGAGGCCGGAGGTTTCAGTGTGTTTTATATGTTGCATAACTCATATGCCATAAAGTCTTTTGTGCCTCCGTTGAAGAGTGATATTTTCGATGAAACGGTGTCGAAGGTGGTTGATTTGGTTGTCGCATTTCCTATATTGCACGTCGAAGATGAGTGTGGCGTGATTCAACCTAAGTATATCCCACAAAAAATCTCGGAAGTAATAGACCAATTTTTGGCTGAAAAGAATATTAGCCATAAAGAAAACATTCCTTTCTGAAACAAATCTATTTTGAATTTGGTGTAATGGCGTGAAGGATATTAGTATTTAAATATATCTCCTTCACCTCCAAAAAGCATGTTGAAACGTGGTGGTAAATGTCAATTAATGAAAAATAAAATAAGGGTATTGGGCATTGTGGAGGGAATTGTGTAACTTTGTAAATAAATAATTAAATAAAAGAAATGCCAGTAAGAGTACCTGTTTCGCTTCCGGCAGTGGAGACATTGCGCGAAGAAAATATATTTGTAATAGACGAGCAACGAGCATCATCGCAAGATATTCGCCCCTTGCGTATTGCAATACTCAATCTCATGCCTCTCAAGGTGATGACCGAGACCGATTTGTTGCGTCTCATTTCAAACACCCCGTTGCAGATAGAACTTGATTTTATCGACACCGATAGTCATGTGTCAAAAAATACACCGAGGGAACATATCGAGACGTTTTATAAGAAGTTTGAAGAGGTGAAACATAATAATTATGATGGACTCATAATTACAGGTGCTCCGGTAGAAAAAGTCGATTTTGAAGAAGTCGATTATTGGGACGAATTAACCGAAATATTTGAGTGGGCCAAGAAGCATGTAACATCAACGTTGTATATCTGTTGGGCAGCACTTGCCGGCTTGTATCACCATTATGGAATTCCAAAATATGTGCTTGAACGCAAAATCTCGGGCGTGTTTAAACATTACATTGATGATGAGTTGAATCCTATATTCCGAGGGTTTGATGATGTGTTTTACGTGCCTCACAGTCGATTCAGCGAGGTGCGAAGAGAGGACATCGATAAAGTGCCGGCCTTGAAAATCATTGCCGAGAGCAACGAAAGTGGCATTTATATGGTAATGGCTCGTGGTGGTCGCGAGTTTTTTATAACCGGTCACTCGGAATATTCACCTTACACTCTTGACTTTGAATATCATCGTGATTTGGAGAAAGGAATGAATCCCGATATTCCACAGAATTACTACGAAGACAATAACCCGGAGAATCCTCCTATTGTGAGATGGCGTTCTCATGCCAATTTGCTATTTACAAATTGGCTGAACTATTTTGTGTATCAAGAAACGCCCTATGATATCAGGGATATTAAATAGAACCGATTATGGCTGACGAAAAAGAGAAAGGGTGGGGCTGTGGTTGTGCGGCATTAGTAGTTTCGGCAATAATTGTTGGTGCGGCATTCATTAATATAGGTGTCGCATCGGTGTTGTTGTTAGTCGCATCAATCATTGGTTTGGTGTATAAAATTAGAGACAACAAGAAAAAATCACAAAACCCTCAGTCGCTGCACGAAACGCAAGTAAAAAAAGCCCCATCGGTAAAATCGGTGCTATACCCCACGCTGACAGAGGATGTGTTTAACCGCATCAATAAACAGGTGAAAGCGTTGCGTCAAATATATGACGAGATATTTATGGACCATAAGGTTATGACCGAATTGCATGAGGTGGTAGGTGTGAAATTGCGATTGTCTAACCGCGAATTTTCGGGTGATGAAGATGTGAACCGCGACACTCTGAAAGCCTTGTTTATAACCGATTTTGGTAAATTGTATTACCGAATGGGTTATGGATTGAATTTTTGTGTGAGTCACGTAGAACATGTGATTTTGTTGATGTTTACATCGGCAATATTTGACGAACAGGTTTACAAGACATTTGCCGATATTGATAATAAGGCAAGAGAACTCCCAAGATATCAAGCATTGACAACAGATATTTATACGCAATTAAAGCCACTTATTGACAAGGATATTATTTCAGGAAAATTATCGGTAGTGCATTTGGCCGAACACTATCGCAGAGATTGGAATAGACGCTATGTCAAAGCATTGACCGAACTTTTTGCCGTAATGGTTTCTGATGTCTTTGCTCCAACCGAAAAGGAATTGTTGGGGGTGTCGTATTTGAACGAAATGTTGGCAACAATCGAAGATGCTGCCGCTAAGCAAAAGAAAAAGCGAGGCGAGGCTGAAACCGAGTTGAAATCTCTTATAGGCCTTCCTAAGGTGAAAGAGTCGATAGAGTCGCTCTCAAATTTCATAAAAATACAGCAAAAACGAGTCGAAAAAGGGCACAAGTCAATGGGATTGTCCTATCATTGTGTATTTGTAGGAAATCCCGGCACCGGAAAAACAACGGTGGCACGATTGTTGGCCTCGATTTATAAAGATTTAGGAGTACTCAAAAAAGGTCATCTTGTAGAGGTTGACCGCTCAGGCTTGGTTGGGGAATATGTGGGTCAAACAGCGGTGAAAACCAATAGAGTCATAGACTCAGCGCTTGATGGAGTATTGTTTATAGATGAAGCCTATACGCTTGCTGTAGGTAATAATATGGACTATGGTAACGAAGCAATCGCCACGTTGTTGAAACGAATGGAGGACGATCGAGATCGATTGGTTGTTGTGCTTGCCGGCTATCCCCACAATATGCATCAGTTTATCGATTCCAATCCCGGTTTACAGTCACGATTTAATAGGTATATTGAATTTGAAGACTATTCGGTGAAAGAATTGGAAGATATTTTTATTCTCAATGTGAAAAAGAACGATTATGAAATGTCGTCGGAGGCATTGATAGAATTGCGTGAGGTATTGACCCGGGCAGTAAGTCGTAAGGACGAAAAATTTGGCAATGCACGATATGTTCGTAATCTTTTTGAAAAAACGATAGAACGTCAAGCCAATAGATTATCAAAGACGCCAAATGTGTCAGATGATAAATTGTTGATAATAGAATCTATAGACATAGTAGAATAGAAAAAATATTAAAAGCATAGTAGGTGTTTGAGTAAAACTTTGAATGACGGGCGATAATGCCTAACTTTGTGGAAAATTTATGCGACATCGCATTTATAGTAATGAATGAGAAAACAATAAATATATCAATATCAAAAGAACAAGTTTCAAAATTCCCAACAGCAACCTATCCGGGTTATATAACAGTAGTGGACGATTATGACACAGCAAAGGAGTCGTTGCGCTATCTCAATACAAAATCGGTAGTGGGAATTGATACCGAGACCAAGCCTTCGTTTCGCAAGGGAACACCCAACAAGGTGTCGCTAATTCAAATAGCTTCAGAGTCGCAAGCGTTCTTGTTTCGTATTAATAAAATCGGTTTTATTGAAGAGTTGCGACAATTTCTTGGAAATGGTGACATAAAAAAGGTGGGCCTATCGTTAAAAGATGATTTTAGGGCCTTGCGACGTATTGACGACTTTGAACCGGCTTCAATCGTGGAATTGCAATCCTATGTGAAGAAATTTAATATATCGGATAATAGTTTGCAGAAAATATTTGCGATAATATTTGGCGAAAGAATTTCAAAAGGCCAACGATTGTCAAATTGGGAGGCCGAAGTGTTGACCTCGGGACAGCAAAACTATGCTGCACTTGATGCATGGGCATGCTTGAAACTATATAATCATTTGGAGTCGGGAGCATTTAATCCTCAAAAATCTCCATTTGTAACATTTGCAGACGAAAATACAATACTTAACTCATGAAAAAGAAATCAACCATTATTCCACTTGCCTTGCTTGCTTACTTAGGCGTAATGGCTTATGTGGGACTTCCGATATATAGGGAAGGTCGTTATTTGTATTATTTCGGTATAGTGGGAGTGTCACTATTGGTGATATTTTTACTGCATTTAAGTCTCAAGCGCAAAGAGCGCTTGCAACGTGAACGAGAGGCTGATATGGCAAACACCGAAATCAAAGCAAAAGATAATAATAACACAATAGATAACCATGAGTAACCTGTTAAAAATATCAATCATGGCAGCATGTGCCACAATAATAGTATCGTCATGTAACGATAAAAAAATAGAATACCCGGCAGCCCCTGTTGCCGATGTAGTAGATGAATACTTTGGCGAGAAAGTAAACGATCCCTATCGCTTGTTGGAAGATGACACAGCTCAAGTTACAACAGAATGGGTAGAGGCTCAGCGTAAAGTAACCGAAGATTATTTGTCGCAAATTCCGTTTAGAGATAAATTGCGTGAGCGTCTAACGCAATTGAATGATTATGTGAAACCCGGAATGCCGTCAAAACGCGACGGGGTGTATTATTTTTATGCCAATGATGGTTTGCAAAATCAGTCGGTATTATATCGTACAAAAGATTTGACTCAGACGCCCGAGGTGTTCCTTGATCCTAATACATTGAGCGAAGATGGTACTGTGGCACTATCGGGAACGTCGTTCTCAAACGATGGGAAATATATGGCATATATGATTTCTCGCAGTGGTAGTGATTGGGTTGAGATATATGTAATGGACGTAGCAACAAAAGAATTGTTGAGCGATCACATTCAATGGGCCAAGTTTACATCAGCGGCATGGGCCGGAGACGGATTCTATTATAGCGCATATCCACGTCCCGAAGCCGGCAAGGAGTATTCAAGCGCAAATGAATATCATAGCGTTTATTATCACAAATTGGGAACACCTCAAAGTGAAGATGTTCTTGTTTATCGTGACGAAAATAATCCATTGCATTTTCACTATGTAGCCACATCGGAAGATGAAACATTATTGATGTTGTATGGATCGGGACAGGGATTGGGAAATTCTTTGAAAGTTAAGAATCTAAAGAAACCCGGCGCCGATTGGGTAACAGTTGAGCTAAGTCAAGATTATGAAATATCGGTGTATGATGTTATAGATGGAAAGATGTATATTTACACCAACTATGGCGCACCTCGCTATCGCATGATGACAGCTGATGTGAATTCACCCGAGCGTGAAAATTGGAAAGAATTTATACCTGAAGGAAGTGGTGTGCTCACCGGTTGCAGTTTTGCCGGTGATAAACTCATTGTGGAGTATAATATAGATGCATGTAGTCGTGCGTATTTATATACTCTTGCCGGAGAACAAATACGAGAAATACAGCTACCTACCTATGGCTCAGCCGGATTCTCTTCAAGTAAAAAGCATGATGAGGTGTTCTACACATTCACATCGTTTACCTATCCGAGTGCCATATATCGATATGATTTGGAAAGTGGTAAATCAGAACTTTATAAGGCCGTAGAAATTGAGGGATTTGAAATCGATGACTACGAAACCATTCAAGTATTCTATCCAAGTGCCGATGGGACCAGGATTCCAATGTTTATTACATTCAAAAAAGGCATTGAGATGAATGGTAAAAATCCGGTTTATCTCTATGGCTATGGCGGTTTTAATATTTCATTAAATCCCGGATTCTCGGCACAACGTATCTTGTGGCTTGAAAATGGGGGAATCTATGCTCAAGCCAATTTGCGAGGTGGCGGAGAGTATGGCGAAGAATGGCATCTCGCAGGAACAAAGTTGAACAAACTCAATGTGTTTAACGATTTTATTGCGGCTGCCGAGTATCTGATTTCTGAGGGCTATACGTCAAAAGAATTGACCGTAATAGAGGGCGGCTCTAATGGAGGATTGCTCGTTGGAGCTTGTGTAAACATGCGCCCCGATCTGTTCCGCGTTGCAATTCCTCGAGTGGGAGTAATGGACATGATGCGATATCACTTGTTTACTATTGGTTGGAACTGGGCTGCCGACTATGGCACAAGTGCCGATTCGCCCGAAATGGCTAAATATTTGTTGGATTATTCTCCAATGCACAATATCAAGAACGATGGGACACCCTATCCGGCAATAATGGTTACAACAGCCGACCATGACGACCGTGTGGTGCCAGCTCATTCATTTAAATATGCTGCTACATTGCAAGCGTCAGATACCGGTGATGCACCCAAAATCATTCGTATCGATAGCAAGGCAGGTCATGGAGCAGGCAAACCCATTTCAAAGGTAATAGATGAGTATGCCGATATTTATTCATTCATATTCTATAATTTGGGACTCGAGCCTAAACACGAATAAATTATGAGGCAGGTATTGACCATTCTGTTGTTGAGCGTTGTTCTCTTTGCCGTGCAAAGTTGCTTTACCGGCATAGAGAGCACTCCAAAAATCACAGCAAGTGATGTGAAGAAAGAGAAAGTGGTGATTACCCCCGAGCAGATGTTTTTGGACTCGGTGGGCAATGAGCCGTTTGGTCAATGGTCAATAGGGAAGAAATTCTATGTAACCGACAATAAAATTAATCTCATTTTTGGCGCAAGTGCTCAAAATGGCGAAGCTCTTGAGGGAAAGAGCCTTTCCTACAAAGGAATGCGCAAAGTTGTATCTGTTGCCGGCGAAGAAGAAACAGAATTAATATTTGCGTCGGATAGTGGAACAGAGTATTGCTATCGAGTAGCGGCATCTTTGGCCGATTTGCTTGCCCGAAAAGATGTGGAGGTCCCATTCACGATTGAAATGTCGCTTGTTGAAGACGTGAGGGATAAACTGATGGGACAGAGTTATTATCTGATAACATCGGTGTGGTATGATATGAATGACGAGATAGCTTATGGGCGCAAATTTATCCCTGTGAAAATCGTAGGAGTGGAACCGGGTAACCATGTGTATCCGATAAAACTCACATTTGTCGATTCGGCAGGAAAGCAAGCACGATTGTTCTTGTCGGTTGGTAACGGGTATAAATCGCCCCGAAGTTTTGCCACACTATTTTCATTTACCGATCCCAAAATGCGATATCCCGATATAAAAGCCGATGTATGGGATAATATTATTCATGGTAGGGTGGCTCTTGATATGACGCGAAGTGAGTGCCGCTTATCGCTCGGCGCTCCTAAAACTGTGGATACCCGTCCCGGTTATAGTGGGGTGAGAGAATTATGGGTGTATGAGAATGGAGCATATCTTGTGTTTGAAGATGGTTTGTTGCGAGATTATCGCAATGTAAACATAAAACGACAGTAAACAATTGTAACGAGAAATCTGTTAAATAGGAAGAAAATCTAAAAGGAATTTCAATAAATTCCCTAAAATATCAACGGAGATGAAACTGAATTTTCTTGGCACCGGAACCTCGACAGGTGTACCTCAAATAATGTGTGATTGCGGAGTTTGTCGTTCCGAAAATGAGCATGATAAGCGATTGCGAGCCTCGGCAATGGTAACAGTGGGAGATACAAATTTGCTGATTGATTGTGGTCCGGATTTTCGTGTGCAAATGTTGCGAGCCGGAAGCCCTAAGATAGAGGCTTTACTTGTCACACATATTCACTATGATCATGTGGGAGGTGTTGACGATTTGCGTCCATATTGTGCTGCCGGCGATGGATTTCCTGTTTATTGTCGTCCCGATGTGGCAAAGGGTTTGATTGATCGAGTACCATATTGTTTTGCTGAACATCCTTATCCCGGAGTGCCGGCGTTTAATCTGTTTGAAATTAATTCCAAGCCGTTTAAGGTAGGAGATATCGAGGTGCGACCATTGCCGGTGAAGCATTATATGCTTGAGATTGTAGGTTTTAAAATCGGGAATTTGGCTTATATCACAGATGCAAAGACCATTCCCGATAGCACAATAGAGATGATAAGAGGAATCGATACGCTTGTTATTAATGCCTTGCGCATTAAAGAACATATATCTCACATGACGCTTTCACAGGCTCTTGATGTGATTCAACAAGTGAAACCTCGGGTGGCGTATCTCACACATATGAGTCACGACATGGGGTTGCATGATGAGGTGTCGGCACGATTGCCTGAGAATGTGAAGCTGGCTTATGATGGCTTGTCAATTTATATTCCTGATTGATAAATGTATGTTATAATAAAATAATAGGACTTTCTCCGATAGAAGAAAGTCCTATTATTATTATATCCTTTGAGGATAATTGTCTATGTCGGACTTATAACTTGTTTTATGCTTTTGCTTCCCACCCGAGAGCGCTTGCACCAAGCACAGCCGCATCGGCTTCTTTAAGTTCAGAGGGGAGGAGTTTAACTTTACCTTTCCATATTGAAAGCATATTTTTCTCCATAGAGTTGCGTAAAGGCTTCATGAGTAATTCGCCGCTCTTTGCGAGTCCACCAAATAAGATGAATGCTTCAGGCGCTGAGAATACAGTGAAGTCGGCCAATGCTTCACCAAGCAAATTGCCGGTGAATTCAAAGATGTCTTTGGCTAATGTGTCGCCAGCAACAGCGGCATCATATACATCTTTAGAAGTGATGTCTTCGGTTGGAATATTGCGTAGGATTGACTCGTCGGAGCGTGCTTCGAGAAATTCGCGAGCAGTGCGAGCAACACCTGTAGCAGAGCAATAGGCTTCAAGACAGCCAGTGCGACCGCAACCGCATAGACGTCCGTTGTTGCGTTTCACAATCACGTGTCCAAGTTCACCTGCAAATCCGTCATGTCCGTAAACCAATTGACCGTTGATAACGATACCGCTACCTACGCCTGTGCCAAGGGTAATCATGATAAAGTCTTTAAACCCACGAGCAGCTCCATAGGTCATTTCGCCAATAGCAGCAGCGTTGGCATCGTTGGTGATTGCTACGGGAATGCCAAATTTTTCGCTCACGAGTTCAGCCAAAGGTATTGGAGTGGGCCAAGGAAGGTTTACACCATCTTCAATGCGTCCGGTGTAATAGTTTGCATTGGGAGCACCTATACCGATGCCATGAATTTTTCCGACAGCATCATTGGCTTCAATTAGTTTAGTTGTTTCGGTGTATAGCTCATTGATGTAATCATCAATATTGCTATGTTTTTGAGTTTTGATGGAAGAACTTGCGATAACTACACCGCGAGCATCAACGATACCAAACACGGTGTTTGTTCCGCCCATGTCGATACCTATAACATAAGGTTTACTCATGATTTTTTATTTTTTTGAGGTTAAGAATAATTTAGTTGTAAATCAAACGGCAAAAGTCGTTTCTGAAAAAACGAAGATTGTCGGTGTTTTGTTTTATGCAAAGTTAGTGAATTCAATTAATAAAGCCCAAAGTATTGGCAAAAAATATGCAATAAAATAAAAAAAGAGAAAAGCTATTGCTTTTCTCTTCTGAGTGGCGGAGGCTGGACTCGAACCAACGACCTCCAGGTTATGAGCCTGGCGAGCTACCACTGCTCCACTCCGCGATGTTTTCTGAGTGCAAAGGTACTGCCTTTCTCTGTATCTACCAAATAAAGATGGTGAAATTATGGTTAAAGTAGGTTAAAAATATGTTTTTCAGCATAAATTTAATCTTTACGATTGCGCATCTCTTGGTAAACTATTTCAAAAAGAGTGGGTCTGATGTTGAGTTTATTAAATGCTTTATTGTTGCGAGTGGGGACTACGCGATTGCATAAGAAGATGAAAATGAGGTTATTGTCGGGGTCAACCCAGAATACTGTGCCGGTAAATCCCAGATGACCGTAGGTCGATGCCGTTGCGAGCGGGGTAGTGGGCGATTTGTCGGGGTCGGAAGTGTCGGGCTTGTCAAATCCGAGTCCACGACGGCAGGTCTCGCTTTTGGAAGTTGTAAATAGTTTTACTGTTGATGGCGATAAAATCTGCTTATCGCCATATTTCCCATTGAAAAGCCACATTTGGCATAGTTTTGCCAGGTCATTGGCATTGGAGAATAAACCGGCATTACCTTGTACACCACCCGAAAAATTGGCTGTTTCATCGTGGACATATCCATGGATTGTTTGTTTACGCAAGAATGTGTCGTCCTCGGTGGGCGCAATATTGTTGAGGTCCCATTTGTTCAAGGGACGGTACATTGTGTGGAATGCTCCTATTGGTGCATATATGTTTTTTTCGACCCAAAGGTTGTGAGGAGTATTTGTGAGTCGTTGTTCCATGTCCATGAGCAAGCAAAAGTTGAGACAACTATAGTTGTACTTTTTTGTGCTTCTCAGTTTGGCTGTATATATGCGATTCATTATTGAATCAAAAGTAGCATCGGAGATATAAAGATTTTTAGCTGCCTCGATGTTGAATGAGGCAGTGCGTATAGGCGATGTAATGTCGCGTCTGATTTTTGCGTCTTTGTGACCAAAAGCCCTGTTCTCGATTTTGATGGTGTGGGTAGCTGTGCGTTTATTATTAATGAGTTTTCCGTCGTAAGTGGTTGAATCCATCATCATGTTGAACATGTTGAGCGATGCCGGCATGCCTGACTCGTGGTAAAGTAATTGGTTGATGGTGATGTCGGCTTTGTCGGTATTGCGTAGCCCGGGAATGTAGGTTGATGCCGGTGCGTTGAGGTCAAATAACCCTTTGTCGTAGGCGAGCATAATGCCGGGGAGAGTCCCTGTGGCTTTTGAAACCGACGCTAAGTCATATAGTGTTTCGGAGGTGACTTTAATGCCTGATTTAAAGTCGAGAGAGCCATAGCATTTATCGATTACAACGTTTCCGTCTTTGGCAACAAGTATTTGGCAGCCCGGGAACGCTTTAGTGTATAGCCCCTCTTTGATGATTGAATCAATTCGATATTCAAGTTTAGATGAGAATCCTTCTTGCGATGGAGATGTGTACCCAAGGCGAGTTTTTGGGAGCATTACGCCTGTTCCGATAGGGGCTATGTGCTTGAGATTTACGGGGAGACGCCCTGAGACCTCAATGCCACCAAATAGAGCTTGGGCAGCATATTGGCGAATGTAGGGGGTGTCGTCGTAGGCCAATACGAGTGTTTCGGCGTTGGTTAAACTTGCCTTGAATTTATTCATTTTATAAGGGTTCATGAAAAACACCGGAATGAGATTTCGGGTGTCGTTGAATTGCGCAAATGCGTCTCTTGCCCATGCTTTGTCGGAGAATACACCCACGATTACTATGTCGTGACGATTAATGCTATTGAGGGTAGATGCAGAGAACGCCGAACTTTTGGTGAAATAGGTATCGACGTTGGCATATTTGCGACACATTTTGTCAAATTGATTATTCTTGTTTTCTCCGATGCTCACCACTGCAATAGAAGTGTTCTCAAGGTTGCCTATTGGAAGGAGCGATTTTTTGTTGAATAAGACAGTCATGAGAGCTTGAGACATGCGACGATTGATCAACTCCGATTCATCGTCGTTTAGTTTCTTGCTCATTCCTTGAGGGTTAATTGGTTTTTCGTTATGAAGGTTTAGAGCATATTTATAGGCTAAAACCTTTTTGCAACGTTTTTCAACCTCCTTCTTTGAAATTTTGCCTGATTTTACGGCTTTTTCAAATTCGATTATGTCGTTTATGGGAGATGAGGACGCCAATAAAATATCGGCTCCGGCCAAAAATGCTTGTACGCAATTGTTTACACCTGGCACTTTTGCCCCTTTCATGTCGAGGGCATCGGTAAATACGAGTCCTTCAAATCCCATTTTGTTGCGAAGAAGCGAAGTTGTTATTTTGTTGGATAGGGAGGCCGGCGTGCCTGATGCATCAAGCGAAGGAACATTAAGATGGCCAACCATGATGCCGGAAAGTCCGGCATTGATGTATTCTTTAAAAGGCACGAGGTCGGTAGTGTCAAGACGAGCATTATTATGAGTCACTGTAGGCAGCTCTTTGTGGGAGTCGGTAGAAGTGTCGCCATGTCCCGGGAAATGTTTACCAACAGAAAGCACACCGCCATCTTCTAATCCGCGTGAATAGGCATTGGCCAATCGGGCCACAATTTTGGGGTCTTCGCTAAATGACCGATATCCAATGACGGGGTTTGCCGGGTTGGAATTGACATCAAGCACCGGTGCAAAATTGACGTGAATGCCCATCAAGCGACATTCCTTGGCCATGCGTTTGCCATATTCATATAGAAGAGATTCGTCGTTGATTGCACCTAAACCCATGTTGTGGGGATAACGAGGTGTGTTTTTTAGGCGCATAGACAAACCCCATTCTCCGTCAAATGTGATGAGTAGCGGAACTTTGGCCAACGATTGAGAATAGTTGATGACCGAGATGTAATCGTCGATACTTCCATGACCAAATAGCAGGCCACCAACATGGTTTTCGGCAACTAATCGGCGCAAAGTGGTCTTGTAGGCCTTGTCGCGAGTGAAATACACAACCGGGGCAAATAGCTGACCGATGCGTTGTCGTTGAGTCAACGAGTTGTAAACCGAGTCAACCCATCTATCGCGAGCCGACTGGTCGCATTGGGATAATAAGCGTGGAGTTACACACCATGAAGAGATTGTGATTAAACACAATATTATTGAAATTGAAAGGCGTTTCATGTCGTAGGGGTATTATTTTTGATTGTTGATTATATTTAAAGTGCGATTGGTTGTGTCGGGGATTATGACATAATCTTTGTTTTGTTCTTGACTGAAAAATTGTATCAAGTCATCTTTCAGGTCAACGTTGCTTTTGTGTATTATCTTGCAGCCTTGAAGCATTGAGAGTCCATCATTCCCTTCGGCCAAATAATCGATGGTTGCAAGAAGATAGGTTTTGTTTGGATCAAACGTCGTTATTGATTTTGAACTGATGGAATGTCTGTTTCCTCGTGCAATTTCTTCCATGACGCAACTGATTTTATCGCCGGGAACTTCTATTACAGAGATGAAATTGTCAAATGGGAAAGTCATCATTAAATCACCTTTGGAAATTGAGCCTTTTGGGAGGCTGTTGCGTATGCCTCCTCGATTCATGATGGCAACATCGATGTGCTTGTTACAGAGCTGTTCGCCTCTCATGTGAATGAAGTCGCTCACGAAATTTATCAAAGGCTCTTTGTTGCGCTCCAACTTGACGCTTGATTGCGTTGCTTTTATGGCGTGAAAAGAATCTACGACATGTTTGTAGGGCGATAAAACAGCCTTGAGCTCAGGGTCGAGACGATTGTCAAGTCGGTTGTCAACCTGAATGAGTCGTGATGTAATTTTGCGAGAGTCTAAATCAATTGTTATTTGTCCGAGATTGTGTCCGTTAGAACCGGTTTGAGCTATTAAAACCTCTTTGTTGTCAAGATTCTTGATGCGATACACATCGGTTGATGTCGATGAGGGATTGATGGTAGAGTGGCTATGTCCTCCAATAATAATGTCAATGTTGCGACTGTTAAGTGCCAAAATTGAATCGGCGGGATAGCCAATGTGAGTTAGAGCTACCACAAAATCGGCATTTAGGCTGTCTTTAGCTAATTGAGCATAATGATTGGCCGAAGTAGTGATGTCGTTGAATTTCATTCCGAGGCATTTTCGAGACGAGATGAGGTTTTCGGGACTGATGTTCAACCCTATGACGGCTATGCGTTTTCCGTCATATTCTTTAATCGCAATCGGTGTCACCATCGTATCTAATGGAGTGTTGCTCATGTCGTAGTTTGCCGACACGATAGTGGCATTTAATGCATTGTATTGATTGGCAAGTGATTGCATGGCATTGTCAAATTCGTGATTGCCAATCGTTACAATGTCATATCCCATGCCATTCATCATGAGAGCTTCAACGAGTCCTTTGTAAAATGTATAGTATAAAGACCCTTGCACAGCATCGCCTGCATCGACCAATAGGACATTTTTCTCGCAAGCTCTGACGCTGTCAATAAGAACTTTGCGTCGTAATGCACCTCCTAAATCGCATTCAGGATCGGGGTCGATGTGGCTATGAGTGTCGTTGGTGTGCAAAATCACCAATTTAGCCTCATGATTAAATTGGCAACTTGTGAAGATAAAAAAAGAAGCAATTATAATAGATGCAATAAAGTGCCTTAGTTTCATTTTTTAGGAGACTTGAAATTAATTCTACGAAGATAGGAAATTTTTTTCAGAAAAATAATCATAAAAACGTTTTGCAGATAAAATAATTTGCTTTAACTTTGCAGTCGCAAATGCAAATGATGGCTCCGTAGCTCAACTGAATAGAGCATCTGACTACGGATCAGAAGGTTACAGGTTTGAATCCTGTCGGAGTCACAAAGTCACGAGAAAGTTCAAAAGAATTTTCTCGTGTTTTATTTTATATAAAAATCGGTATAGAGTTATGCGGGTGTGCAATAATCTTCGTAACTTTGTATTCTGAAATTAAAAACAGGTATGCAGAAGATTAGAAATATTGCCATCATAGCGCACGTCGATCATGGCAAGACTACAATAGTTGATAAGATGCTCCTTGCGGGCAATCTCTTTCGTGAAAATCAAAATGCAGGGGAATTAATCCTTGATAATAATGACTTGGAGCGAGAGAGAGGTATAACAATTCTTTCAAAGAATGTTTCAATCAATTATAAAGATTATAAAATAAATATAATTGACACTCCGGGCCACGCCGATTTTGGAGGAGAGGTTGAGCGAGTGCTCAATATGGCCGATGGTTGCTTGTTGCTTGTCGATGCGTTTGAAGGACCAATGCCTCAAACTCGTTTTGTGTTGCAAAAAGCAATTCAAATGGGATTAAAACCAGTTGTTGTTGTTAATAAGGTTGATAAGCCCAATTGTCGTCCTGATGAAGTACAAGAAATGGTTTTCGATCTCATGTTCAACCTTGAAGCGACCGAGGACCAGCTTGACTTTCCCACAATATTCGGCTCAGCAAAACAAGGGTGGATGAGCACCGATTGGCAAAAGCCAACAGATAATATCTTGCCTCTGCTTGATGCAATTATAGAATATATACCCGAGCCTAAAGTCTATGAGGGAGATGCTCAAATGTTGATTACATCACTTGATTTTTCATCATACGTAGGACGTATTGCCATCGGGCGAGTGCATCGAGGCGAATTGCGAGAGGGAATGGACATTGCATTGTGCAAGAAAGATGGTACGGTATCAAAACAACGCATAAAGGAGCTACACACTTTTGAGGGCATGGGCCGAAAGAAAGTTGAAAGCGTGAAGAGTGGCGATATATGTGCTCTTGTTGGTATCGAAGGATTTGAAATCGGAGATACTGTTGCAGATATCAATAATCCCGAAGCATTGCCACGCATTGCGATTGACGAGCCGACAATGTCAATGACATTCACAATTAATGATAGCCCATTTTTCGGCCGTGATGGAAAATATGTGACATCACGACACATTGCCGATCGCTTGACAAAAGAACTTGACCGAAATCTTGCATTGCGAGTAACAAAAGCCGATCACGAAGATGTGTGGACGGTCTTTGGTCGAGGCGTGTTGCACTTGTCGGTGCTTATTGAAACAATGCGCCGTGAAGGATATGAATTGCAAGTGGGACAGCCACAGGTGATTGTGAAGGAGATTGATGGCGCAAAATGTGAACCGATAGAATTGCTGACCATAAATGTTACCGAAGAATATTCAAGTAAAATAATTGATATGGTAACACGTCGCAAAGGTGAGATGGTTTCAATGACCGCACAAAATGATCGTGTACACATGGAATTCCACATTCCTTCACGTGGTATCATCGGATTGCGCAACAATGTGTTAACAGCATCGGCCGGCGAAGCTATTATGGCCCATCGTTTCCTTGAATATCAACCATGGAAGGGCGAAATCGAACGTCGCACAAATGGTTCGCTCATTGCGATGGAGGCCGGAACGGCTTATGCCTATGCCATTGATAAACTTCAAGACCGAGGTAAATTCTTTATATTCCCACAAGAGGAAGTTTATGCCGGTCAGGTTGTTGGTGAAAATGCTAAAGACAATGACATCGTGGTAAACGTTACCAAGTCAAAGAAACTCACTAACATGCGTGCATCGGGAGCCGATGATAAAGCACGTATCATACCTCCGATAGTATTCAGTCTTGAAGAAGCGTTGGAATATATCAAAGAAGATGAATATGTAGAGGTGACTCCAAATCATTTGCGCTTGCGAAAAATTATCCTTGATGAAATAGAACGAAAACGCGCCAATAAGGTCTAAACGCTTAACTGGTAGTTAATAAATTATAAAACAGGTCGTAAGGATTAAACTGTCTTTACGACCTGTTGTCTTATGCTTGTGTGACATAAATTTAAGTGTATTAATCTAACAAGCAAAGTGTATGAAAAATCTATTGAAATTATTTTTGGCAGTTTTAATAATTGCGACGATGGGATTTACAGCTAAGGCCGATCAAAAAGTAAGTGAAACACAACTCCCGGCTTCGGCACAATCTTTCTTGAAAAAACATTATGCATCAGTGAAAGTGATTGAATGTGAAAAAGATGGAACAAAATATGATGTAGAATTGCGAGGAGGTATTGATTTGGAATTTACGGCTGACGGAAAACTATTGAAAATTGATGCCGGAAGCAAGAAAGTACCTGTTGCAATATTAAAAGAAATACTGCCCCAAAAGGCCATTGACGAGCTTAAAACTCGCGATGTGCTTGGTAAGGTTGAGGAAGTAGAATTGCGCCATGCCGCAATAAAAGTAGAGTTGCGTCAATTACTTAATGATGAATTGAGATTTGACAAAGACGGAAACCTATTGTCGGTAGGAGATTAGAACAATTAAAATTTCACACTTCAGACATAGCAATTTATAGAAGCTTTTCTTAATAAGATGTTTCCATAAAACAATCGGCTCTAAAGCAATATTGCAGAAGAGCCGATTTTATTTTTGTCCAAAATTTTATTTTGAGCCATATTCTTCAAGGTAGGCTTCGCAGGCAAGACATAGTTCATCATACCATTCTTGTCCAAAGCGTCTAATAAGAGGCTCTTTCAAAAATTGGTAAACCCTCACACCTTTGCTGCGCCCAAGAATTTCAGCGCATTTACATATTTTCCATCTATGGTAGTTTACTGCAGTAAACGAAGAATAGTTTTTAAGTCTCACAGGATATAGGTGGCATGAAATGGGCTTGTAGAAGTCGGTGCGCCCCTCACGATAGGCTTTTTCAATGGCGCATTGGCACATACCCCCCGGAGCGTAGCAAGTGAAAACACAATTTTTGCCATCGATGATTGAAGTAACCAGGTCCCCTTCTTCATCGATGTATCCGACTCCACTTTTCTCAATTTCTTGTCGAGCTTGAGGTAAAAGGTCGTCCCAAATAATGGGTAAAATCTCTTTTATTTTGTTGTATTCCTCTTTGGTGATAGGAGCGCCGGCATCGCCTTCAATGCAGCATTCCCCTAAACAAGAGTCCAAGTCGCATAGAAAAAATTGTTCCGCAAGGTCGAGCGAAACGAGAGTGTCTTTTATTTGTAGCATAATTTCTTCTGAGGTCATTTTTATGATGAGATGTTAACGTCCTGAGTAAATAACGGTATAAGAGGTTAGGCGGTCATATCTGCTTCCCGGAATTCGGTGATAGACAGTAATGAGATATTGATTGATGGTTTGATAGAAGTCACCTTCAACAATAGAAGTTTTCCCTTTCAATGAGCCGGTAGGGACCATGAGATATTGATAATTATAGGCTCCTTGTTTGAGTAATAGGGTTTTCTCGTAGGTCGAAGTCGCATTATTATAAATCATTCGAGATTGAGGGTCAAAACGACGATGGGTAAATTCTCCGTCAAGAAAAATATCGGCATTGATGAGTTCGGGCATCTTGAGCGAGAAGTGAGTAACAATATAGTCGGCTTCAATATCTGAAAGATTTGAATTGTATTCTCTTATGGTGAAATGTCCGTGCTGAGTTTGGTCGTAGGTATAGGAGTCGGCATATCGAGGTTTGTCGGTCTCTAAAGTCATGTGGTAGAAAGGCTTAGCGTATTCAATTTCGGCTACTCTCATTCCGGGATAAGAAGTAGATACGATTTCCATACGGCGATATTCGTTTCCGGCCTCAAAAATGAGATCTTTACGGTGTTCGTAATGAGCTACTTTTCCAGCCACTCTCAAAGGTTGGTTAATTGTGATTGCATTATCGCAACGATTATTTTGTGAAATGTTGAGCGAGAGGTCGTTGTAGATGTCGCGAACATTGGTTTGTCGCGTGTCAACAGCGATGGATAGTTGTTGATGTCGATTGTTGTAGTCAATATCGGTGCGAGAAGTAACATCGCCCGAAACAGCCATTGAATTCTCACTTACCATGAATCGTGCTTGAAGAAGAATTTCTTCGGGATTGTCCTCGGGGAATACCTTTAGTAGATAGTTCCCAGAGATGGTAAATCTTATTTGGTCGTTGGGAAGAGCTATGGAATAATGTACATAGTGGGTTGACGTCATCTGAGAGAATTCATATTGGTCAATATCGCCTTGATTGAATCCATCGATGAATTCGGGATCAACGAGTCCCGATGGTTGCCAATTGCGGTCGCAATGAGTGAGAGTGTATCTCATGTAGCTGATGTCGTCGCTTATTTCATCAAACGATATGATGATGCGTTCATCGCTGTTTAATGTGATGATGGGTGGGGCATAATCATTGCCTTCAACTTTAACTTGTAGGGTGTGTATTGAAGGAGCAAAAATTCCGTTCATCGTATCATCAGATGCATAGCAATTGATGATTGAGAGTAATAGAGTTATGGCTAAAAATAGTCGTGTCATGAAGATTGTTGAAGTTGCTTGTCAATGATTGTTATGGCATCGGCAATAAGTTCAATGCATGGTTTGCGCCCCGGTTTCAATAATTCTCCACATATAATTGAGCTATTAATAGCTTTGAACTCGTTTGAGATGGCTTGAACATTTTTGTAGATGGCTTGTTTGTCAGCGGGGGATTTGAACGCGATGAGTCCGTGTGTCATAACCATGCCTGAAACAGCTCCACACACTTGACGTTGTCCACCAACACCTCCTCCAAACCCTGCAGAGACTTTGGCTGCGGTTTCAGCGTCCATGCCATGAATATCATCAAATACCATAAACACACATTGCGAGCAGTTATATCCCGATTTGTGTAAGTCTCTTGCGCGATTAATGCGCTCTTCTAATGAGTATTTTACCATGTGATAGGTTCTTTTTTATGAAGAGTTAGATATTCGTTTGCTTTGGAAAAATGCTTATTGCCAAAGAATCCTCGATAAGCACTTAATGGCGAAGGGTGTGGCGATGTGAGGACTAAATGTCGATTGCGGTCAATGAAAGCACCTTTTTTGATTGCATAAGACCCCCACAACATAAATACAAGATTTTCTCTATCATTGGCGAGTCGCATAATTACCTCATCGGTAAATTCTTCCCACCCTTTGCCTTGATGAGATGCAGCTTTATGGGCTTCGACGGTGAGTGTTGCATTCAGCAAAAGGACACCCTGCTCAGCCCAACGGCTGAGGTCGCCATTTTCAGGCATATCAGTGCCAATATCGGATTTAATCTCTTTGAAAATGTTTATGAGAGAAGGGGGCATTGGTATTCCCGGCTCTACTGAAAAACAGAGCCCATTGGCTTGCCCTACATCATGATATGGGTCTTGTCCCAAAATAACAACCTTGACTTGGTCAAATGGACAAGCGTCAAAAGCGGCAAAAATTTTTGCTGCCGGAGGGAATATCGTTTTAGAGCGATATTCTTGTCTGACGAAGTCGGTAAGTTTCACAAAGTAATCCTTATCCCATTCTTCGGCAAGGCATTGCTTCCACGAAGATTCAATCTTTACGTTCATTGGCAATTGGCTGAAGTGATATTATTTGCAAAACTACAAAAAAACGACTAATTTTGCATATGAAAAAACATTAATATCGCATGCGCTCGTAGTTCAATGGATAGAATATTGGATTCCGGTTCCAACGATTGGGGTTCGACTCCCCACGAGCGTACGAGTTAAATCGGGAATAACGAGCTATCTGTTGGCTCGTTTTTTTTATCTCTTTTTGGGTTTCAATGTACTCCATTTGTGGAATCGGCATTGCGATTCTACTTGCGATTCAATGGAGTCGGGAAGAGATGCGAAGAAATCATGTCCGGTTACAGCTTCGATACTATCAATTGTAACTGCAGAGGCTTGCATGCCCCCTGGAACTTTTGCGTTTGGCATAATGAACCCGATGCCACGAGGAGGGTTGGCGTAGGGTGAAAGTATTACTTTGAAGAACCGTTTAGGTACTGCAACACGAGAGTCACCGAGGTATTCTTTGAATTTGTCGGAAACGATAGGTCCGCATACAATAAATATAGAGCTATCGGCTTGGGCCCAAATGCGACATTTTTCTTCAAGGCGTTTCCATGCTCCGGTGTTTAGGCTCTTGGCTTGAGGACATATATTGGTCATATAAAATGTTTCCTTCATAGCCGTTTTATCCCATTTAGCATCAGCTGCGGGAATCATGTGTCCACGATCGTAGCCTGAGTAGGAGTAATCCCAATCATCGGCACACCCGGGAACCGATTCGTCGCAGAAGAATTTTTTTTCACGAGGTACTTGTCCGTTGGTTTCTTCTCCGGTGAGCTCCCATGATACCCAATTGGGAATGTGAAGCTTGGGATTGAACGATATTGTCATCGCCTTATAATTAACGATATGTTCATTGGTCTTAGGTGCAGTTATGACTGATGAGAGTTCGTTAAATCGTTGACTATTTGCTGAATTTTCGCATTGATTCAATGCTTTGGTAGAGATGAAAGCGATAGAAGCAATAATGCAAAGAATAATGATTGCTTTTGAAGGCATCTTGTGGGTTGTTGAGGTTGATTTTTTACGACGTTTTGCCATTTGTGTGAGGTTTAATGAATAAGAAAAAATATGGGTTTAATGAAAATTAAGGTACTCAATAGCTGATAGCCGGCAATATGCCTGTAAGAGCAGCAATTGCGATGCCATAGTTTGTGATTGGAACGTTTTGTTTTTGAGCCTGGGAGATGCGTGATATAACATGTTGTCGATTAAACATGCAAGCACCGCAGTGTATAATCAAATCGTAGGGTGATAAATCTTCGGGAAAGTCATTGCCTCCTACAATGTCAATTTTAATTTCATTGCCCAGGTGTTTTCGTAGCAGACGTGGCAATTTAACTCGTCCGATATCTTCATTTTGAGGAATGTGGCTACATGCTTCGGCGATGAGAATATGAGCTGAGTTATTGAGCGAGAGAAGATGTTGTGCTCCAGCAATAAAAGTATCAATATCTCCTTTATATCGAGCAAAAAGCACTGAAAACGATGTGAGAAGTGATTTTTCGGGCTTAAGATGATGGACCGAAGAAAAGACTTGTGAATCGGTGATGATGAGTTGAGGAGGGTTGACAAGTTGCGAGAGTGTTTGTTCTAAGTTTTGAGGAGTACAACACATCACGTTGCACCCTCTATCCAATAGCTCTCGCAGGGTCTCAACCTGAGGCTTGATGAGTCTCCCTTTTGGTGCTTGAGCGTCTTGTGGCATAACGAGCAGAACAGTGTCGCCATCGTTACATAGCCCCTGAGTGATGAGTCGAGAATCATTATTGGCAAAAGCTGATAGCGATTTAATCAAGTCATCGATGCCTTCACCGGTTTTAGCACTGACAATTACGGGAGTGGAATGCGTTAAATTGGCAACGCTTTGAGAGAGTTGTTTAATGTTGTCAATGCAATCTCCTTTAGAAATAGCTGGAATTGTAGGTATGCCTTTGCTTTTGATTTGAGCATATAGGTGCGCATCGGTTTCAATGTTATTGTCGGAAAACAATACAACAGCGATGTCGGCTTTGTTTAAAATTTTAAAAGTGCGATCAATGCGTTGTTGACCAAGAGAGGAAATGTCATCAAGCCCCGGAGTATCAATTAAAACAACTGCTCCCAGATTGGGAAGTTCAACGGCTTTAATGACGGGGTCGGTGGTTGTTCCGGAAATATCAGACACGATTGACACTTGTTGCCGGCAAATGCAGTTTATGAGCGAAGATTTTCCGCTATTGCAACGGCCCAAGAATGCGATATGTTGTCGTTCAGATGTTGGAATTTGATGTGCCATAGAAAGTTTTGTTAGAACCGGAAGTCACGGAGACCTGATTTAATTTCGTTGAGGCGCTTAATGGTGAGTTCTCTTACTTTTTGCGAAGGTATTGAGGCTATTTCTCGCTCAATGATGTTATCGGCTGCGGCACGAGTGTCGGCCGATGCATAATCTTCAAGATATTCTTGAAGAGTCATTAACGCATTTGGGGCGCAACAGTTGCCAATTTGCCCTGATTTTGCAAGCGCCATGAATCGGTCGCCGGTGCGTCCTTCGCGATAACAAGCAGTGCAGAAACTTGGAATATAGCCGAGACGTAGCAGCCAATTGACTATTTCATCGAGAGAGCGTTCATCGTTAATGTCAAATTGAGCTGATTGAGTAACATCAATAGAGCTTTGTTGAGAGTATCCTCCGACGGTGGTGCGAGAAGCTCCGCTTAGTTGAGAAATTCCCACATCAAGCGACAGCTCGCGACATTGTTGCGATTCGCGGGTTGAAACAATCATTCCGGTGTAGGGAACGGCTATTCGCAATATTGCCACAATGTGTTGGAAAACGTCATCGGTCACTGCATTTGGGAAGTCGAGAGGATTGATGTCGTCGGCCGGGCGTATGCGAGGGACACTAATCGTGTGAGGACCAACTCCAAATCGAGCTTCAAGATGCTCGGCATGCATGAGCATAGCCACGAGGTCATATCTATAATCGTACAAGCCAAACAAAACGCCGATTCCTACGTCATCAATGCCCCCTTCCATGGCTCTATCCATCGCCTCGGTGTGATAGGCCCAATCGCTTTTGGGCCCGGAGGGGTGTAGCGATTGATAGGTGGTTTTGTGGTAGGTTTCTTGGAAAAGAATGTAGGTCCCAATTGCTGCCTGATGCAATAGACGGTAGTTTTCAACCGATGTGGCTGCAATGTTGACGTTTATGCGTCTGATGGCTCCATTGCGATGCTTGGTTGAATATATAGTATCGATTGATTGAAGAATGTAATCGATTGGAGTGATTGTTGGGTGCTCTCCTGTTTCAAGAGCCAATCGCTTGTGCCCCATATCTTGCAACGCAATGACCTCTTGGCGAATTTCCTCTTGAGATAATTTGCGTCGAGGAATTGTTTTGTTTTTTGCGTGATAGGGACAATACACGCAACCATTAATGCAATGATTGGATAGATATAGAGGTGCAAATAACACAATGCGATTTCCATAAATGCGTTGCTTGATTTGCCGTGCAATGTCAAATGTTCGCTTCTTGATGTCCTCGGAAGTGCAATGTAAAAGCAAAGCAGCCTCTCTGTGAGACAACCCTTTGCCTAATGCCGCCTTATCAAGTATTTCATTGGCCAAAGCGAAGTCGTTGCATTTGGATTGGGCATATGATAGAGTCTCGCATATTTCGTGGTCGTTTATAAATTCCGACGCAATAGGAGAAGATGGATTATAGGTTGTTGTCATTGCATGAAAAATTTTTATGGTCGCCACGGGAGTAATTAATATGATAGCCTATTGAGTGAAGTTCGTTATCAAGCAGTTGTAGTTCATCGGCCGATTGCGATGCCTTGTAGGCTTTATTGTCGTAGATGTTATACAGGGCTCTTACATTCTGAGGCGAGAGGTTTGGCATAATAACGTTTGCACCGGAGAGAATACCTTGCAGGTGTCCATCGGGTGAGAGCGTTGACAGAGCAGTCGTAGCCGGAATGAGAGCATCGGGAAACATGAGGCGAGTTATTGCCAATATCGTTAACGTGAGTTTTAACGAGCCGTTGTTGTGTTCCTTTAGCGGAGTGTCGTGGTGAGTGATGAATGGCCCTATCCCTATCATGTGAGGCTTTAATTGTTTCATAAGCATCAAGTCCTCAACAAGTGATTGAGTTGTTTGTCCCGGAACACCAATCATCATGCCCATGCCTGTTTGGTAGCCTATGTTAAGAAGGCTTTTGATACAATTGATGCGGTTGTTCAGAGACATCTCTTTAGGGTGAATTTGTGCATATAGCGAAGATTGTGCTGCTTCGTGTCGAAGTAAATATCGGGAAGCGCCGGCCTCAAAAAGCCGTTGATAGGATTCGTGGCTTCGCTCTCCCAATGAAAGAGTGATAGCTGTATCGGGATAAGATGAGCGTATAAGAGACACAAGCTCGCAGAGGTTGTCGTCGGATAGGAACGGGTCTTCTCCCGATTGCAATACAAAAGTGCGTAATCCCATCGCATAGCCATGTTTGCAACATTGCAAAATCTCATCGTTAGAGAGTCGATAACGCGATAGATGAGTGTTATCACGACGTAGTCCACAATATAGGCAATTGTTGCGACAATGGCTTGAGATTTCAATGAGTCCCCTCACGAAAATGCCTTTACCCCATTGCGCAACCGATGTCTCAACGGCAAGTTGTTGTAGAAGGGTCAAGGTGTGGTCGTTGCATGAATCAATGAGCCGATATAGAGATTCGGCATCAAGGGAGTGATTGATGGCAAGTTCCTTTACCGACCCGTCCATGATGTACTACTATTATCGCTTAGCCAATTCGTCGCTAAATGTTTTGCGTCCTGTTTCGTAAGGAGTGTGAATGCTTGGCCCTGAAATACAACCACCATCACAAGCCATGACTTCAATAAATTGAGCAGGTGATTTGCCTGTTTTGCCATAAGCTCTAAGCAGATTGACATTTTTCTTGTCGAGAGGCGAAAGTTGAAGGCTTGAGAAATCAAAACCACCATTAACATGTTTGAGAACAGCAGCTGTGACACCTCCATTTTGGGCAAATCCGTAGGCTGTGCCTATCGTCGCCGGCAATTGATAGACATGTTCATTGTCCATTGAAATGTTCATGCCCTCAAATACACTTTGCATTTCTTCGAAAGTCATAACATAGTCAACCAAGTCATCTTTTCGCGCTTCTTTGCGTTTGGCAATACAAGGACCTACAAACACGATTTTTGCGTCAGGATATTTCTCGCGAGCAATTTGTGCAGTGTAGTACATTGGTGAACGGGTTGAAGAGATGTATTTCTTGAGTTCGGGAGCATGTTTCTCAGCCATTTCAATATAGGCCGGGCAACAAGATGTGGTCATGAATGGTTGACCTTCATCGAGTTTTTCTTTAAGCTCTTCGCTCTCTTTTTCGGTAGTAATAACAGCCCCTTGGGCAACTTCGATGACGTCGGTAAATCCGATTTGCTTTATAGCGCTATATACTTGTTCGGCAGGGACTTTATATTGCGATAGAATAGCCGGAGCTACCATTGCGATAACCTTTTTGCCCTGCTTGATTGATTGAAGAATGTCAAAAATTTGAGAAATTTCAAAGATGGCACCAAAAGGACAACTATTTAAACATTTGCCACAGAAAATACATTTGCTTTCATCGATGTGCTCGATGCCAAATTCATCTTTGGTGATGGCACCAACGGGACATGCTTCCTCGCAAGGAATGGGAATGTGCACGATAGCATGGTAGGGGCAACTATTGAAACATTTGCCACAACTGATACACTTTGACTTGTTGATGCGGCCTTGGCTCGTTTCTGAATCAAACTCAATGGCGTCTTTAGGGCAATTGGTCGAACATGCACGAGCAACACACCCACGGCACAAGTTAGTGATTTGATAATTGGTGCGAACACATGACGAGCAAGCTTCGTCAACAACACACATGATATTGTCTTTGGGCTTGGTGCGATTTAATGCTTTATGGGCATATTCCGACAATGGAGTCAATTCATCTTCTTCGTCGCTCATATCAAACCCCATAAGCGGCAAAGCTTTGTATTTCCAAACGGCGCGTTCCTTGTGTACGCAACATCTACCCATTACATCGGAGCGTCGAGGGCTCAATTCAATGGGTAAACGATCTATCTTTTCTTCTAATTTATCTTCGTTCCAAAGTTGAATAAGGCGCGTCAACAATCGTTGGCGCACAATCATTACGTTGTTCTTAATTGCCATAATCGGAGGTTTTAAAATGCAAAATTAATTCTTTTATACCATATAATGGGCACAAACAGCCATTTTTTAATTTGCATAAGACATGCCATCGCATTGTGTAGAGTCCAACAGCAAATGCAAACTAGAACTAATATTGCATTTGTCGTTGGACTTTACTCCCATAATTAATATCTTCGTTATAAGATGTTTTTGGGTAAATTTAGCTATAAAAAGTGAGATATCACTTACATTAGAACAAATACTTTTATTAGTCATTAAGATAAATTCTGTGTACACAGGCAAAAACGTCAGAGAATAATTACATCATTCCTCATAATCAAATCCCTCTCGCTCGGCAACAGATTGCAGAGTTTCCAAGACCCATCTTACTTCAACGTTGTTAGAATTAGATGAAATCTGGGTAGCCGCAGGAGTGAAATAGTAGTCAGGGATATCTTTGACAAGTATAACTGTATTCGGTTCGATTATTATAGGTTCTTCAACGCTAACGGAACTAGCTTTATTAGCAGGACCATAATATTCTGGATAAAATACAAGGGTTTCGTCTGAGAAGTTTGCTAAATACTTATTGCACAGTGAGAGACGAGCAGATTGTCCGCTTGGTAATTTAATGGATGATATTAATGATTTTGTATCATGTGATAGCCGGCCGTTGACGTTGGAAACTATAATTACGTCTGGGAGTATTAATTGTAGTATAATGAATATGACAATTGCTATTGGGTACATAAGACCACACCCAAGTCCAACTTTAGCGTCATTGCCACGTTTAACTATCAAGCCTGCAATTAGACCAATGATTGCAGCTATCAGAACTGCGATGAGCAGTTTACCCATAATTGTTATTTCCATTCTTGCTGTATTTTGAATTGTAATTCATCAATTATGACTTCCGAATGTCCTTTAACAAATGTTCTTGTCAGATTTACAGAAAGGCGAGGAAAAACAAAGATAGGCCAAAGCAAATTGGTTTTGACAATACTTATAGCTGCATTTTGCAGTATGGCTTTACGCATACATTCTGCGCATGCAATATGTTGTTCCGAACCATATTGGGTTGCAATGAAAAGGAACGTAATATCGGGCAAAGTGTAAGACTTTAAAGAGTCTGTTTGTCTTCCACAGACCGGACATTCCACAGGGAGTGTTTCCAGTCTTTTTCTAAATTTGTAGTATTCTTTCATATATTTATGAGTTAGTATCTTCTTTTTGGATTTTCAGAGCCATTGAGTTATTCCATGCCATTAGCGGAGTTTTACCATCAATAGTATCAGAGATTATTTTCTTTGAATAATAGGCAAGATTTTCATACAGCTCCACAAGTTGATCTGGAACGGAAAATACGTCTGTTATTTCTTCAGAAGAAATTGACAAACCATCAAGAAGCAGATCTTCATCAAGGAAATCTTGTATACGTTTCCACATATCCACGTGAATGACTGGATATAGACGCTCCATCTCTATTTGCGGAATAGCTTCTTTTATCGCGTTCTTATACCCTACTAGTCTTCTTTGTAGAGTGTCGAACTCGTTCTCGTCCCGAGTTGTCACCCTACTGAGTTCTTGGAGCAGAGCATTTCGGTTGGGGTATAGATTATAGTTTATTTTCTCAATAATAAACTGAGAATAAAAAATATTGTCGTATGCGCGAATTATCAAAGATCTGTCTGATGCACACGTGATGGCAAAATCAAACACTTCGCGGTCAATTTTACTGACCTTAAGGGACAAAAGATTTACCACTTTTTCTTGTTGGTCCACAGGAACATTTTTTCGCCTGTAAACAATGTCGTTATAGCGAATAATTTTTTCGTCTAATTCTCCTCGCTGGAATGCTACCATAACATGATAATCTGAAATGGCTGTACTAAATTCGTCAAGAATCTTTTTATTTTCCTCCGTAAAAGGATTTGTCCCATTCCCTTTTTGAATGTCTGGATCATTGGGATTGAAACCTCCAAAAAGGTCTCTGTTTAAGAATGGTCTATGTTCCAATGGGAAAGAACGTTCAGAAAACTCTTCTGACAAAAGCTTAGTGTAATCGCCATTTGTTGAGTCTGATACTTGAGCAAGTTCTGTTAGGTTAAACAAATTGTCTGACACAACTTTATAAACACTTAACGGAACAATATCAGTAGCAGATGTCAGACAAGGCATGTCACTAATACGATTAGTTGATTTAATTCTTGATATACGCTGAGATAGTGTTGGATGAGACAGCCAAGGGTTCTTTATTTGAACTCTGCGCGAAACACGCTCTATATCCTGTTCTTCCATTAATTTAATCGGTGTTATGTTCTTGCCATCAAAAGATTCACATAGTGTAATGAACGCCTCATATCCATCCCAATATGATGAAGGTCTCAAATTCTTCGAAGATGCTATATCAGATACTAAAGAATGATATGCTTCAAAGCGTTTAGATATATAATTGATTTTACATAAGGCTGAGACTGCAATAGCATTACCTACAATATCTGCTGAGACATTATCAGCATCATACTCCATCTGTCGTGATAGACCTAAAAAGCCTTTCTGAACAAATATGTATGTTCTATACATTATTTTTCTTACACACCCTATTGAACTGGCAGTGATGGCTCCAAGGAGACTCCAAACCCAATGAGCGTTTGAGGTTTGCCAGTCAATAAGCCACTTATCAAGAAAATCTCTGCGATTTATAAGGTTTTCAATAATCTCATAACCTATAGAAACAATTGACCCGATCTTCATGCTGTTTTGACCAAAATGGCCAAATTCATGTGCTATAACGGCTTTTAATTCCATAGTATTAAGACCATATAACAACCCGAGTCCAATTTCAATGTTTTTTCTGACTGGAAAAAATATGTTCCAAAAGGTAGTATTATAGAAAACACATGCGTTTACATCCGATGAAACATATACTCGTTTAGGGAATTTTACCCCAGTTAATTTCGCAGTTTCTTCTATTAGTTCATATAAATCAGGAGCATCCTCCCGATTTATCTCAATTCTGTTTGGATCTTTTGGCACAGAGAATTGAAATAATGGCTTAATCAGGAAAATACCAAAAACTCCTATCATAGGTAATGCCCATATAGCTACTCTAACACTAAACCAAATTAAAAAAGCGCCAAGCAGGATAGATAGAATGTATAACGAAATAAATACTCCCATCCTGAACAAAACATTTGTTGATATTCTTGTAATTGTAGTTCTTGTTTCGTCTTTAGAGTTAGTAAAAAGTACAGCAAACCATAACAGAGCTAAGATAGCACCACCTATGCAAAAGATTATTATCCAGACGCTAGGTATAAGAGGAGTGTTATCATCTGTGGATACTTCTGAATTTGCAGATATATTAGGTCGGTTATACAAAAATGAAGAGACTGACAAATAGCGAGCTTCATCCGGTTTTCCGGTAAAATCTGAATATGCTGATCCTGAATTATATGTTATAGCATAAGCTATTTCTGTTTCATGATTATAAACCCATTGTAAATCCGACAGTGAAGAAATAGGCACTATCTCAACCAATCCATCCTTTCCAAAAATCAACTGCTTTCCAGTAAAGAGTGTATCAGTTCCATTTGTGATATACATCAATGGAAGGGATAGGCGATGAGCTGTCATATCATATTCAGGTGTCCATGCCCAACCAACAATGCTATTAGAGTTGTCTAGTGAAGATTGTATTGTTTGTAACAATTTCTTAAAACTGAAATACGACATTTTATCGTCATTAACATGCCCGGGAGTCCTATACGAAATAAGATAAGCTTTATCCAAGTATTCGACATTTGAAGTCGTGTCGGGAATCATCATCCCTACGACTTCCTTAACAGCATCTTGAGTATTTCCACAATAATCTGTCAGAATTTGACGTGTATCCTCTCCATTTATGAAAACAAACCCCATAGGCACATTTATAGATATAGGAGCTTCACTTAATCGGATATACCCAGACTCGGCATTTATGCCTTTTTGTTCAGTTGGCAGAATTTGTCCATTACAAGTGAATATTGCAATGGAGAATAATATGGCGATGAATATTCTCATTAATCTCTTTAGGGCGGTTCTATAAATTCAATGTTTCATCAGTGAGTAGTTAAAACCACATTAAGGCTACCGCTAATTAAATTTCGTTTTCGCAAATTTAGTAAATATTTTTCTAATTTTAGTTCAAGTTGCTTTGATAAATATTCCAATGGAAGTTAAAATGGGTTAAAATATTTAGGAATAGACCTTGTGAAAAATAAAATATAATTATATTGCAAAAAAATAATGTTTAAAGTATGAAATGGCATAATTGGATACTATTCATTCTATTGATAGTCGCGAGTAGTTGTAAAGATGAACAATCAGAACCCGGTAACGTTGACGAGGTTGATGATGTATTCATTGGTAACATGTGCAACTTATTTTTTACGGAAGGTCTTGAAGGCTTTGATGAGGAAAAGGCCGAACTATATATTCAAGCTCCAGATGGGTCAATAATTAAGAGAGAAATCAAACACGACCGCAAGTCGGGAACGTCGGAGTTAAAATTGCATAAAGGTCTTAAGGACGGAACGTATCGATTGTTGTATTTGCAATATGCCCTTGAAAATCCACAAAATAATGGGAAAATTACTCATGGGCGCTTTGGCCTTGGCTGTAAAATTTCAGTGTCGGGAATAAACTTTACGATTGATGACCTATATGACAAGGAGATGGAACTTTATGGGGAGGGGACCGAAAAGAATCCATACATCATCGCAAGTGATTATAATCTGCGCACGTTGGCAAAAAAAGTTAATGACTCAAGGTATAATGGGCGTATAACCAATAGCACATATTTTAAGCAATATGGAGCAGAAATAGATTTGGAGGATATATCATTTAATTGTGATAACAAGCAGGGTTGGAGTCCAATCGGGACGGGGCAAACAGTCCCCTTTAGAGGACAATATGATGGCAATAATATACCTATAAAAGGGCTTGATATAACCCGCTATGAAGACTCCGGAGTGGGGCTGTTTGGATATGTTCAAGGTGGCGTAATCAAAAACGTTACTATAAAAAAATCGATAATTAGAGGAAATATAGCAGTTGGCTCTTTGATTGGAACTATTGCATCGGGCGGTGGAGTGAGAAGTAGCACTATCGTTGATAGTTGCCGGGTAGAGACCGGCGTGAAAGTCATAGGTACCGAAGAGAAAGGCGGCTTGTCCACAGGCGGACTGATTGGGTGTGTTGACATGTATGCAACTGCTGTGGTCAATAGTTGTGCAACGTCGTCAGATGTAGAAATTTCGTCATGTTATAATGCCGGGGGTATTATAGGTTCAACCGGAATTTATACGTCAGTAATAGTCAGCAATTGTGTAAATAAAGCAAGTGTAACATCGCAGTATTCAGGTTGTGGAGGTATTATAGCAAGTGGAGATACTATAACGATGACAAGTTGTAAAAATTATGGAAATATTACGGGAGCAATTGCTTATACCGGCGCAGAACAGACCGCAGGCATCGGAACCGGAGGCCTGATAGGTGGCAGTGGCGTTTCGACAATTGCGTCGTCGGTAAACTATGGCACAGTAAAGGGAAAAGAAGGCGTTGGCGGCATAATAGGAAGTACCCGAATTACAGGAAATGATACAGATGGTTATACCTATAACAACACTATGGTAATTTATTGCGGAAACGAGGGTTCGGTAGAAGGTGATGTTGCTGTAGGTGGCGTGTGTGGTGAGGCGCAATTTGGAGCATTTGGAGCATATAATACAGGAACAATTGTGGGTGAATCATATACGGCAGGAATAGCGGGGTGTACATCGGTTGGTGTTATATACAACTCGGTAAATGCAGGCCTTATAAATGGCGGAACATATACATCGGGAATTGTAGGAAAAACAAATATGGGTTCTCTTGCAATAAATCACAATTATGGAATTATAGACGGAAAAGGCAGTCATGCCGGCGGAATAGTTGGATTGGGAAGTAATTGTACAATGATAAACTATTGCGGAAATCATGGAACTATAAAATCGTCAAGCGGAGAATCGGTTGGTGGTATTGTAGGAGAAATTGGAGATCCGAGTAACTGGACTTTAAAGAATACTGCAAATTGTATTTTAGGAACAATAGAAATTACAATGGGTATTATTGGTCCGGCATTTGCAATGTATGAGCTCAAGGGCGGAAAGGTTCCCAAAGCGATACTGTGCATGGAGAACGGGGTAAATATCGTATGTGGGTTTATTGATACCGCAATGTTAACGTGGGATATATATAACATGGCAACCGGAGAGTCGATAAAAGATTCAACAAAAAGCGATGCAGAAGAGAATAAAAACACGTTGAATTATATACGAGCCACGCATGGAAACATAACGTTAAATTCGTTTTATAGTGGAGCCTTCAGTGAGGATTATTTAAATAACGTGAATGCTTTGACCGATTATTTTGTGGCGTCGGAAGATAATGCTGACAATTACAATGACAACATTAACGAAGCGCGAAACAAACGAGCAGAGCAGTTAGAAACTTATTCTTTGGCAAAAGATATTGTTCACGCAACAATAGCAGGTGTTTGTATTATAGCGGGAGCAGTAGCAACAATAGGCGGAATGATTGTTACCGGAGGAACCAGCACCGCGATGACTTTAGCCGTTGTAGGAGGTGTTGCATCAATGGCCGGAGGAGCCAATACTATATGGAAAACATGTACCGACTATGAAGAAAATGCGGTTATAATCTCGCAATGTGTCAATACCGGAGATATCGACGTAGATGGTGACCAGAATAAAAATGTAGGAGGGTTAGTGGGAACGCTTCACGATTTCAGTATTATAAGCAATTGTCTTAATGCCGGAGCCTGCATAAATTCTATTGGCGGAGGGCACTTTGCCGGAGAGACAAAAGAGAAAACAGAGGTGTTAAATTGCTTGACAATCGCCGATGTGAATAGTTGGAACGATTTGTTAGGCAAAACTCCATCATCAGGGTCTTATACTGTTGAAAATTTGTACTACTACATTTCCGAAGGAAATCAATCATCGGTGTTTGAACAGAGTATAAGTGGCGGAAAAACAGGGCTTACAATTAATGAATTGGGCCAAGAGAATAATTATAATGGTTGGGATTTTTCTTCGCGATGGATTATTCCTGATGCAGCAGGTGCGTTCCCAATTCCATATAAATCAGAATATCAATAAATAAAAGACAATGCACATGAGAAATCTGTTGAAATTTGTGATACTTGCAACGTTGAACATGATAGTGTTAGGAGCATGTTCAGATGACAATATATTAAACAAGTCGGAGGAATCAACGCTTGTGCAAGAGGGCGATGAAAAAATCTCTACATTTGAAATACATCATTATTGGGAAGAGATTTCTGAGCCCATAAGTGATTTGCAGGTTCGATTAATAGGACTCGACTGCGGTTTGGTAGAAAACTTTGATGCTGAAGTTTCGTTTGTGAAAAATAAGCTTAAAATCGCGATTAGAATACCGATCGAAATAAAGATTCACGATGGACGTTATACAATGTTGGTTTATTATGGCAAAAAAATGCTAACCAAACGTGTTATTGCCAACTTTAGTGGAGAAATGCTCAGGACATACTCATTGGCAAGTTCAGAATATGGCGAAAAATTAGAGGGAGAAGGTACACCTGAAGATCCTTTTGTAATAAGAAACAATTCAGATTTTAATAAACTATGTGGTTTGCTTAATAATGACGAATCGCATGCTGCCGGGCTTTATTTTCAGCAGAAATTTAATTTTGATTTAGATCAACAGGGCGAGTCGGTTGATGATTGGGGCCATGCCAATCAATCATTTGCCGGAGTTTATGATGGGAATGAGAAAACGATAGGGAACCTCACGCATATCGGAAATTCAACGTCGGAATATGATGATAATATCGGACTATTCCATACCTTATATAACGGAGCTGAGATAAAGAACCTGACGATAGAATTAGGCTCTTGCTCGGGGATAAAAGATAATTTTGGCTCTGTGGCAAGTTGCGCTACCGGCATTGTGGCATTGGAAAATATCACTGTTAAAGGCTCGCTGACCGGAGCAGTCAATAATATTGGCGGACTTGTTGGTCGTGTATATGGTGAGCAAACGAGTGTTGCAGTTAATAGTGTAGATATAGGAGTTACGTTGTTGAATGTTGAAAAGAACGTAGGAGGAGTAATCGGTCTTGTTGAAAAGTGTAGTGAAGTGAAGATTGAAAATGTCACGTTTTACGATAAGTCATTCCGATTTTCAGGCAATGAAAATGTCGGAGGTATTGTAGGGGCTGTAGATGGTAATGCAAATGAAAGTGCTATACTAATCAGTAATTGTAATTTGCAACACACCACAAGTGAAGCAAATGATAATATGATTATTTCGGCCGTAGATTCATGTTGTGGTGGTCTTGTCGGATTCATAAATATGGCTGACGTATTAATTGAAGGTAGTAGTGTGTATTGTCCGGTGGGAGGAGGAGAGACTCAGACAGGCTATGCATGTAATAGTGTCGGCGGATTATTGGGCAGTATAAACCAGTGTGGGGAATTTGTGATAAGAGAGTGCTATGTAGTGGGAAAAGTTGTAGGAAATAAGTCGGTGGGAGGAATGATTGGTCGCAATTGTAATACCATGATTAATTTCAGCGGGAATAATCAAATGGCGGCTTATGAAGATGCGGCTATTGGAGTATATGGCAATGAAAATGTAGGAGGAATTTTTGGCGCAATATATGATTGTGAGATAAGGATCGATGGCAAAATAAAAACGTTTGCCGATGTGGAATGTGTTACTAATGGCGGCGGTGTAGTGGGGCTAATGTATAACTCCCAGATGCATGTTGGCAATTTCGACTTTGCCGACTCTGGGTCGTTGTCGGTTAAAGGCGAAAAATATATCGGAGGTCTTGTCGGACGTATGATGGATTCATCAAAATTGCATTCCGATAATTCGCAATATGCCACATCTTCCAATATACCATCGTCATCGATATATACTCCCGATTTTCAAGGCAAGGTCTTGGGAAGTGCATATGTAGGTGGAGCCATCGGTTATTTGTCCGATTCAAGAGTCGAAAACTTGTATGTAAATGCAACAGTGACGGTTTCAGGTGATTATGCGGGAGGAATAGCCGGGTTTATATATGGTTCCGATAGCTCTGATTACATATCATTTTCTAAGTTCAATGGTAGCATAAAAGGAGGAGAACGCACAGGAGGAATTGCCGGTGCAGTTGATGGTGTTAGCCGCGTGTCCTATTGCACTAATTACGGAATGGTACAAGGAGCGGACTTTACAGGAGGAATTATCGGGCACACTGAATATTCAGATGGAGTTCCCGAAGTATATAAAAACGTAAACATTGGCGATGTAGAGGGACAACATGCCATAGGAGGAGTGTGTGGACATGTTACCGGTGATGGAGAAAATGAAATCATTATACAGTATTGCGGTAACTTTGGAAAGATTAGCGGATCAGGCAATGTTGGTGGCGAAGAGGTTAAGGGTTGGTATGGTCTTGGCGGAATATTGGGATCATGTGATCATGAACGAATAAAAGTTGCTCATTGCTCAAATCATGGTGAAATCAAGGGAACGTCAGCTTCATTTCATGGCGTAGGAGGTATTGCCGGTGTAATGGGAAAAGATCCAGTTGGAGCATCGCAAGATGATAATTTGACGTTGGAGCAATGTGCTAATTTTGGAAATGTTTCTACGACAGGTGGTCATAGAGGTGGAATTCTCGGATATCAAGAAGAAGGTTGCTCAGGAAGTGATGATACCAATTCTATTGTAAGGGATTGTATTAACCACGGATATGTGACTGATGGTGGTGGAATCATAGGGGAGATAGATCATTATGCCAATCAGCATAGATGTGTTAACGCACGCATTCTTGAATCGGGCGATCAATTAATCAGAGGCGAAAAAAATGGTTCAATAAACCATCAGCATAATCTGTATTACTATTATGATCCAGATTTGCCTTATAACAGATTGCATCAATCTACACGTGGATCTGCCTATACCAAAGCCTATTCTTTTACCAATTTTGATTTTGAAGGTGTATGGGAATTAATTGAAGGAGAGACACATCCAAGATTGCGTGATTGTGAATTTCAATCGGCTACAAAACCCCAATAGGAAGTGAAGTTACAAGATGTAGTAATGCGAGATAGATGGCGCACTTGTGGTGTCGTGGAATGTTTTGTAAATTTGTAGATAATAATCATTGAAAACAGAAAAGAGATGTCTTGTTTAAGAGTTATATTGTGTGTGATATTCCCTCCGTTGGCTGTCCTTGATCAAGGGTGTGGCTCGGTTGTGATAGTAACATTGCTCACGTTATGTGCGTGGGTTCCCGGCGTAATTGGCGCATTGGTAATTCTAAATCGGAACAAATGATAAGGAAGTATAAGATTATTACACTGTGTGGAAGCACACGATTTAAAGATTCTTTTATGCGAGAGCAAAAACGGCTTTCGCTTGAGGGTAATATTGTGATATCGGTGGGCTTGTTTGGCCATTCCGGTGATAATGAAGTGTTCACCGAAGGGGTGAAAACAATGCTCGATGATATGCATTTGCGCAAGATCGATCTTGCCGATGAGATATTTGTTATCAATGAGAACGGATATATTGGAGAAAGTACCCGCCGTGAAATAGACTATGCCAAGAAGACCGGGAAACCGGTTGTATATTTAATGGAGCCTGAGTGAGTTTTAGAGATGCTCCCTTAATATAGCCTCAGAGAAACCTTTAAACTATGATAGTAATACACCCAACAGATTGCACAACAACCGAATTGAAGGGGCTATATGCCGGTCAAAACGATGTTGTGCTACTAAATGAGCAATCAAGCGACAAAGAAATATGCCATGCATTGCATCATAGCCCGGCTTCAGAAACGATAATGATACTTGGCCATGGTTATGACGGAGGTCTGTTTTCGCGATTTGATGATAAGTTGCCAATGTTTGACCGCATTATTGTGGGGCATAAACATGCCTATTATCTTCGCTATCACCGAGTAATCGGGATATGGTGTTTTGCCTATGACTATGCTGTGAAAGAGAATATTCACGGGTTGTTTAGCGGTATGTTTATTTCTGAAATCGAGGAGGCTGAGGAATGGAATGTTGAGACTACTGCAGACGAAATAAAGCGAGAGTTTGTGAAATTTGTAGAGCGATTGCGTCTATTGCTTGACGAGGAGACACCGTGGCATGAAATTCCGGAGAGATTAAGACAAATGGACGATGTAAAATCGCCCTTGACATTGTTTAATTATAGCTCGATATATTATTACTAAATTTCATAGTCCCAAAACATGAGACCATTTTTTATTAAATGGGTTGAGATGCATGATTAAATAAATCCAATAGTATAAAAATTACTCAAAATAAATGGGATATAAATTTAAACAATAACTAAATTATCGTACCTTTGCATAAGAATTAAAACTTAACCTAAATATAGTACAGATTGCACTATGAAATTAGTTGATAGATTTTTGCAGTATGTAAAGTTTGACACTCAGAGTGATGAACTGACAAATCTGACCCCCTCTACCCCCGGCCAAATGGTATTTGCTCAACATTTGGAGAAAGAGCTACATTCGTTAGGCTTGAAAGATATAAGTCTTGATGATAATGGATATTTGATGGCAACCCTTCCGGGTAATGTGGACCATAAAGTGCCAACAGTGGGCTTTATCGCTCATCTTGACACGTCTCCCGATATGAGTGGGCGTCATGTGAATCCTCGCATAGTGGAAAATTATGATGGAAACGACATCACATTGAATGCCGACTTGGGCATCGTATTGTCTCCATCGGAATTTCCTGAACTATTGCACTATCAAGGTCAAGATCTCATAGTGACCGATGGAAAAACATTGCTTGGCGCAGACGATAAAGCCGGAATAGCTGAGATAATCAGTGCAGTTGAATATTTAAAGGCGCACCCCGAAATTCCTCATGGAGATATACGCATTGCATTTAATCCTGATGAAGAAATAGGCCTTGGAGCGCACAAGTTTGATGTAGAAAAATTTGGTGCTGATTGGGCCTATACAATGGACGGAGGCGAAATTGGCGAACTTGAGTATGAGAACTTCAATGCCGCTGTGGCAAAGGTGACTTTTACCGGTCGCAATGTTCACCCGGGATATGCCAAACACAAAATGATAAATTCATTGAGAGTTGCAACACAATTTGCAATCATGTTGCCTCGATGGGAAACCCCTGAACACACCGAAGGATATGAGGGATTTTATCATTTGGTGGGAATAGAAGGAGAGGTTGAAAAAACCGTATTGACCTATATTATACGCGATCATGACCGAGATCGTTTTGATCGTCGCAAGAAAGAGTTTGAACATCTTACTCGCAAGATTAATAAAGAATTCCCCGATTGTGCATCTCTTGAATTGAAAGATCAATACTTCAACATGCGTGAAAAAATAGAACCTGTGATGTATGTGATTGAAATCGCAGAGCAGGCAATGCGCAATGCCGAAGTTACCCCCAAAGTAGTGCCTATCAGAGGTGGTACTGATGGCGCCCAATTGTCGTTCAAAGGTCTTCCATGCCCTAATATCTTTGCCGGAGGGTTGAATTTCCACGGACGATATGAATTTGTCCCCATTAAGTCAATGGAGAAAGCGATGCAAGTGATTGTTGAAATTGCGCGCTTGGTAGCTCAACGATAAAACATAAAAAAAGATATGTCTCAGAACAATTCTGAGTCCACGTTAATAGTTATTACCGGGCCAACAGGCTCCGGTAAAACTTCTTTATCGTTATCGGTAGCAAAAAAATTGAATTGTCACATTTTGTCGGCCGATTCACGACAACTCTATCGCGATATCCCAATAGGAACGGCAGCCCCAACGATTGAAGAATTGCAAGAGGCTCCGCATCATTTTGTGGGGACACTTGGCCTTGAAGATTATTATAGTGCGGCACAATATGAAAGCGATGCATTGAACCTTCTTGGGCAATTATGGCAAGAAAATCGTTATGCCTTGATGTGTGGAGGGTCAATGATGTATGTTGATGCTGTTTGCCGAGGTATAGATGAACTGCCAACAATTAGTGCGGCAATTCGAGAAAAGGCAATGGCAATTTATGAAGAAGGAGGGTTGTCATTGCTTCAAAAGACATTGCAAAGGCTTGATCCGGAATATTATGGGATTGTAGATAAAAATAATCATAAGCGACTTGTACATGCCATTGAAATAATCATGGAAGCCGGAGTCCCTTATTCATCATTGCGCACCGGAGAGGTGAAGCAACGAGATTTTCGCATCGTTAAAGTTGCCATCAATTATGAGCGGGAACAATTGTTTGATCGCATAAACCGGCGAGTGGATAAAATGATTGCCGAAGGACTTGAAGAGGAAGCTCGGAGGGTGTATCATTTAAGACATCTAAATTCGCTAAATACGGTGGGTTATAAAGAGATGTTTGCATACTTTGATGGTACGATGGATTATGAAACGGCTATAGCCAGAATTGCAAAAAACACTCGTGTCTATGCCAAGAAGCAACTCACTTGGTTGAAAAAAGACCCAACAATACATTTTTTGAATCCGTCAACTGCGTTTGAAGAACTCATGGCATTAATTTAAATTGGTTATGGCTGATAATTATTTAGAAAAAAAGATGGAGGAGCATCGTAGCGGTAAAAATAATAAACCGGTAAAGCGTTGCACTCCCACCGGGACAAAACCTGGAACAATTAATGTGAAATTTCCACAACGTAGAGTATTTGTGACCGGTGGCGCAAAAGGAATAGGTCGAGCCATAGTTGAAGCATTTCGTCGAGCCGACTGCAAAGTGGCTTTTTGCGATATCGATACAAAAGCCGGAACCGCAACAGCACAAGCAACAGGTTCACAATTTCACCCAATCGATGTGTCAGATGTTGATGCTCTTGAAAAATGCATGACTCGCATCATTGAAGCCTGGGGCGATATAGATGTAGTGGTAAATAATGTTGGAATTGGAAATTTCAAGCCTTTAACCGAGATGACGGTTGAGGAGTTTGATTATGTGATGTCGGTAAATTTGCGGCCGGTGTTTATCACCGCACGTCGATTGGCATTGCATCGTCAGAGTCTTGAAGCGCCCAACACCTATGGTCGCATTATAAATATTTGCTCGACGAGATACATGATGAGTGAGCCGGGAACCGAAGCTTATGCAGCGTCAAAAGGAGGAGTCGCATCAATAACACATGCGTTGATGGCCTCATTGTCCCCGTTGGGTATCACGGTAAATGCCATCTCTCCCGGTTGGATTGAAACCGGAAAATATGAAGAATTGAGCGAGGCCGATCATCTTCAACACCCATCGCGTCGAGTAGGACAGGTTTCTGATATAGCTCGTGCGTGTATGTTTTTGGCGTTGCCGGAGAATGATTTTATCAACGGGGAAAACATTGTGATTGATGGAGGAATGACCCGCAAGATGATTTATGTTTAGTGGCGTGAAAAATCAGAAAAGTGTAATCTCCCACAAAACAGGAGTGGGACATTTGGCATGTTTTATCGCTTATGCCATATTTGGTTTCAATATCATTGTGTGCAAAGACTTGACCAAATGCGGTGAAATATCTCCTATGGCCTTGTTTTGCTTGAGGTCGATAGGTGCTGGTGCTATATTTTGGATAATAGGGTTGTTTATGCCTTCTGAGCATATTGAGCGAAGAGATTATGTGAAGATATTTTTTGCTTCGGTATTGGGATTTTTTCTTACTCAAATTACATTTTTGATGGCAATATCAGATATAACTCCAATGGATTGCTCAATTGTGAGTTCGTTGTCACCAATTTATACGATGATTATTGCCGCAATAGTGCTTCACGAGCCCATCACAATAAAAAAGGCAGGAGGCGTTGCTCTGAGCTTATGTGGAATAATATATCTGATACTTAATAGTGTAGGGAGTGGCGATGGAGTAACCCAAACAGGAGTAGGGGGACTTGTGCTGATGATTCTCAACTCGTTGTGTTTTTCGTGCTACCTTGGAATTTTTAAGCCTACGATAACAAAGTATTCGGTGGTCACTTTCATGAAATGGATATTTTTGTTCTCTACCATAATGTCATTGCCATTTGCTGTTGGGGAAGTTGTTGCGATTGATTATCGATCGTTGCCGTCAACATTTGTGGCCGAATTGGCGTTCCTCATAGTGTGTTCAACCTTCATAACCTATTTGCTGATTCCGATAGCGCAAAAACATATTCGCCCGACATTGGTGAGCATGTATTCCTACGTGCAACCCATAATTGCAATTGCGGTGAGTATAAGTATCGGCATGGATACTTTGACATGGCAAAAGGTATTGGCCGCGGTCACTGTTTTTGGTGGGGTTGTGCTTGTAAGTTATAGCCGAAGTGCAAAAGATAGTCCTCTTCCCCCACGCAAGTGAATTTCTACGGCAATTCTTTGTTGCGGTGTTTTATTTTGCGCGAATAATTTTTCTTTGATTTATGAATGCGATTGAAGGAGTGAAATCCATGACCTAAAATTTCACGCTCAGCCTCTCTGTTACCACGTTTAATCGCTCTGATGTAGTCATCAAATGATGCTTTTGTTTTGGTCGTGTGTTTGTGCGTTTTCATGAAAAAAATAAAAAATAGTGTGTAATATAGAATTTATTTGTAAATTTACTAAAAATATAAGTAATATCCAAATAATTATGCACAATCACATTGAAATAATCACAACTCAACAAGCCGCCGAATTGGTGTCGCACGGAGGCGTTATTAGTCACCATGCATTTCAATGTGTGGATTTTCGAGCCATTGATGCAGCGGCTTTGGCCGATGTAACATTCAAGGATTGTATATTTATGGGATGTAGGTTCAGCCCCGATATGCGCATTCGCCTTGATGAATCAAACACGGCATTAACGTCGTTGCCGGTGCCATATAGTGTTTTTCGCACAACGTTGTATGATGCATCAACGTTATATAGTGGATATGATTATAATTGCCCGTCAACAATAGCAGAGAGCTATGACTACAAAATATATCAACACTATCTCAAAACAGGGAAGCGAGCAACTGATGTGGCCGAAACGCTTGCGCGCACATTGCACGATCATTCTATGAGTGATGCGTTGCATGAATTTTTGTCGAGCTATAAAGATGAAGATATAGTGGCAATAATGGGCGGTCATGCAATGTTGCGTACCGACGATGTGTATAGGCAAGTGGTGGAAATAGCAAAGTCATTGACTGAGCAAGGAAAACTAATGACAACCGGAGGTGGCCCCGGAGCAATGGAGGCAACTCATTTGGGTGCATGGTTGGCCGGTCGCACAAATTCGGAGGTTGATGAAGCGTTGACGATATTAAAACGTTATCCATCATTCACCGATAAGGGTTGGTTGTCGTCGGCATTTGAGGTGATGAAACGATTTCCGCAAAATGAGTTTCAAAGTGTTGGTATTCCAACATGGTTGTATGGCCATGAACCGGCAACACCCTTTGCCACTCACATAGCCAAATATTTTGAAAACTCGTTGCGAGAAGATGGTTTATTGACAATAGCCAAAGGTGGCGTGATTTACACCCCGGGAAGTGCAGGAACGATGCAAGAGATTTTTCAAGATGCGGTGCAAAATCATTATTTGACAGTCGAGTATGCAAGCCCCATGGCGTTTTTAGACATAGATTATTGGACCAATGAATTGCCGGTATATCCTATGCTTGAAGAGTTGCAAAACAGAGGTCGCTATCGTAATTTGTTGCTATCAATATCAGATGATGTTACCGATATAGTACAGACAATCTTGGATTTTAATCCTAAAAATTAAAAGCAAACACATAAAGAATACCACATTGAAGAAGAGGATAACAAATTTAAACCGAAGAAATCTATGAAAGAAAAAGATTACCAATCATTAATCAATGAACGCGCAAATAATTTGTTTGAAGTTATGCGCTTGCGAGTGTCAGAAGCCGATATGATTCGTATTCAAGATGCATTTAATCTTGCATTGGAAGCACACGCCCCTCAACGTCGTAAATCGGGCGAACCCTATATTTTCCACCCGATTGCTGTGGCAACAATAGTCGCAAAGGAATTGGAACTTGGCGCAAATCCTGTAATTGCAGCATTGTTACATGATGTAGTAGAGGATACATCTCACACTCTTGAGGATATTAAGCGCCAATTTGGCGATGATGTGGAGTTTCTTGTAAAAGTTGTGACCAAACAAAAAAAGGAACGTTACGAGCGTTCAAAACAGGTGGATAATTATCGCCAAATACTTGATTCGGTCAAATATGACATTCGTGCGTTGTTGGTGAAACTTGCCGACCGTCTTCATAACATGCGTACACTGAGCAGCATGCGCCCCGATAAACAAATGAAAATTGCGGGGGAGACCGACTATTTTTATGCTCCGTTGGCTAATCGCTTGGGATTGTATCATGTTAAAAGCGAATTGGAAAATTTGTCGTTCAGGTATCGTTGTCCACAAGAATTTGCTACGATTGATAAACTCTTGAGAGATGAAGAGGCACGAATTGGCGATTATTTAACTTCGTTCACTTCTGAAATAGGCAATGCGTTGCGAGCTCATGGAATTGAGGCGCGCACCGAGGTGAGATATCGCACGCCATATAGTGTATGGCGCAAAATGCATCAAAATAATTGTGACTTTTCACATGTGACAGGTCGTCATTATATCCGCATCATATTCCCCGATGATATGAAGTGGTCGGAGAAAGATGTGAGTTTGAAAATATATTCGGTGTTGACCGATACGTTTAAGGAACGCCCCGGGAGTCTCACAAATTATATTAATGCTCCCAAAGAAAACGGATATCAGAGTTTTCATGTAAAACTTTTGAGCCATCAAGGAGAGTGGGAAGAAGTTCACATTTCGTCGGAACGCATGGTGCGTAATTCTCGATTGGGTTGCGCTGCAGAGCGTAAGGAGGAAAATGTTGTGGAATGGATTGCAAAGTTTAAGTCAATTCTTAAAGAGGTCAATTTCCATGATTCGTTGGTTGATTATATGGATAGTGTCACCATAACGTTTCATCATGATGATATAATGGTGTTCACTCCCAAAGGTCAAGGTATCATATTGCCAAAAAATGCGACCGCTCTTGACTTTGCATTTGAAATTCACGATTGGTTGGGCCAGCATGCTCAGTATGCTCGCATAAATGGACATCTGGCATCGGTTAAGACACAATTGCATCGTGGCGATTGTGTGGAAATTGGCGCAAAAGAGTCAATCAGTCCAAAACCCGATTGGTTGGAGCATGTGTCAACCTATAAGGCCTATCGTTTCTTGCGGTCCTATTTCAGCAAACTTCCCGTTCCGAAATATAAATTGTGCCCCAACTGTTCTCCCATTCCGGGCGAAGAGGTTGTCGGGTTTAAATCGTCCGATGGCGAAGTGACATTGCACCGTCGCGATTGTAATGCGGCAATACGTCAAGCATCGCAAGACGGAGACTCAATTATTGATGTGACATTTGATGAAGATGCTGAATTCTTGTATAATGTAACAATCTGTATAACAGGAATTGACCGATATCATTTGTTGCAAGATGTAATTGAATGCATCACGTCGCAGCAGCTTTCAATAAATAGTCTCAAAACATCGACCGTCGATTGTATTGCAACGTGCACAATTGACTTTGCTGTGCATTCGGCATGTGAGTTGCAATTGACTATTGATAAGTTATATGCGATAGAAGGAATTGACCACGTTCAACGTGAGAGATAACAAATGTTTAGACAAATAAATTGAATTATGGTAGATACAGAATATTTAGATAAATTTGAAACACAGCTCTTGGAGCAATTATTGAAATTGTGTACACAATATAAAATGCTTGGCGGAGTATTGCTTGGCACAGAGGATATCGACAATCATTGGAAACAGATGGCTCCGGAATATATGGTTGATGCTGTGCCTGAAATACAGAATTATCCAACCGTGTCGGTATCATGGGCTGGATACTTAGGAATGGCTGTCGCTATGGGCTGGGATTCAGATTGGGAGATGTATCAAACATTTGGATACAAGCAATATTATGGATCAAGAGGTTTTGATGATATGGACGAAAATATTCTGTATAATATGTTGCATGTAGAAGCTAATAGTGAAGAAGCTCAAAAGATTGAATCGATATTGCGTAGATGTGGGGAGACTGCTGTAACGTTGATAAGACGAGAGCAGATCGATCCTCAAACGCCTATGGCTTTTCATGTGTTTGCTCGCACTTGTCGCACAATGTTTCGTATAGGTGCCGCAATTCAGTTAAACCGATTGGGATATAAGTTTGAAAAAGTATATTTAAATTAAAATACATAAAGACCTTTATCAGATGAAAGCTAAATTTTATACGTTTACAGAGCAAGGCCCTCGTGTCTCTAATCAAGATTATTTTAGAGTTGTGATGACCAAGGAACGCACATTGTTTATAGTGTGCGATGGGCTTGGAGGTCATGCACTAGGTGATGTCGCCAGCAGAGTTGTGGGCGATGTTTATTGTGACTATTGGTTGAATAATCCGGAAGAATGTGATTCGGAAGACAAGGTATTCAATGCCCGAGTTTTGGCCTCAGATGCCATTGAACAACAAAAAAACACCTATGGAAATGTGGAAATGGGAACTACATTGGTGATGGCAAGCCTTGAGAACGAACAACTTATGGTGGCACATGTGGGTGACAGCCGATGCTATGTTGTGAGAGATGGAGGGCTAATATATAGAACACGGGATCATGTGACCGACGTGAATGGCTCAACTAAATTGACAAGATGCTTTTTTACCAATCATCGAGATGCGGCATTCCCCGATATCAAGATGATTCCCGTGAAGATCGGAGACCGTTTCCTGTTATGTAGCGATGGAGTGTATAATTCAATGCCTCCGGAAATTCTACATGAACGTTTGGCCGATAAAGAAGACCCGATATCCAATGTAACCGATGCAGTAAAGTTCCTTTGTGAGAAAAATGCAAAAGACAACTATACTGCCATATTTGTGGAGATTGTTCAAGATTGAGTGTTATGATTGAAGAAAGTGTTTCACATAACAAACCTTCGGGTTATTCCTATTTTGTTGCTGCCGATTTTTCCGGGGTATATGCCGGTGAATATCCAATGTGGACATGGAGTGAATCTCAAGGTCGTGAAAAATTGGCGCAGTATCTGAATTTTGGGATTAGATGTTTTCTTGATTTAACCATGCCCGGAGAAATGCCTCCATATCAGCCGTATCTCCCTGCTGACGGTCATCGTTATTCTTTCCCAATAGTTAATGGAGGAATCCCCTCTGATGTGGAATCGGTAGTGAAATTATTTCAGCAACTTGAAAAGCATCTTGTTGAAACAAATGAGCGACTATACATTCATTGTGTAGGAGGAGTTGGACGCACCGGGACCATTGTTACGTGTTATTATATTTATTTTCATCATCTGTCGGCAAATGATGCATTGTCTAAAATGCGAAATAATTATGCCTCACATGAACGAGCTGCGTGGATGTCGGCACCTGAAACACAATCACAACTTGACTATATATTCAAGTTTGCATCAACCTATCAAGAATTTAAGTAGCGGGAATGATTATGATTCAATGAGCAATCCCGATTGACGAAAACGAGATTTCATGTTGTTGCCAACGAGTGTATAGAAATCGTTCCATTGTTGAATCTCGTGAATGCGGTCAAGCTCGTTATATGCGTTATTGTCGATTTCGTTGCATTTGAGCGTAATGATGTAGTTTATTGCATTGTCAATTGATGATTCAGCGATGGGACATCGGCATCCCAATGCGTTGATAACTAAAACATCAAACAGCTCACTGCATGCGTTTGTGTTGATAATATCATTCACCTGATCCTTTGCTAAAAGCGAGGTTGCATCTTTAGCGTCTGATAGCAAATCGATAAAAATGCTACCCATTGATTTTGATTTTTTCATCGGTATAGAATTTTGTGTTTCATTGATAAAACAAAACTTTTAGCATTGTGTTCAAATCTTGACCAAATTTTAGCGCATGTTTTGTTGGGCACAAAATATTTGAGTAATTTTGATGCACAAATTAAAAGACTTAGTACAATAGTGCCCTAAAAAATTAATATCAAAATGACTCGTATTTTAAAACGTTTAGTATTAGTTGTGATGACAATCATAGGAATAGATAATGTCACGGCAGGTGTTATTTCAAGTGACGTAGTGGAGCAATCGATAAATAGCATCGTGGCAGAAAATGCTCAGTGTGATGTTGACTTGGTGACACGAGGTGTCAAGCAAGTAGCTGCATTGTGGCAACAAGAAGATGGAACCACTCAAGAGTTTGAAACGTTTGTTAAGGAAAACTATGAGGGTGACTCTATAAAGCGTTTGGAACTATATAATAAATTGGCAAAAGTTTATGAAGTGTTACTCGGAACATCTAATCAAGTAGCCGTGGAGTTGAGTCTCCCTACGATATTGGCAGGTCCGGAACCCACGAATCTTGATTATATAATGAGTGCATTTAATCCATATTCTCATTTGTGGAATGACCTATATGGAAACAAAGTTGCATTTATCACAATTCTGAATTTTCCTAATTATACGCTTTCGGAGAAAAATGAACAGGGTGCATCATGGTCAAGAAAGGAATGGGCCTATGCGCGCATGGGCGACATGTTTACGTCGCGAGTGCCGGCCAAGATAACACAAGAAGTGGGGCAAGCTAATGCCGATGCCGAAAATTATATTGCCGGTTATAACATCATGATGGGGCATTTGCTCACCGAAGATGGTCGTAGGTTATTCCCTCAAGATATGGTTCTGTTGTCGCATTGGAATTTGAGAGATGAAATAAAATCAAATTACGCCAATGTCCCTAATGCAAATGAAAAACAGGAGATGGTTTATAAGGTTTTATTGCGCATTGTAGATGGCTCGATTCCATGTGATGTGATCAATAATTCTGGTTATGATTGGGCTCCATATAGTAACAAAGCATGGAAAGAGAACACTTCGGTAAATCTGGAGGCAGAGAATAATCGACGTTACGACCGCATACTTGCACATTATACGGCAATGAAAAAAGTTGATGCTTATGAGCCTCAACAACCGACCGGAATAATGCGTAATTTTGAGGGAGGAATGGAAGTTTCTCCTCAACAAATAGAATCGTTGTTTGTGAATTTGGTGTCGTCTCCTCAAGTAAAAAAAGTAGCTAAACTCATAGAGAAAAGATTGGGACGCAAGTTGCGCCCGTATGATATATGGTATGATGGATTCAAGAGTAGAAGTGCGATATCGGAAGATTCGTTGACGGCTCAAACTCGCGCAAAGTACCCTAATCCTGATGCATTTGAGAAGGATATGCCCCGAATGTTGATGGCATTGGGCATGAGTGAAAAAGATGCTCAGTTCATTGCAAGTAAAATTTCGGTGCAAGGAGCTCGTGGTTCGGGACATGCATGGGGCGCAGTAGGACGATGGGAAAACTCTCTGCTGAGAACCCGTATTGGCGCCGAAGGAATGGATTATAAAGGGTATAATATTGCAGTTCATGAATTTGGACACAATGTAGAACAGACAATAGATTTATATAATATTGACTATTATACCTTGAGTGGAGTTCCCAATACAGGATTTACAGAGGCTTTGGCATTTGTGTTCCAAAAACGCGACTTAAAATTGTTGGGTTATGACCAAAAAGTAGATGATTCTACGACTCTTGATATATTCTGGGGGTTGTATGAAATAATGGGAGTGTCACTTGTTGACATGTATATGTGGCAATGGTTATATGCCAATCCTACGGCATCTGCCGACCAATTGCGTCAAGCGACAATCTCAATAGCAAAAGATGTTTGGAACAAATACTATCAGCCGGTATTAGGTGAAAAAGACTCTCCAATATTGGCATGTTATTCCCATATGGTGAATTCTCCAATGTATTTGCCAAATTATCCGTTTGGACACATAATTGAATTCCAATTGGAAGAACATTTTGCGAAGTGTGCCAATCAAAAGGCGTTTGCCGATGAAATGATGAGAATTTACCGTTTGGGGCGTCTTACTCCCAACCAATGGATGCAACAAGCTGTTGGCGCAAACGTGAGCACCGATCCTATACTGAACGCTATTGATAGAATTGTAAAGTAAGAGCCGAGGGAAGTATAGAGTCATTTTGTACATAAAAGTTTCCGGGAGGAAAACCAATGTTAGGTTGAGTTGTTTTATATAAAAACAATTTCAATAGAACTATGAAGAGAATATTATGTACAATGCTAACCCTTGGCGCAGTGTGGGTTTCAAGTAGCGCACAATCAATAGAAGAATTAGTATCAAGATTGCGCTCGGTCGAGTGTTATCAAGGTCAGGCATTGATAGAGTTGACGATGCCTCTGCAAGGTGTAGATGTGGCGTATGATGTAGATTTGCTGTCAATGCCAAGTACTGCAGCAGATAGCCTAAATGAAGTTTGTGATTTTTTGATACAATGGCAAAATCCTAAGGCCGAAGGGGTTGAGAAACGTGCTTTTACTGCCTCTATTGGAGGAGATACATATACCTATCGCGGAGAAAGATTGCGACACGATCAAGGAGGAGGGCGTTTTGCGCAGTTTACGATGTTACTGCCTCAGTTTATTGGTGAAAAGATTGCAACGGCATTGGCCGATAAAGATTGTCTTGTTGAAATGACTCATGATGATGAGAATCAATTGATTGTCTATGTCGTTGAAACGCTTGGATCGGAGGAGGTGGGAAATGCAATGTATCTGTTTGATGAGGCCACGCTGATGCCGTTGGAAGCTACATTGGTGAACAATCCGGGTGGAGTGGGCGAGCAAGTATTTAAGATTGAATACTATGATGATTACGCAATAGAAGGAAGGTCATGTGATGGCTTGACTCTTGAATATTTAACTGAGATTTATCCCGAAGTGTTTAGTTTATACGGTAATAATGACTTTGATGTTGTAAATCTCACCGGAATGAGATTCCCTTCGTTTTCATTGCCGACAATTGACATGGAACGTAGCAATAGGGATATGAAAGACGGGTTTGATGCTACGACGTATGTAGTGTTTGTAAATCCTACCGATTCGACAACATCATTAACAATTGATGCTGTGCGCCAAGCAAAGAATCAAATTCCTCGCCACATAGAAACTATCTGGGCTTTTGTGGAGGGAAATCATGATGATGTGGCCAATGTGATAGACTCAGGGAGCAAAGATGAACTGATATTGATGAATGCCGATGGATTGGCTCAAAAATGTGGAGCAAACCATTTCCCGGTAATTGTTGTTGCCGATGAAGATGGAGTGGTGAGATATGTGAGCATCGGCTACAATCAAGGCTTGGCATCGAAATTGATTTATAGAACCGAATTAATAGATGATAAATAATCAAATATATGAAAACGATAAAATTTAAAGGGTTGAATTGTGGGCTAAGAGGTGAATTCCCCAACGTAGGCAATCAAGCACCGGAATTTAAGCTTGTGGGAAAGGACTTAACCGATATAGCTCTATCAGATTTAAAAGGGAAACGCATAGTTTTGAATATATTCCCAAGCCTTGACACCGATGTGTGTGCAATGACTGTTCGCCGATTTAATCAGGAGGCAGCCAAAATCGACAATGCGATTGTTATGTGTGTGTCAAATGACTTGCCATTTGCTGCAACGCGATTTTGTGTGGCTGAGGGGTTGAACAATGTAGTGACAGCATCGGCATTCCGTTCACAAACATTTGCGACAGATTATGGAGTGGATATCGTAGATGGTCCTTTGGCCGGATTGTTGGCGCGAGCGGTTGTGGTGATAGATGAGACGGGGCGAGTAATTTATGCCCAACTTGTCGATGAGATAACGTCGGAGCCCGATTACGAGGCAGTCTTGGAAATCCTCAAGTAATAGAAAATGCGTCCTTAGGCTAAGGAATGTATTGATTTATTATTTGAGCAATCTCGAGGGCATCAACAGGTGTTGTGCATCGTGTGATTGGTAAACTCACAACCTCATTGGCAATTTTCTCAGCAATTGGAAGATGCAGATGAGCAAATTGTTTGTAACATGGCTGTTTGTGAGGCGGAGTGGGGTAGTGAATAGCCGTTTCAACGCCGTTGTTGCTTAAATATTTGCGGAATTTGTCGCGGTTGGCAACTCTCACGATATATTGATGCCATACTTGTTCATTGGCTTCGCGTTTGAGAGGTTTTATTACTGCGTTGTTGCTTATTTCGTGTTCGTATATATCGGCGATTTCTTGCCTATATTGCGTCTCCTCGGTGAGATGGGGTAGTTTGACGTTTAGAATTGCTGCTTGAATTGGATCAAGGCGGCAATTAAGACCGGCGTATAGGTTGTGATATTGATAGTCGCTACCATAATTGCGTAGCGCTCTAATTGCTTCGGCAAGTTCTTTATCGTGAGTAACCACGGCGCCTGCATCTCCGAGGGCTCCGATGTTTTTTGTCGGATAGAAGCTAAACGCCCCTGCATCGCCCAGCGCTCCTGTCACGTTTGACCCATACAATCCGTCGCATAAAGCTGTGGCTCCAATTGCTTGGGCATTGTCTTCAACGATTTTTAAGTTGTATTTATGCGCAAGTTCAACAAGTTTCATGTCCCATGCTACACGTCCATAAAGATGCACCGTCAAGATGCCCTTGGTGAGAGGTGTTATGGCTTCTTCGATGAGATTGCTATCAAGATTGTATGTGGCTATGTCGGGCTCGACAAGTCGTGGCACAAGTCCGTTGTCGCTGATGGCAAGTATAGATGCTATATAGGTGTTTGAAGGAACGATAATTTCATCTCCGAGTTTCATGAAACCTAATTCGATATAGGCTCTGAAGATGAGACGTAATGCATCAAGTCCGTTGCTCACTCCGATTGCGTAGGGCGCATTGCATAGAGATGAAAGGTTGTTTTCAAGATTGGAAACTTCTTCTCCTCCAATGTAGCGTCCGCTATCAATGACCCGATTGACCGCTGCTTTAATTTCATCGGCATATTGAGCGTTTATGGTTGCTAAGTCAAGAAATGGGTATTTGGTCATCGTGGGAGTTTGTTAGCAGTGAGAGAAAGAAATTTTGAGAAGTCACGAACGTAGTCGGCTTCGCTATACTCAAGCGATGTCAAAACTAAACATACCGACCCCGACGAAAAATTGTCGATGTGACGCCATATTCCTGCGGGAATGTAAAGAGCGTGATATGGCCTATTGAGGGTAAATGTTTTAGAAGAGTGACCATCGGTGAGAGTGACATCAAAACAACCACTTGCAGCGATGATGAATTCCTGCGATTCATAATGAGAGTGCCCACCACGTTCCGAATCGCCCGGAATATCGTAGAGGTAAAACACGCGTTTTACTTTAAACGGGAATTTATCGTTGTTTTCTACTACTGAAAGAGACCCATTTTCATGGGTGTGACGTTCAAGAGTCACGATGTGACAATCTTCCAATAGCGAAATTGCGTGGTTGTTATTTTGCATTATGAATAATTTGTTTGTATTGATTGAAATCCCTGATATAGTCGCTTTCGTCAAATGTTGTAGATGAAAGGACTAATGCGACAGAGTTGGTTGAGAAATTGTCAATTTCGCGCCATGTCAATTTCGGGACATATAGTCCATAATAAGAGCGAGCTAAATGAAATCGCTTTGTCTCATATCCATCGCTAAGGGCCACGTCGAAACTGCCTGATAATGCTACGATGAGCTCTTGCTGATTATGAAATGCGTGGCCATTGCGATTTTTCCCTCCGGGCACATCATAAATCCAATAAACGCGAGCGATGTCAAAACTAAGCTGTTGCTTGTTTTGAATGAATGAAAGGTTTCCGCGAGCATCGCATATTTTGGGCAGTTCTATGATGTGAGCGTCAGATAATGCCATGATTTGCAAGATTGAGGAGATATTGTCCGTAGCTGTTATTTTTCATTGGCTCAGCAAGTTTGCGCAATTGGTCGGCATCAATGAAATTGCGTCTAAACGCTATTTCTTCTAAGGCAGCAACCTTGAGACCTTGTCGTTTTTCGATTGTCTCAATGAAATTAGACGCTTCCATTAAAGAATCGATGGTGCCTGTGTCAAGCCAAGCAAATCCTCGGCCAAAACGTTTTACATTCATAAGCCCGCGCGAGAGATATTCTTGATTGACCGATGTTATTTCAAGCTCACCTCTTGCCGAGGGTTTGACCTCTTTGGCAATTTGTATGACGTCGTTGGGGTAGAAATATAGCCCTACCACAGCATAGTTTGATGCCGGATTTTGTGGCTTTTCTATAATGGATATAGCTTTATTGTTATTGTCAAATTCTACCACACCATATCGTTGCGGATCTTGAACCGAATATGCAAAAATTGTGGATTCACCCTTTTGAGCGAAAGATACAGCATCATTAAGCATAGATGTGAATCCTTGTCCATAGAATATATTGTCGCCAAGGACAAGACAAACGTTATCATCGCCGATAAATTCTTCGCCAATGATAAATGCCTGGGCAAGCCCTTCGGGGCGAGGTTGTTCGGCATATTCAAAGTTTACACCGAGCTCATGTCCATTTCCCAAAAGACGACGGAACATGGGTAGATCATCGGGCGTAGATATAATGAGAATATCTCTGATACCGGCAAGCATGAGCACTGAAATGGGATAATATACCATGGGCTTGTCATAAATGGGAATCAATTGTTTTGAGATTCCCTTTGTGATAGGGTATAGTCGTGTTCCGGCTCCTCCGGCGAGTACAATTCCTTTCATAATAATTGAAGATAAAATATATTACCGATTAAGATACATCTCATCGTAGTATTTTTGATATTCTCCCGAAGTGACGCTTTCAACCCATTGCTGGTTGTCGAGATACCATCTGATGGTGCTTTCTATGCCTTTCTCAAATGGAGTTTCGGGATACCAGCCGAGTTCAACTGCAATTTTTGTGGGATCAATGGCATAGCGCATGTCATGGCCGGGCCTATCTGTCACGTAGGTGATGAGGTCGTTGTTGATTGATTTAATGTCGCACTTGAGGCAATTGCGGTATTGAGACTCTTCATTCATGATGCGAGCAATAATCGAAATCACAAGCTTAACGATGTTGATGTTTTGCTCTTCATTGAATCCACCCACATTGTAAACCTCTCCAATGCGTCCATTGCGCAACACCATATCAATGGCTTTGGCATGGTCCTCTACATATAGCCAATCGCGCACGTTTTCGCCTGTGCCATATACCGGGAGTTGTTTCCCTTCAAGAATGTTTTTAATAATCAGCGGTATCAACTTTTCGGGGAAGTGATAAGGCCCATAATTGTTGCTACAACGAGTGATGTTGATGGGCATTCCGTAGGTCTCATGATATGCTTGAACAATCAAGTCGGCGCTTGTTTTAGAAGCCGAATAGGGCGAGCGAGGAGCCAAAGGTGTTGATTCGGTAAAGAAATGTTTCCCAAATGTTTTGAGTTGAGAGCGACCTTTGGTTACTTCAGCAACGTCATTGTTAAGGAGTAACGGTTGAGCGGTATCATAGTCCTTTTCAAGCGAGCCATATACTTCATCGGTGCTTATTTGTAGGAATTTGTGATTCTCTTTGTAAGAAGGCTTGCCGGTTGAATCTTTTCCTAAAAACCAGGCCTCTCTCGCACAATCAAGAAGATTTTGTGTCCCTAAAATATTTGTCTCTAAAAATAATCGGGGATTTGAAATGCTTCTATCGACATGGGATTCGGCTGCAAAATTTACTATGTAATGAGGATCGTGAGTCTTAATGATATCAGCAACCAATTGATGGTCGGTAATATCCCCTTTGATGAAAGTTACATTGGGTAAATTGATTTCCTCTTTTATTGTAAGAAGATTTCCTGCATAGGTTAATGCGTCGAGAATAATAATCTCAATGTCATTAGCCCACTTTTTGAGGATATACTTCACAAAGTTGGCTCCAATAAAACCGGCTCCACCGGTTACTAAATATCTTTTCATTTATTGATATAGATATCGCTTTATTGACCGTTTAGGGGTCTTTTCAAATTCGTTGGGAATTAGTTGTATGCGGTCTATTTTTTCGTATGGCGCCACCAATTTGTTCAGTTCGATGCGCACACGTTCCATTTCTTCAGGAAGTTTATCGGTTGAAACTCCGGCCTCGTCCATCTCTTCATAGTTGGGATAAACCAGCGCAATGAGTCTGTTGTTGCGCTCAACAACAAGACTCTCTGCAACATATAGCATATTGTTGAGCTTGGCTTCAATCTCTTCGGGATAGATGTTTTGTCCGTTAGAAGAAAGAATCATTGTTTTGTATCTACCTTTGATGAAAAGAGTGCCATCGGCGCTACGAGTACCCATGTCGCCAGTGTGTAGCCAACCATCATCATCAAGAACGGCATTTGTAGCATCGGCATTCTTATAGTATCCTTGCATAACGTTTTCGCCGCGTACGCATATTTCACCGGGAATGTTTTCGGGATCGGGACTATCTATTCGTGATTCCATGACGGGCAAAGTGCGACCCGAAGACATGCATTGGAATTGTCTCCAAGGAGTGTGGCTGATTAGTGGTCCACATTCGGTCATTCCATATCCAACGGTAAATGGGAATTTAATGCGATGGAGAAAATCTTCAACCTCATGATTTAGAGGAGCACCACCAACGATTACTTCTTCAAATTCACCACCAAATGCCTCAACGAGTTTTTTGCGTATTCGGGCGCATATTGCAGAGTCAAGGAATGGAATAGCCAAAGCCCATCTCATGGCTTGTTTGGTTATCATTGGGAGAATTTGTTTGCGATAGATTTTTTCAAGAATCAACGGAACGCAAAGCACAAGATTGGGCTTTACTTCACTCATTGCTTTAAGTAGAAGTTTGGGAGATGGAATTCGTCCAAATAGAGTGACGTGGGTCCCAATTGCTAAAGGCGCAAGCATGTCAAAAGCACAACCATAGGCGTGAGCCAAAGGAAGGAACGAAAGACATTTTGAGCCGGGATAGTGCAATCGAGATTGAATACCATAGACGACATTGCCACAAAGATTGTTCAGAGTGAGCATAACCCCTTTTGAAAATCCGGTGGTTCCTGATGTGTAGTTTATCACAGCGAGAGAGTCGGCCGGTAAGTTGGGATAATTAATATCGCGAGGCGAGAATCCATCTTTGTATGTCGCGTTGAACTTGCGAGAAAGATTCTTTATGTTTTTAGAAATTTCGTCATCTTTAGAAGTCTCGGCTAATACTTTTTTGTCGTCAAGAGAAATGATAGCCTTGAGTTTAGGCATTTTTTCAATTTCAAATGTTTCCCAAAGGTTGTTAGATATAAACAACATTATCGCATCGGAGTGGTTGATGATGTGTTGAGCATCTTGGGGATTGAATTCTTGAAGCACCGGTACGATTACAGCCCCATAGGTGATTGTTGCCATGAATACAGAGACCCATGTGGTGGTGTTTTTACCCATGAGGGCAATTTTATCTCCCGGTTTTATTCCTGATTGTTTAAAAAATAGGTGATATCGAGCAATAGTTCGTGCAAAATCACCATAGGTCATGGTGTCTTTTGTCGTATAGTCAGTTAGTGCAGGTAAATCCCAGTTTTCTTGAAAACTGTTAGCATAAATTGACAATAAATTTTCTTTAAGCATAACTATTCTAAATTAGAAATAATTTTCAATATCTACAAAGGAAACAATTTATTGCCGAATATGCAAATTTTTCGGAGAAAAAAGCCTTAGGCCTCCAATGTTTTCCTTAATAAAATAACACAAACAAAGTCACAACAGCTGATGCTGATAGGCAACTCAATAGAGCCCTCTCTCACAGTATATATAGGTAAATTGATGTTTGGTTGGCCGGAGAAAGGGGAAATATCTATATTGTTATATTTAATCAATGATGCAACTTCGGGCGACGGTGGTACTATCGTAAACTCCATCGGAGAATCGGGGGTTGCGGCCGTGCATGCTATCGCCACCCATGCCGCTATAATCGCTGTGATGTTTCGTATCATAAAATTAATATTTTCGTACGATAACTATAGAGTCTAATGTTTGCTGGTAGTATCGCTATTATTCACAATCACTATTCTGTCAAGTTATCTTTCCCTATTACTCAGGTTTCTCTAACCATATAGTGGTTGAATCTATGCCATTTGAAAAATACATTAAATTTGATTTCTCTCTCTTTGAGATAAGTCGAAAACCTCTCTTCTCTACTAACCCAAAAATTGCTCTGGTTTCGGAGGCGTCAGCCGCATAGATCACCAATATTGAATCACCTCTCAACCATAATTTAATACCTGTTTTGGCATAAGATTTTATTTCTTTGACAGAATCGTTTAACGCTATATTATATGCATACTCCACTCGTTGGATATACTTTTTATCCTGAAAATAATAATTGACTCCAAGAAGTGTAAATAAGATACATAAATTAATTAGCATTGCCTTTTGAAATTTATTTAACTTACGCCTATTGATAATATCTTCAATTAACTTTATCATACTTTTTTATTTTGCAAAATCTTTTAATATAAATGTATTACTTACTCCGACTGACACATTCCCTGGTAGAAGTCCACAAGGCAGACCTAATCCCAAATTTAATTGTTTTGAAACTAATGGAGCGCTATTTTTTTCGGTAGAAGATATGCCTCCAGTTAATCCAATTTTACCACCCGCAGATACTCCACCCGAAATAAAGCCACCACCATGATAACTGATGCTGATAGGCAACTCAATAGAGCCCTCTCTCACAGTATATATAGGTAAATTGATGTTTGGTTGGCCGGAGAAAGGGGAAATATCTATATTGTTATATTTAATCAATGATGCAACTTCGGGCGATGGTGGTACTATCGTAAACTCCATCGGAGAATCGGGGGTTGCGGCCGTGCATGCTATCGCCACCCATGTCGCTATAATCGTTGTGATGTTTCGTGCCATTGCTATAACCTATTTTAAATATATGTATTTCACAAATTGTCCGGTCGAATAGCCCTCGTCATATTGCTTAAGAGATGAAAACTCAGAAAACCACCCATCATTATATTTTACATAACACCCTTCAATTCCAGGTTTAATTATGATTTTACCTTTACTTTTCCGTTTGGAATTGTCAACATTATTAAGACAGCACCTAATTAAGATAATCTTCTGATTATCATCTACAGCAATTGTGTATCTGATTCTATCTTTATATAATGTTGCAACATTCATTTCAACATATTTATCGGTTAACGGAATTTTTATTTTACTCAATTTAGTTCGTCCATTGTATATTTCTCCTAAATCGATCTTTGCTGAATAATTATACTTATAGTTCGTTTTTGAATCTGACTGAATGATCTTATCTCTATGATTTGCGCTTTTGTAAAATGCTATAATTTTCTTTGATTTAAGATTATATACAACTTCCCAATTATTTACAATAGGTATAAAAACTCCGCGTAGGCTATCTCTGCGAGAATATGGACCTGTCGGGAGATTATAATGTTCTGTTACAGTGTCTCCAATACTATAATTCCCAATTTTAAAATTAGCATCATTCGTCATAATCGTGTTTATGCGAGAAGATTCATCAAGTGTCACTATAAATTCTACACTATCTTTATATATCGTATATCCTTTAAATATATAATTTAACCCGGCTGGAGGGAAATAGTATAAGGATTCGCAATCTTTTCCGATGTCGCCAAGGTATTTTTCCCCAATCTCTAACTTCGCGTTATAGTTATAATAATTCTTTTTAATGCTGTTACAAGAAGTTATTATAACGAGAAATAATACCATAAGAGCCAATTTACAACTGCGATGCAATACAATTTGTCTCATTTTTCAGGAATCTCTTTACGATAAATATTATAATTACTATTTCCAAATTCTACTAATATTGTAGTCTCATAATTTTCTGTATTTGGTCCGTTCTGACCATAAACAATAGATTGGTCAAAGGGGTCCTTTACGCTGATAATAGTCATAGAATGAGATTTAGGAAAATTGTTTAAGTCTGATATTATAACATCATTTACAGATGCATTCTCTTTTGAAACTTCAATATAATTATCTCCCACTAATAGCGCTGGTATTTGATCTGAATTTAACCAATATTCCCCATTAATAAAAGTGATTCCATGACAATTTGTATCAAAACGAGCGTCATTAGTCTGATTGTTTAAAACCTCAATCGGAGCCCAATTATCTGCAAAAATATACCCTAATTCAACTTCAACTATTTCGGTATTACCTTCCTCAAGTTCAAATATATACTTGCGTGTTTCTCCAGATGAATAATATAATATGTTTCCTTCGGCATCACGAATGACCCTTCCATCAGGATCAATATAAGATAGCGGATTATTGGCGCAGTGGTTGTAGGGGGTGAGTGAGGGGTATTTGCCTGCTAAGGGGTCAATAGTTGTGAAGCGGCCGGTGAGGGGGTCGTAGATGCGGGCGTTGTTGTCGTAGTGGTAGAGGCCTTGCATGTCGATGAAGGGTTTGCCGGTGTGCAGCCGATCGGTGACGGGGTCGTCATCGGTGAGGGTGAATGGCACGCCCGAGGGGTAGTAGTTGACAGTCTGCAACAGGTTGCCTGCATCGTCTATCACGGCTCGGGTGCTGCCCAGATAGTCACGCACGTAATAGTGATGAGCCATGACGTTGCTGCTTTTCATCGGAATCAAGTTAACTTTAGGTTGAATGGCATACATAAAAAACTAGCAAGGTGGATAAAAAACTTTATTCTATGATTATTGTGTCATGGGGGCGCTTTCATCAAATTCCATTATCTTTGCCATCGATTTACTCTCATCGTGGATATTTATCTTTTTCTATTATAGAATATATATATGCTTCAATATTATACGAAACTTTATAAATGTTATTATATTCTTTGATGTAATTTCCATTGACGTAAATAGGATTTCTTAAACCTCCAACATAGAACTCAATTTTCATTGAGGGATAAAATCCTAATTTGTCAGACAAATTTGACTCTGATGAAATAATGTCAATCAATGCTGTTGTTGATTCAGGATCAAGTGCCGCAAACTTTTGCCAGGAATGTGTTTCTGATTTATTATACACAATAACCGAATCCGGAGTTATCATATCCTCCCGACTAATATAATCATAATCTATGGCATCCAACAAGTATTTTTTAGGTCCATTAAACTTCCAATCAATATAATCGTTGATAAATTCTGACAGAGTAGAAGCCGAGTAACGTTCATTAAATATATCTAATAAGTGATGTGACATATATCCTACTATTACAGCCCCATTTTTCTTATAAATTTTAATTTGACCTCGGATTTCTAACGTTTCTCCATTTTGTCCCCAGTCTAAATTGTAAAGGATTCCTCTATTGGGCTGGTTAAAACCTTTCCCTTTTTTTAATATTTTATCGGGCAATGGATTGGGATTTTTTTCATGTATAGGTAAAGCGTTTATCATTGTGCAAAAAATGAACTTAGAAAGTTCGTCTGTGATTTTGATACTATCTATTCGTAATCCTTCCGACTTCTGAAATTCTTGATTTAGACTTAAAAACTCATATAAATCATCAAATGCTTTGCGTTCTACACCAAATGGCGTTTCAAATAATATACTCCAATTTACGGTTCGAATAACAACACTATCTACCATTTCTGCATGAATTGGATATATTAGTTTTGCGCTAACATAGTGAGCGATACCAATAAATGCCATTATACAAATTAACTTCTTCATAAACTATGTTTAATTTATTTCATTTCACTATTATTTATCAAGTGCTGTTTTTCGCGCACAATTTCTATGTTTAGGTCATTTGATGTCGGATCATCAATATAAACTCGAATATATTGCCCATGTTTAGTCCTCGTTGGTTCTTCTAACACTTTGCCGGCTTTAATATCATCACCTGTTATTACTCGTTTTTCTTCCAAATTATCGTATTGTTTATCTTTAGCTTCCATTCGCATTTTGTATCCTACTCTATCTACCATATAAGCATGAATATGGTCCATTTCATGCCTTAAAATGAATAATGGTGAATTAACACCTTCTTTATGAATTACCGCATTAAATAAATCAATATATAACGTTTGTGTGCTTGGTTCAAAATAATTTGAATTTTTATCTCCACTTGCATTCTTAATAGTTAATTTAAATTCTTTAGACTGTTCAATCTCATCGTATTGCTGCGATAGCCTATATTTACGTAGTGCTGATCGCACTAACCCCAATCTCATATTAAACGATGTGTTTTTTCTATCTTCTTCAGCTATAACAATTTCCATACCATTAGAATCAATGAAAGTTAGCGGGTTGTTGGCGCAGTGGTTGTAGGGGGTGAGTGAGGGGTATTGGCCGGCTAAGGGGTCAATAGTTGTGAAGCGGCCGGTGAGGGGGTCGTAGATGCGGGCATGGTTGTCGTAGTGGTAGAGGCCGTTGAAGGTGCGCAGTTCTTTGCCGGTGTGTAGCCGTCGATTGCCACTTTGGTCGGTGGTGGCGGTATATGGTATGCCGGTGACGGTGTAGTCAGTGGCTTGCTCGAGTGTTCCACCGGGGCCGACGATGGCTCTGATGCTGCCAAGGTAGTCTCGCACCATGTAGTGGTAGCTCACGCTGTCACCATGGATATCGATGTAGCCTACTTCGTTGTAGAGTCGTAGGCCTCGTGTGGTGTTTCGGACGGCATGGTTGCCGTAGTAGGTATTATCAATAACCATTAAACTTTTTCATTTTGGAGTTATGATAATGTTGTCATATTTATATGACAATTTCTTTAAGGTGGGTAATAGTTCTGTTGTAAAAATTGTACTATTATTAATCGGTAATACTTTTATGTTTCGTAAAAACTGTGTCTCATTCATTGAATCGGGTAAATTCACATAAATGCTAAATGAGCCTTGAGGAGACAATAATTTAAAAAAAGTTGAATATAATTCAGAAAAGTTGTCGGTATCTTCAATGATTAGAGTACTACCATATTCATATATTATTTGTTGTAATGAAAAATCTCCGATTCTTTTCTTGAAATATCGTAATGGGTCTTTTTCTGTCTCATTCTGTTCAATCCATAATAGGCATTCTGTAGAATGATGGTTGATAATGTCATATCGATAACATTTGTACGATGTAGAATCTTCGAGATATTGACCAATAACTATTGGAGTAATTAATACTCTATCATACCCATCAAATTCTCCTGATTTTACATCTGCAAAAGAATATAATAGGATTGAGATACTAATTAATCTTAATCCATTAAATTTATTCCATATTTTTAATTGTTTCATTGATTGCTTTATTTATCGTTTCTATTTGATTTAGGGCGAGTCGTTTAGTTTTTGTCTTACGGCTCAATTACAAATATAGAGATAATTTACGAAACAGCGAGATTTGGCGTAGAAAAAATGAAAAATTTTACATATCGAAATGATTTTTTTAAATATGGAGGGAAACGATGGTCGTTTGATTAATTAGAATGAAAGCATCAGGTAGAAAATGGGGCTAAAACAAAACCCGATAGCAGAAACTATCGGGTTGGTTATAAATGAAGATGAGATTTCTTGATTACTTAGAGAGTGCTTCGGCCATAGATGCGGCAGCGCGACGTCCGTCGCCCATTGCAAGGATTACGGTAGCTCCACCTCTCACGATGTCACCACCGGCATAAAGGTCGTCAAGTGATGACTGCATGGTGGATTCATCTACTACGATAGTGCCTCGGCGAGATGTCTCAAGTTGAGAGATTGCGTTGGGAATTAGAGGGTTGGGAGACACGCCAACGCTGACAATGACCAAATCGACGGGTATTTCTTCAATTGCGCCTTCAATAGCCACCGGCGAGCGACGTCCGTCGGCATCGGGTTCTCCGAGCTCCATTTTTTGAACGAGCATTGTAGATACACGACCTTTATCGTCGGCTTTGTATTCAATGGGGTTGTGGAGTGTCAAAAATTGAACGCCTTCCTCTTTGGCATGTTTAACTTCTTCAACTCGGGCCGGCATTTCGGCTTCGCTACGGCGATATATAATCATGACCGTTTCGGCACCCATGCGACGTGCTGTGCGCACAGAGTCCATAGCGGTGTTTCCTCCGCCAATCACTGCAACTCGTTTGCCTTGAAGAACCGGGGTGTCCCAATCGGCACGTCCTGCACCCATGAGATTCACGCGAGTGAGATATTCGTTGCTTGACATTACTCCGTTGAGGTTTTCACCGGGAATGCCCATGAAACGAGGTAATCCGGCACCTGATGCTACAAATATGCCTTTAAAGCCCATCTCATGAAGGTCGTCGTAGGTGAGTGTTTTGCCAACGATGCAGTCTTTGATAAATTCCACACCCATTGCACGCAATCCGTCGATTTCGACTTCAACAACGGCGTTGGGAAGTCGGAATTCGGGAATACCATATTTCAGCACACCTCCAATTTCGTGAAGAGCTTCAAAAACTGTTACGCTGAAACCTCTTTTGGCCATGTCGCCGGCAAAAGATAGCCCGGCCGGACCAGAGCCAACAACTGCAACTTTGATTCCGTTTTTGTCGGCGATGGTTGGTTGGGCGATGTTGCCACTGAGACGTTCGGTGTCGGCGGCAAATCGTTCAAGGTATCCAATTGCCACCGGCTCTTTTTTCATCTTATGATATATGCATCGAGATTCGCATTGTTTTTCTTGGGGACACACTCGGCCACACACTGCGGGTAAAGCGCTGGTCTCTTTTAATACAACTGCGGCTGCATGGAAGTCTCCACGCTCGATGTTTTTAATGAATCCGGGAATATTAATGTTTACCGGACAGCCTGTAACACATTGAGGGTCGGGGCAGTCCATGCATCGAGAAGCCTCAATTACAGCTTGCTCGGCATTAATTCCTTGGTTAACTTCCTCGTTGCATGTAACTCGATATTGGGGATCCAATTCGGGCATTTTTACGCGAGCAATTGCAGTGCGTTCTTTGGCAGTGAGACGTTTGCGAAGGTCTTCGCGCCATTGGGCATCGCGAGGAGCCGATGTATTATTATTGTTGCTCATGGTGAGTTCCTTTTTGGTTAAATATTAATTATATGAGCGCAGACGCATTAGCATTTCATCAAAGTCAACTTTGTGGGCGTCAAACTCAGGACCATCGATACACACAAATCGTGTTTTGCCTTCTACTGTGATGCGGCAAGCTCCGCACATTCCTGTTCCATCAACCATGATTGTATTGAGCGAACATACTGTGGGCACATTATATTTCTTTGTGAGTAGCGATACAAATTTCATCATAATTGCAGGTCCGATGGTTACAACTTGATCAACCTTTTCTCGTTGTATTACTTCTTCAACGCCATTGGTGACAAGTCCTTGACGTCCGTAAGAACCGTCGTCGGTCATTATAATTACTTCATCGGAGTAGGGGCGCACTTGGTCTTCAAGAATGATGAGGTCTTTGGAACGTGCTGCAAGTACGGTAATGACTTTGTTGCCGGCCTGTTTCATTGCCTTGATGATTGGAAGCAATGGAGCAACACCAACACCACCACCGCAACACACCACGGTGCCAACGTTTTCAATGTGAGTGGCTTTTCCTAACGGCCCAACAACGTCGGTGAGATAATCTCCGGGGTTAAGTGCACAGATTTTTTGTGTTGAATTGCCGATGGCTTGGATAACGAGAGTGATAGTACCACGTTCAATATCGGCGTCAGCAATTGTGAGCGGAATACGTTCACCATGTTCTCCGGCGCGCACGATAACGAAATGTCCGGGACGGCGTGAACGAGCAATCATTGGAGCTTCTACAACAAGTTTGACAACTTTCTCGGAAAAATGCTCCTTTTCAATTATTTTGTTCATTTTTTATAATGATTGATAATAAACGATTGGTTATTGACTGCAAAGTTATAGAAAATTATTAACTTTGCGATACTAAAACCAATAAATTATCACAATATGAAATATTTACTTAGTTGCGCATTGGCGTTATCGGTGTGTGTGACAGCATTGGCTGACGATAAAAAAGCGGACCTTGACTCTGCCGGGTTTAAATTTACCGATGTTAAAATAGTGAAGACTACATCGGTTAAAGATCAAAATAAATCGGGTACATGTTGGTGTTTTGCCGGAACAAGCCATTTTGAAGATGAGATAATTAAAGCGTCGGGAGATTCGCTCGACCTTTCTGAGATGTTTACTGTGCGCTATTGCTATTTGGAAAAGGCTATTCGTTATGTGCGCATGTATGGTTCTACGGCATTTTCTCCCGGAGGAAGCATTCTTGATGTGCCCTATGTGTGGGAAAAATATGGCGCAATACCCGAAGAGGTATATAACGGACTTGGCTATGGTGAAGAAAAACATAATCATGGGGAATTGCACGCTGTATTGAGCGCATATATGAGATCGGTAGAAGCTAATCCAAATAAGAAACTTACAACTGCATGGAAAAAAGGTCTTGAAGGTATTCTTGATGCTTATTTTGGTGAAATCCCCGAAACATTTACCTATAAGGGAAAAACCTACACTCCGAAAAGTTATGCAAAATCATTGGGCTTGGTGTCCGACAACTATATAGCAGTATCGTCGTTCACTCATCACCCCTATTATAAGCCGTTTGTGCTTGAAGTTGCCGACAACTGGCTTTGGGGACAATATCAAAATGTGCCCATGGAAGAGCTCAAAGCGATTGTTGACAATGCTATTGAAAACGGTTATAGTGTAGTGTGGGCTGCCGATGTGAGTGAAGGCGGTTTCAAATGGAAAAATGGTTTAGCCGTTTTGCCAAAAGGAAAAGACCAAGGAGACATGAATGCAACTGAATTGGCTCGTTGGGTGAAACTGTCAGACAAAGAACGTCAAGATGCCAAATATAAGATTGATGGACCGGTTGAAGAGGTTGAGGTGACTCAAGAGTTGCGTCAAGAAATGTTTGACCGTCTTGAAACAACCGATGACCATGGTATGGTGATTGTTGGTACTGCTGTTGACCAAGAGGGAAACAAATACTATAAGGTTAAAAACTCATGGGATACCAACCAAATTTATGACGGATACTTCTATGTGTCAGAACCTTATTTCTTGGCCAAAACTCTAAGTGTGCTTGTAAATAAGAATGCGATACCCGCATCAATTGCAAAGAAAATGAAATAATGGGATAGCATTATAACCTAAAAATTACGGTCGCAACACTATGCTGCGACCGTTTTTATTGTCTGATAGTTTATGGGTTGAAGATGTCGGGGTTGAAAAAGTTGTCAATATCCTGGCCCAATTCTATTGCTCGCCGGGCAGGGCTATTGGGGTTGATTTCAACGGCTTTGGTATAGTCGTTGATAGCTTGCCGACGGTTTCCCATGCGCCAATGCAGCTTGCCACGCCAAAACCATGCATCCTCATTTTGAGGCTCGCTGTCAAGGGTGTCGTTGATTAAGTTTATAGCCTCCGATATACGATTATGAGATATTAACTCGTTTATTTTTTGAAAATCCAAAGCCATTTTGTAATTTTGAACCGTTTAAAAGTATAACGTTATGCAACGAATTTTATTTTTGATTGTTTATATATTAGTTGCACATGTGGCAATGCAAGCTGTTGATCCCACTGCAACCATATATAATAATGAAGAATGTCAAGGTTCGCTTAGGCCTTATCCTATGCCAGAGAGTGCCTATGATTATCCCGATACGCTCACTCCGGTGTTCATCAATCATGTGGGGCGTCATGGTTCTCGTTTCCCGGCATCGGCAACCAATTGTGTTACGATGCGTAGGGCATTGTTACATGCCGATTCGATTGGGTCGATAACAAAACTTGGCCGAGAATTTTTGGAACTGACCGACTATGTAATTGCTCGAAGTAACAATCAATGGGGAGCGCTTGACTCGCTTGGCATGGCCGAACATAGAGGTATTGCGTCTCGCATGTTTAGTAATTTCCCGCAAGTATTATCGGGCGGTAATATTAAGGCAATTTCTTCCTATTCTCCACGATGCATAATGAGCATGTATTCATTTACCCATCAGTTGTCGCGATTGAATAATCGCCTTGAAATTGAAACGGTTTCGGGCCGAGATCAATCGTTGCTCATGCGCCCCTTTGATGTGGATCAGGAGTATATAGAATTTCGAAAAGATGATGAGGCAATGAAGCCCTACGACGAATATATATTGCAAGCAATCCCATTGGAGCCGTTGCGTAGAATTCTTGGTGAGTCCTATCCCTATGATGCGATTGATGCACGTTCGCTTGCTCTTGTGCAATATTATGTTATTGCCGGCATGAGTGCCATGCAAGTGGAGTGTGATGCAAGTCGTTATTTCACCACAGAAGAATATAACCGATTGTGGTCATGCTTCAATATGCGCCAGTACATTCAACGCACATCTACCACCATCTCAACAATTCCGGCCGATATAGCATCGCCATTGTTACTTGATATTATTGCCACCACCGATGCAGTTGTAGAAGGACGCAGTTCGCTCAAAGCAGTATTGCGTTTTGGCCATGCCGAAACAATGATGCCATTGCTGTCGTTAATGAGAATAGATGGCTGTTATTATAAAACAAACTATTTTGATACGGTGGCCAAAAATTGGAGAGATTTTGATGTGGTGCCTATGGCGGCAAATTTACAAATGATATTATTCCGTAATTCAAAAGGAGAATATTTTGTGAGATTTGATCGCAATGAAAAACCATGCGCAGTTTTGCCTGGTAGTGACGATGTATATGTTCCTTGGAATGTCATGCGTGAGTATCTCATGCGATGTGTTCCAATTTATTATCAATTATAATAACAATTATTTTTTAACACTAAATTCTTATAATTATGGCAGAATTAAAAGGTTCTAAAACCGAAAAAAATTTGATGGAAGCTTTTGCAGGTGAGTCAATGGCTCGCAACAAGTACACTTACTATGCTTCTAAAGCTCGTAAAGATGGTTACGAACAAATCGCTAAAATCTTTGAAGAAACAGCCAATAACGAAAAGGAACACGCTAAAATTTGGTTTAAAATTCTTCATGACGAGGATATCCCATCTACAGCTGAAAACTTGCTCGATGCTGCTCAAGGTGAAAATTATGAGTGGACCGACATGTATGCTCGTTTTGCAGAAGATGCTCGTGCTGAAGGATTCACCAAGATTGCGGCTCTCTTTGACTTGGTTGGAAAAATTGAAAAAGAACACGAAACTCGCTATCGCAAACTTCTTGCAAATGTTGAAGGTCAATTGGTATTCTCTCGCGAAGGTGATATGATTTGGGAATGTTCTAATTGCGGTCATATTGTTATTGGAAAGAAAGCCCCTGCTATGTGTCCAGTATGTAAACACCCACAATCATTCTTCCAAATCAAAGCTGAAAATTATTAAGCAGTATATATTTCCTGCATATTATTCTACAAAGGTCGGAAAAACTCCGACCTTTGCTTTTGGTATATATTATCCGGGTTATGTCGTTATATTCTATCGTGAATATGGAAAGTCAACGGAATGTAATAGATATTACATAGGGAAATTGTATTGAGATGTGCTATTAATTTGCCGTAGAGTCCTCTTGGGGTTGTCTGACTATTTTGTAGCCAATGTATGCTACGATAATTGACATTATGGGGCTTAAATAGTTGAAGATGCAGTATGGGAGATAGGTTAAGGTAGCAACTCCCAATACGGTGGCTTGGGTGACACCACATGAATTCCATGGAATTAGAACCGATGTAACCGATACCGAGTCTTCAAGAGTTCTACTGAGTAGCCGAGTCTCCAATCCATTGTCGCGATAGAGTTTTTTATATACGTTTCCTCCCAATATAATAGAAAGGTATTGGTCGCCTGTGCATGCGTTGAAAAATAGACCACTCCCAACGGTGGCTGTTACAATCGAGCGGATTGAATGTAAGCGTCGTGTAAATGCTTTGGTTATAGCTGCAATCATGCCACTTCCAAGCAACATGCCACCAAATGTCATTGCACATAATACGAGATAAATTGTAGGCATCATTCCCTCCATTCCACCGGTTGCCACAAGTGAATTAAGCATTTCATCTCCGGTATCGATTGATGTTGAAGTGAACAATACTTTTATTACGGCTAAGAATCCATTATTGTCGATTGAGGCAACTATTTGAGGCTGAAAAATGAACATTCCGATAATTCCTAATGATGTGCTTATAATGAGTGTCATCAATGGTTTAACTCTGAAAATTATGAGCGTGCATGTTATGAGTGGAATGAGCAATGGCCATGGCGAAATGTTAAACGTTGACTGAAGATGAACAATGATGTCATGCTGTTCAATCATGGGTTGAGGCGAGGAAAATAATCCATAGGCGAGGAAAACCAGTAGAGAGATTGTCATAGATGGGACAGTGGTGATCATCATGTATTTGATGTGAGTAAACATCTCAACACCACATGATGTAGAAGCAAGCACGGTAGAGTCGGACAATGGCGAAACTTTATCGCCAAAATAGGCTCCTGAAATAATAGCACCTGCAATCCACCCCGGTTCATAGCCCATCACTGAGCCGATACCAATAAATGCAACTCCTATAGTAGCAATAGTGGTCCACGATGTACCACTTAACACCGAAACGATTGCACAGATACTACAAGTGAGAAACAAAAATAACATAGGGTTCAGGATCTCCAAGCCATATACAATGAGAGTGGGTACGACGCCACTCATCATCCAAGATGCAGAAACGGTGGCAATACTCAATAACACCGGTATGGCCGGCATTGTTTGTTTTGCGCTTTTTATTAATCCTTGCAATAATTGTTTCCAAGTGCGCCCTGTAAAAACCAATGCGAGAATGGCTGCCAATACAGCAGCTCCAAACAGTATATAATGGCTGACCGACAATGCGGCTTCTGATCCTTGAGTTATAATTACCGATACGATTGCGGTTAATAATGTCCCTACCGGAATGAGCGATAGCGCAAGTGATGGTAATTTTGTATTATTTTTAGTCTGATTTTTCAACTCTCTATACGTTAAACAAATTGGTTATTGGAATTTGTTTTAGACTCAAATTTTGCCATTTGATTTTCAGAGTGCAAAATTAGTCAAAAAAAATATTCTGACTACTATTTTTTTGTTGAATTAATATTTAATTACTAACTTTGCGCCGTATTGGTGTGGAGGCCCGCTCGGGGTTACTCCACTTAATAGGGAATCAGGTGAAAATCCTGGACAGTCCCGCTGCTGTGAGTTTCACGTAGCATCGCCGACATTCTCTAGCCACTGAGATTTAGAGCATCTTGGGAAGGCAGTTGGTAGATGGAAACAAGTCAGAAGACCTGCCGGTACAATTAAATGTTTCAATAGCTTACGAGGTATGAGCTTTGGAAAGCAAAGGCATTTGTAACGCATACTGTCTTCTTTTTAATATCTACCCAACGTTATAATGCGTTGTTTTGTTGCGGCTTGTTTCATTGCCATTTCTCTAAGTTATTTTGACATATATATTGTTTAACTTAATCAAGTCAAAATGGCTAAGATTTTTTGTATCAAATGGTTAATGGTAGCCGCTTTATTTTTCGGCTTCTATACTTCGGCACAAACACGTTCACGTCTTGACAGCATACAACAACTGCAAGAAGTTGTTGTTACTGAATCGGCAAAACCATATATTGAAGTCATTCCGGCGCAGAAACTTAATGGAAAACAACTTGAAGCACTTAATAGTCATTCTGTTGCCGATGCTGTGCGCTATTTCTCAGGAATCCAAATTAAAGACTACGGCGGGGTAGGAGGCATTAAAACTGTGGATATTCGCAGCATGGGGACAAATCACATGGGTGTATTCTATGATGGAATTCAACTCGGAAATGCTCAAAACGGACAGATTGACCTTGGGAAATTCTCTCTTGACAACATAGAAGAAATTTCGTTGTACAACGGACAGAAGAGCGATATTTTTCAACCCGCAAAAGATTTCGGTTCAGCCGGAACGTTATACTTAAAAACACGCCGTCCTTCATTTCATAATGGTAAAACCTATAATCTCAAGACAATATTCCGCACAGGCTCTTTCGGATTAGTCAATCCATCTTTTTTATACGAACAAAAATTAAGCTCAACTATTAATCTATCACTTAATACCGAATACATCAATGCTAACGGCAAGTATAAATTTAGGTATAAAAAAGTATTTAGTGACGGAACACTCGCGTGGGACACGACTGCGATTCGTCAAAACGGGGATATTGAATCACTACGTTTAGAGGGTGCTCTATTTGGTAGATTAAATACCGGACAATGGAACTTAAAATGTTATTACTATGATTCGGAAAAAGGCATTCCCGGTGCCATTGTAAATAATGTTTGGAAAAATTCACAGCGTCAGTGGGACAGGAACTTTTTTACGCAAGGAAGCTTTCAAAAACAAATTGGAGACAGCTACGACCTACTAATCAACGCAAAATATGCTCGTGATTATATGCGTTATCTAAATCCTGATACTACGTTGATGTACATTGACAATAAATTTTGGCAAGACGAAATTTACATTTCTGCGGCAAATAAATATTCGATACAAAAAAATTGGGATGTAAATCTATCATTAGATTATCAATGGAATACACTTGACGCAACACTTACAAACTTTGCTTCGCCCACTCGCAACACGTTACTAATCGCTTTAGCCACGAGTTTGCGATGGAACAGAGTAAAAGCGTTGGCAAGTGTTTTGGGTACGTTTGTTTCAGACAAAAGTATTGCTTCATCAGGGACAGGAAGCATTTCAAAAATTTCTAAACGACAAAATGAACTCACTCCTGCCGTGTTTCTATCATACCAACCTTCTAATAATTTGCCACTAAACATCAGAGCTTTTTATAAACGTATTTTCCGCATGCCAACGTTTAATGATTTATACTATACTGACATCGGTAATGCTGATCTCAATCCGGAATTTGTTGACCAATACAATGTTGGCCTACTTTATTCTGATTATTTTGATGGTTTTGTGAGTCGCATACTACTGAAATCTGATGGTTATTATAATTATGTCGAAGATAAGATTATAGCCGTACCTAAAGGAACCGGACAATACCGCTGGATGATGATGAACATCGGCAAAGTGAAAATCAGAGGCATTGACGTAAATATCCAAAGTGATTTCAGAGTTTTCAGAAAAGCAAAACTCAGTCTGAATCTCAATTATACTTATCAAAAGGCTCAAGACTACTCCGACCCTACAGACAACGAGCCGGAAGCCGGCACATACAAGGGACAAATTGCTTATATTCCATGGCATAGCGGCTCTGTTGTAGCAAGTGCCAACTGGAAATGTTTTGATTTGAATTATAGTTTCATTTATGTCGGAGAACGTTACCATAACTCTTCCAACATTCGAGCCAATTATGAACAGCCGTGGTACACGCATGATATATCGGGCTGTTGTCGATTTAAGTTGAGTAAAATGCAAGTTTCTGCAACGTTGGAAGTTAACAACCTGCTAAATCAATATTACGATGTTATTATGAACTATCCGATGCCGGGACGCAATTATAAATTAATCTTAAAGTTTGAAATATGAAAAAAATAATACTCGCAATTTTTACTCTGTCTGTGATTATCTCCTGTAGGCACGATGATGAAATTTTTATACCCGAAAGTTTAAGCGTATCAACTCCGGAGTTTACAAGCATAAAAGGATTTTATTTGCTTAATGAAGGTAATATGGGGAGTAATAAAAGTACACTCGATTACTACGATTGTACAACTGGGATATATACTCGCAATATTTACGGCAACGCAAATCCAAACGTTCCCAAGGAAATGGGTGACGTAGGCAACGATCTTGCCATTTATGGCAACCGATTGTATGCGGTTATTAACTGCTCTAATAAAGTCGAGGTAATGGACGTTGCAACCACAAAGCGCATAGGGCAAATTGAGATTCCAAATTGCCGATATATTAAGTTCCATAAAGGATATGCCTATGTAACGTCATATGCCGGTCCGGTTGAAATTAATCCCGACTACCAACAAATTGGCTATGTAGCTAAAGTTGATACAACGACATTGGAAGTCGTTGATTGTTGCTTAGTCGGCTTTCAACCCGATGGCATAGAAATTGTCGAAGACAAAATTTATGTTGCTAACTCAGGCGGTTATATGGTGCCAAATTATGAAAATACGGTTTCAGTTATCGATATTAATACATTTGAGGAAATAGAACAAATTGAAGTTGCTGTTAATCTGCATTATGTCTTAGCCGATTGTTATGGCGGCCTATGGATTTCTTCAAGAGGCGACTATTACGAAACTCCTTCACGCTTGTATTGCTATGATGTACGCAAAAAACGTTTAGTTGCTGCTCTTGACGTACCTGTTTCGGATATGTGCATTCAAGGTGATTCTATTTACATTGTAAGCGCCGGTTGGAGTCATATATCTTCGTCCTATAATGTAACTTATGCAATAGTAGATGTCAATCTGAAAGAAAAGATCACCGATAACTTTATCACTGATGGCACAGACTCAAAAATAAAAATGCCGTATAGTGTAGCCGTGAATCCAATCACAAAAGATATTTATATAACAGATGCAAAGAACTATGTCAATCCGGGCACTTTATATTGTTTCGGTCAAGATGGTGTATTGAAATGGAATGTTCGCACAGGTGACATTCCTGCACACTTTGCTTTTGTAGGTGAACAATCAATTAGTAATGAACAATAATAATAATCTCAGTATGAAAAAATTTACATTATCATTAGGAGTGATTGTGATTGCCTTTTCTGTAAAGGCAAACAATCCTTATATCTCCAAAGTGTATGATTATTTGCCGGCTCCCGGACAGTTTGTCAACGAAATGCCTGAATTTGAAGAGGGAGACACAAAAGCCAATATTTTGGCTAAAGTGGAAGAACAAATTTGTGGCAATGAAAACGATGGTGCTGCTCCGGGTATGATTACGCTCGGCTCATTCGGTGGTTACGTCATATTTGGTTTTAATCACTCCGTTGTGAATGTTGCAGGCGAATATGATTTCAAAATCTACGGCAACGCTTTTAAGTCAAATCAAGCATCAGATGGTGGTAGTTGTGAACCGGGGATTGTTATGGTGAGTCAAGACACCAATCGCAATGGAGTTCCCGATGATGAATGGTACGAACTGGCAGGCAGTGAATATAGCAAACCCGAAACCACTCATTTTTATAAAATTACTTATTACAAACCTGATGCCAACAGGGCAATTAATGCCGATCCTGATCCGAACAATAATTACATAAATGATCGTACTTATGTAAAATGGGAAGACAACCAAAATGAAACGGGATATGTAATGCGTAATGTTTATCACCGACAATCTTATTGGCCGGAATGGATTGATGATACTACTATCACGTTTGAAGGGACTCGACTTGCCGACAACGCTTATGATCAAAGCGGAAACGGTTCATATTACGTTCAACTATTCTATGACTGGGGATATGTCGATAATCAACCAAATGCCGAAGCCCCTGGATTTAAAATTGATTGGGCAGTGGATGCTGATGGCAATTCCGTCACCCTTACACATATTGACTTCATAAAAGTTTATAGTGCAGTAAACCAATATTGTGGATGGATAGGAGAAACTTCGACCGAAGTTTGTGGTGGTGAAGATCTTCATCCTAATGCTGATATAGCGGAGATTGCCGATATAATTCTTGACAATAATTTTCAAGTTGAATACTATAATTTACAAGGTATTAAAATTGATAATCCTTCTAATGGCATATTCATCAAACGACAAGGCCCTAAAACTACTAAAATCATTGTTTCACAATAACTCATTACAAATATGAAAAAGATTATTTTTTTGATGGCATTTTTAGCCACGACTATTACAAGTATGGCTCAATTCTCAAATGGGAGCTTTTTATTAACCGAAGGACAGTATGGCTCTTCTTCAGGCGGTTTGTTCTGGCTTGACCCCGAAACCGGGTCATTGGGCTCATCTGTATCACAAGAAGTTAATGGTGCGGGCTATGGCGAGACTGCGCAATTTGCAACTATCTATGGAGATAAATTGTATGTTACATCAAAGCAGGCTGGTAGTTATGGCGGAGGCCTGTTGACAGTTGCTGATGCCGCAACCGCAAAAAACATATATATTTTCAGCAGTTTGTCTGATGACGGACACAATTATGATGGTCGTGCATTTTGCGGAGTGACTGAATCCAAAGGTTACATGGGTACATCTAATGGTATCTTTGTGATTGATCTTGAAAATAATCAAGTCGTCAAATTAATCGAAGGTTCCGACTGTGGCTATGGCATTGGTGAGGCGATTGACGGAGGTTATTATCAATATGATGTGTATTATCATCAGATTGGTTCAATGGTGCGTGTCGGAGATTGCGTTTTTGCATCAAAACAAAACGAGGGAATTCTTGTCATTGATATTGCAACCGACGAAATTATTTACACAATTTCAGCTGAAGAATTTGGCGGTTCTTTTGGTGAATTGATACAATCAAAAGATGGAATGCTGTGGACAACAGCATGTTCAACCGAGAATTACATTTACGAACATACTCCCGAACTCAACAAATTGGTTATGATAGACCCATATACATGTGAAGCCATTGAAATTCCGACTGAGCACAAAGTATCGGTGTCTTGGGCTACTTGGCGTCATGGAATGATGCAAGCATGTGAACATTCCAATAAAATTCTTTGGAAAGATGTCTGCTATTTTGATTGGATGATGTACGAGCAAGTTGGCGCACCTCAAATCCTTTATTATGATATTGAAACCGGGGAAGAAGGCGTTTTTGTCGATTTGACAACAATAAACCCTGATTATTCCATTTATGCCGGCTTTAGCATAGACCCTGAAACCGACAATGTATATGTCCCCGTAGCAAGTAATTCCGGTTATGGTCCATGGTTTTTGTTGGTGTTTGATCCGCAAGGTACATTAATCGGAGATCCGATTTCAATTCCTATAGGTGATTGGAGCGACTATCCATCTATGACTTTATTTACCGATGATTACACTCCAGAGTTCACATTGGATGATAAATATATCCTTGACGTGAATGACAAAATAGAATTTAATCTTGCCGACATTGTTTTCGACAAAGATAATACCCAAAACGGCATTATCGTAGAAATTCTCAATGTTGAGAATCCTGAAATTGCGACTGCAGAAATTGCCGACAATAAATTAACTCTTTGGATGAAAGGTCAAGGCTTGACAACTATTACATTAAAAGCGTTGTCAAATGGCAAGTCAACAACAAAAACCATTACTCTTAGCGAATCAGGCACTACCGGCATTGAATCGGTAGGAATGTTCAATTCTCAATTATTCTATCGCAACTGCTCCTTAAATGTTATTAATAGCGCTGGTAGCTATGTGACAATATATAACACTTCCGGAAATCAACTTTATAAACACCAAATCAATAGTAATAATTTCTCTATGCCTCTCAATCTAAGCCCGGGTATATATATTGCGACAGTTAATGGGAATACGCTAAAAATCGCTATTCAATAATTCCCCTACGTCAAAACACTCTTTTCATTTTTGGGCGATGCATCGTGATTGATGTGTCGCCTATTTTGTTAAAAATTTGTATAATCGCAACAAAATTGCTAACTTTGTGTTATAGTTATACATCAAAATACATGGGGTTGACTGGTTTTGACAGCGTGTAGAGGTGGTGTGTAAGCATGCAGAGCAATGATGGCTACGCTCTTTAATCTGGGACATCAAAATCTTAAATGGCGAAAATAACTACGCTCTTGCTGCTTAATTGAAGTATAGTAGATTAGCTTAATCTCCGCAACAGTTGCGGAGACAAGACATCACCCAATTGTCCTTTTCCCGAGACGGATTGATAAGGTGGTGCAGGTAAATCGGGAATGGGACGCCAAGTGCCTCGCGAGGTGTCCGAGATTTTAGAGGCTAAGGTTGTGATTGGTGGTCTCTTGCCTGTCGCTCCCCTACAATTAAGTAGAGACTAAGCATGTAGAAAGCTCATTAGTTCCGCGTTTGGACGAGGGTTCAAGTCCCTCCAACTCCACAATTCATGCTGACTGTTAGTTGGTTACAGCAAATAGGGACAAAAAGGGGACAACAGCCATTTTTTTAGACCTATTTTGAAACAAAATAACCGAGGTGGATTTCCACCTCGGTTATTGTTTTTATCCCTTTCAAATGGGGCAAGGTTTTTAACGTGCGATTAGTCGTTGAAAATCTGCTCGTAATCCGATTTAAATGTGCGATACATTGTGCCCATATCCTCAATGATGCGGTCAAGGGTTTCTTGATTGTCGTACCACACTAATGGAGGATACCAATTGACATCGTTGCGTTTTGGTGCAGTTTTGAATTTTACACCTTGGAAGAATTGAGCTGGCATTCCGCGCTCGCACATTGTCATAAATAATCCTTGAGAAACATTTTTCAATCTCTCGTCTCCGCCATCAAGCCACCCATATTCGGCTGAGAATGTTTGCAGTTTACCGGCAGTGAATTCACCCGTTTCGCTGTCGTAGTCAAGCATTTCCAATCGGTAGTGACGAGGGGCGGTTGTGGGTTGGGAGAATCCGTTCATGGATAGTATCAGTTGGAAGAAGAGTCCGGCGAGACCATTACCCTCCGGGCAAAGTTTCAGGTTGCCTACAGTGAATGACCCTCCATCAAGTACCAACCATTTAGCGCCGGTTGTTGGGTCTTGTTGATAACCGCTGATGCGGAACGGAGCCGAGAATATGTAGCAAGAGAAGTCGGGATATACATATTTGTGTTTTGGATCGATCATTGCCACAATGAATCCATGGGTGTTGTCTCCATAGGGATTGGAGTCGGTTTTGGTTGCATTGATTTGAGCATAATAGGTCACATTGCCCAATGCTTCGTTATCAATAGCCAAGTGTTTGCTTCCTTGATAGCAATTGGTGTTTTCAGGCGCTTTGTCATCGTCTTTTTTGATGAACTTCACTTTGATGTGAACGTTTTGTGTGACGGTGAACGATTGTCCAGCAGTTATTTTGCTAAAGTTTTCGGCGTCGTGTGTAATAGAGCCTACTGCCCAATCTTTAGCAGGTGATACGCTCAACGTAGCGTTGTCGCCAAATTCAAAGCGTCCGGTAGGTGATATTTTAGCAGTGCCTTCGCCTTCGGTTGATACGGTTACATTGTAATAAGTTTTTGTTATTACAATAGGACCGATAGGAGGTTGGTCTTTGATGATTACAACTGTGTCGGGAGGCCAGGGAAGGCGAGGGAAATTTCTTATACGGGTAGAATCCTCCGGAGGAGTGGGCCAAGGAAGATTTCTTGTGTCTTCGATGCTTTGGGCTGTCAATATCAAGGCAATCTCTCCATTGGGGCGAATAAAGCCACGATATTTTTTATTGCCCCAATTCCCAATGCCAAATCGTGCATACCCCGACTCTGTAAATGGGTTGAATTTATCAATCGCCAAATAATCGTTTACGTAGCACGATAAGACGATGTTACCTTTTGCATTGATATAGTAGTCGTTCACGTCAGAATTTTCAATCACTGCCAATCCCAGTGGATCAAATCGTGGTTGATGTGTGAGAGAAGAAACACCGTCAAATTCGCTTGATGTAAAGCGGCGTAAGGAGTTGAAACGGGTATCTATTACGCTCACGCCATCGGTATAACTGCCGTCTTTTGATACGTAGGCATATCCGTTGTAAAACGGAGTGGCATAATCGTACGATGCCAATAACTTGAATTTGGTATCATAATAGTTGTATTTGCCGTTTTCAATAATGTAAAACATTCCGTTTTTAACCGGAGATACTTTTCCGTAACTTTGAACATTGGTTTTGAAAACCACTTTGCCGGTTTTATCAATAAGTTTAAAATAGCCATATATAGAGGCCGGTTGTCTGGGATCGTCGGAGGTGCGTATCCATGCATATCCTTCGCTGAAATCATCGGCAAATGCGCACTGCTTGATTTCGGGAATTGCGATTCGGCCGTTGGCATCGATGTATGCCCAACTGTTGTAACTTGGTTGGTAGGCACGAAGACCATCACATAGTGGGCGCATTGAATTTATGTCGCCTGCATCAATGGTGAGAAGAGGGAATACTTTCTCGCCTTTGACATTGATGTAGAAATATTTTGTTTTGCCATTGACTTTTTGGGTTACAAGAGCGAGTCCGTCGGCAAAGTTTGTAACCTCTTTCCACGTCGGGTCAAGCTCTTTTATGGCACCATTGGAATATAGAAGGCATATTACATTGTGCCCTTTAGCATTGGGGACAGTGCGTAGCGCAGGTGCTACACCTCCGATGAAAAGCGGAAATTTTTCATCGGTTCTTATTGGCCCACAATATTTCCACTCGGCGTCAAAGAGCTTTTCGCCGGTGATTTTCCAAAACGATGTGATTCCGGTGTTGGTCTGGAGCGCAAAGATACCGTTGTGCACATCAGAGAATTTGTCATACTCGTTAATTGATAAGAAACGAGTTTTTGAAGTGATATATGGAGTGTTGTAAATGGGCTTTGCATCGTCCCAACTACTATCGTCCAAGGTCGGTACGTTGTCATCTTTTTCCATTGTGACAACAGGTTGCTCAGTAGATTCTTCAGAAAGAGTAGTCTCTGATTTCTTTTTGGCTGAAGATGTGTTGCCTTCTAAAAATTCATTTGCTTTTTCAAGGGATTTATTCACTTTCTCCAATCCTTTGCTAAGCTTTTTGAAAAATTGAGCATCGGCATCGGGCGAGTAAATCAATGAAGTGCCAATGATAAAAATGAATGTGGCGAGTGCCTTGCGAAAGATTTTCATGTTGTCAAAATGGGAAGAGGGTTAGTCGTTGTAGAGTAATTACGAGGACGACAAACAGCTGCCGTCCTCGTGAAAAATTAAATTGAGTAAGGGATTATTTGTTGATAGTTGGTTTCCATTCACCGTCAACGAGAATAAGGTCAAGTTTCATCTTGTCGGTTGAGCCGTCGCCATAAGTGGTTTCATAGGCAACTTTAGCAGTTTTTCCATCTTCAGCAATTTCTTCGCTCGCGAGAGTATATGAAGTAATACCGCCTTTTTGCTCCATTTGTTTTCCACCTTTTTCTTTGAGCAATGCAAGATACATTTGTTTAGCTTGATCAGCTTCTTCGGCTGTTACCTCTTCGCCGAAATACAAATTGTCAACAAAACCTTCATAGTCACCAGCCTTGATGAGTTCAATACATTCAGCTGCAGCGTCGGCAGGAGTTGAAGCACCACCACCGCAAGATGTTGTAGCAAAAATTGCAACTGCGCACACGAGTGCAAAGAATAATTTTTTCATAATAAAATAGTGTTTAAATGTTAATAATTAGGTTTGTTAATATATAAAAATTGTTTTAAGCTTATTGTTTTGATAGATGTCAGATGGCATGATATAGTCGTTGCTCATGCCCGGCGCGTTTATGTGGGTGAGTCGTCCTTGAGTCAAGTCAATGCCAATGTTCTGATATAGCAGTTTAACCAATTCGGTGCAATATAGATGAGTTGTATCGGATAAATCATAATTGTGGTCAAACGGAATCTTTTCTGTTACTTTTTTTAGAGCCATTTTCCCCAACATTGATTGTTGAGTGGAGTCTAACTCCAATCTCACAATTTCGCCACAACGAGCCATGTCAGGCGCAAAGAATTGGTCGATATGCTCAATGCGGATAATATCGCTACCCGGTTGGGTGGGGTGGTTTCCTGGGACAGAGTGTACAACCATTAAACCGCTATCACTTTCAACAATGATGCCGATGTGAGAATATCGTCCGTCTCGGTCGTTATATGCAACAATGTCACTTGTGAAGCCTTCGCCTCTGCGAAAAGCAAGGTCGCCTTGTTGTAACGATTCAATTGGAATCTCAGGCGATTGATATTGCCCTTGGAGAGAACATTGAATCATTCCAATTGAAATGACAAAGAGAATGAGTATTCCTATGCGATTGTTCATGGTTCGATCAAAAGGGCTATATTGATAAATGCCTAATGCAAATTTAGGCTTTGCGACCATTGTAGATACGTCAAATTGTCAAAATGACGTGTCAAATAGTCAAAAACAGGCTTACGCAACCTCCTATTTTAGCTCGTTGCGATATTGAGATGGTGTCAGACCAAATTTTTTGACAAATGCTCGGCGGAATGTCGAAATTGAATTGAAACCTGAAGCATATGCTATTTCTTCTATTGATGTTTCTCGATTTGAGATCATGAGATTCTCGGCATATGATAATCTAAGGTTGTTTACATAGTCGCTAAATGAAGTGTTACATTCATGGTTGAAGTATTCCGATAGGTAACTTCGGTTTGTTCCGATGGAGCGGGCTAAGTCAGATAAGGTTAATTCCGGGTTTAGAAAAATCAAGTCTTGCTCAAACAGTTTGTTCAGCGCAAGTGAGAACGGATGGCTATTTAGAGTGTCGGTTGTAGTGGAGTCTATGGCGTCACTGTCAATGCTTTCGTTGTTGATTACTTCTTCTAATGGATATGTTTTGTTGATTGAGTGATAAATAATGTACCATGCGATGCCTGATACAATATAATATACTATGTCAAAAGTGTTGCTGGGGTAGATGCATGATAAAATCCAAATGCTTATCGCGATTAGAAATGAACATGTTATTTTTAATAGGGCTTTATGTTCGGGTGAGGAATTTGGAATAGAGCGAAGAGATATGAGAGTACATATAATGATAAATGCCGAGTAAAGGGTGGCAACAATGATAGATGCCGTAATAAGAGCGGGATTGAGGGTGACAATATATGACGTGAGCAGAATCGTAAATGGAAGCAGGTGTAGTGTCGCTTTAAATGGTGTGATGCTTTTGGGATGAGATAGTTCAAACATGGTAATCCCAATAATGGGAACTGCCAATTGATCAAATGCGGTTATCCAATTGACGCGTTCAAGGGCAGAGTTGACAGGTGTGTTGTATATAATAAGGTCTTTAATATTGAGTATAACCCACACCAATAACAATATCCCGGTAAAAAGTTTTATGCGCACATTGTATTGTCTTAATAGTTTGGTTGCAAATATCGCTATTAAGAGAAAATAGGCGCCTTGTGCGAAAAATAGAAATATGTCGTTTGTGGTTATGACTGTGTTCATATTGGCAAAGATAAAGCAAAATAATTAAAATCATATTACATTTTGAGATTATTTTATTAATTGCTATCATTTTGAAACTTTGCCGATACTGAGATTTGTTTCTTTTGGCCGGCATTGTGGCTTGCGAAGAGTGTCTAATCAAAACTAAAAAGGGCGAGCCAAAATTTACTTTTCAACACGCCCTCAAAAGTTATAAGTTATTACTTCTTGCCTCATGCTCGGACTTGAAGGTGCGGCCTTTACTATCGCCCCATGTGCCATCAGATTTTTTGAACACATGCGTTCTGGTACTGCCTCCACCTCCGCTGCCTCCACTGTGACTCATTGCAAATGCCAATCCGGCAAAAGCAGCACAGATAACCAAGATTTGAACTATTATCTCAAAAATCACTATAACAGCTCCGATGACAGCTACTATTGATCCAATTATATATGCTATTCCAAAAACGGTGAAAGCTGTGCCGGCAACCTTGCCAAGAACTTTTACATTCTTTCTGAACGATATCAAAACGCCAATACCTAACGAGACTAAAAATGTCAATATGGTGAGTATGTCTCGTAGAGCTGACTTCAGTCCCATTGATGTTAATGCAAAGACTGCGATTAACATCAGTGGTATGCAGATGGCCAAACTGATAGCCAATGGTTTTATTGATAATTTGACGCTACTGTCTTTCCCTAATAGCAGACGTTCATACAATTTTATGCTATACAATTGATATGCAACAAAAAGCACAAACGGAATAGCGCGAATCAATGACCCCCAGAATCCATAATTGTCCATTGAACACCACCAAAAGGCATCAGTGCCAAGTGTTATGTATGCCCAAACTTCCAATAAAGATGCAATAATCATACACCCGGGAACTACATATAGCGCACGCGCCCTGACAGCAATGTTTTTGAAGCCCCAAAGCATAAAAACAATTGCCAATATAAAGAGCAGTGCTATTATGGCATAGGGGGTAAATGTTGCAAAGAATTTCCCGGCCCAAGAGTGGTTTGTGCGCTCACGAGTGTTGCCGAATATATCCTCAGTGCCTTCGGGATTCTCTTCGCTGAACAAAAGATATCTTGATTTCACGCCATATTCTTGACCATCAATTTCGATTGCGCCATAATTTTTCTTTCCTTTGAGGAGGCGTGTTACTTCAACTTCTTCGCCCATAGCCATTTTGAATGCCGGCTCTCCTAAGGTTTCCTCGTCGCTTTGGGGATCGGATAATGTGATTTTAAAAATGTTCACAGAATCACCGAAATTGTCATCAATAATATACTTTTGAGCCAACAATGGCAATGTAAACGTTGTTAATAGACACAACAATAATGCAATTCGTTTCATATCATGATTGGTGTGAGGCCCTTTAATTCATGTTGTCATTAGCGAGTAGTCAGAACCTCATTTAAAACTACCGTAAATGCTCCGTTTAGTGGTGTTAGGGTCGAGGTGTCCTTGCGTTATCAAGGACCATATACATTGCAAATTTAGGTTTTGGAGCATTGAACGATGTGTCAAATTATCAAAATGACGTGTCAAATAGTCAAATTTGCATATAAAACAAGGGTGAGCCCGAATGCATTCGGCTCACCCTTGCTATTCTATGATGGAATTAAATATATTATCCGATCAAGTTTTTGCCGGTCATCTCTGCGGGTTGTTCAAGTCCCATGATGTGGAGAATTGTTGGAGCTACGTCGGCAAGAATGCCATCGGCAATTGTTGCATTGTTGTTAGATGTAACATAGACACAGGGCACAGGGTTGAGAGAGTGGGCTGTGTTGGGCGTTCCATCGGCATTAACTGCATTGTCGGCGTTACCGTGGTCGGCAATAATAATTACTTCATAGTCGGCAGCTTTAGCCGCTTCAACGGTTTCTTTTACGCATTCATCAACAGCTGTAACAGCCTTTTCGATTGCTTCGTAGATGCCGGTGTGTCCCACCATGTCGCCATTGGCATAGTTTACAACGATAAAGTCATATTTTTCTTCTTTGATGGCTTCAACGAGTTTGTCTTTAACTTCGTAGGCGCTCATTTCGGGCTTGAGGTCGTAGGTTGCAACTTTAGGCGATGCAACGAGAATGCGATCTTCGTCGTTGTAGGGAGTTTCACGACCACCATTGAAGAAGAATGTAACGTGAGCATATTTTTCAGTCTCAGCAATGTGTAGTTGCTTTTTGCCAAGATTAGAAAGATACTCGCCGAGAGTATTGGCAACGTTTTCTTTGTCAAAAAGAATGTGCACACCGGTGAATGATGCATCGTAGGGAGTCATGCAATAATATTGCAATCCGGGGATTGTGTGCATTCCCTCTTCGGGCATATCTTGTTGAGTGAGAACAATAGTGAGTTCTTTAGCGCGGTCGTTGCGATAGTTGAAGAATATAACCACGTCGCCGTCTTTGATTGTTCCGTCAACGGTGGCGTTGGTAATTGGTTTAACAAATTCGTCGGTAACGTCGGCATCGTATGATGCTTGCATTGCTGCAACCATATCGTTGGCTTTCTCTCCAATTCCATTAACGATGAGGTCGTAGGCAACTTTTACGCGTTCCCAGCGTTTGTCGCGGTCCATTGCATAGTAGCGACCAATAATAGACGCAATTTTACCTGTTGATTTAGCGCAATGGTTTTCAACCTCTTCAATGAATCCCTTGCCACTACGAGGGTCGGTGTCACGACCGTCCATGAAACAGTGGATAAATACGTTGCTAAGTTCGTAGTGTTTAGCAATATCGCATAGAGCATAGAGGTGGTCGAGTGATGAGTGTACACCACCGTTTGAGGTTAATCCCATGAAGTGGATAGATTTCCCGTTTTCTTTGGCATAGGTGAATGCGCTTTTGATTTCGGGATTTTCAAGTATAGAGCCTGTTTGGCATGCTTTATTGATTTTAACAAGGTCTTGATAGAGCACACGTCCGGCTCCAATGTTGAGGTGTCCAACTTCAGAGTTACCCATTTGTCCATCGGGCAAACCTACATTTTCGCCACTTGCTTGGAGTTGAGAGTTAGGATAGGTTGAAGTCAAATAGTCCCAATAGGGGGTTGGTGTAGAATAGATGACATCGCTTTTGGTCTTGTTGCCAATTCCCCAGCCATCTAATATCATAAGCAATGCTTTCTTTGCCATAATGTTATATTTAGTTGATTATTATAATTTTCTAAACTGCAAAATTACAAAAACTTTGCCACATTTCATATTATTAATGCGAAACGATGATTATTAAGAGAAAATTGAGAATATTTGACCGATGATAACAATGAAAAAATTAGAGGCCGACATATGAAAATGTCGGCCTCTAATTGTCTAAAATAAAGTTTGTAGCAGTGTATTAACGTATCACAGCTTTTTGGCTGTTGCCTGCGATATTAACGATGTATAAACCCGGTTGAAGTGCCACGATGGTTTTGTCATCGGCAATAACTTTTTTGTCAACAAGAACACCTGCGGCGGTGTAGATGTTTAATGTTTGACCAACATAACCATTTACAACGATAGAATTTTGAGTTGCATAGATTGCAGCCCCATCGTTGATTGCCGATTCAATGCCTACGGTACACTTGACGGTAGCGATATTAGAAAGTTTAGATTCGCCATTTTCATAGAGAGCAGAAACGGCATACTCATATTCTGTATCTTTTACGATCTCATCGTCTTCGTAGCTTGTTGTTGCAATGTCGCTAATTGAAGTGATTAATTCATTGTTGCGATAGATATTGTAACCGGTGTGTACCAATTGAACGCTACCGGGCTGGAATGTAACATCATCAATCAACAATGCGTCGCTGGTTGAAGAACCATCATCAACAACATGTATTGCAAAATATTTTGCATCTTCAGGAAGTGTAAATGAATATTCTTTCCATGATGAAGATTTGTCAACAATAGCGTCACCTAAAACTACGAAGCTGTTGGGATTGTTATCGCTTGTTGAATAGCAGAAGTAGAATGTTGTGCCGTAATATCCATAACCATTGTATTGGCAAGCTTTAAATGTGACGGTTTGTCCGCCTACAACTTCAGGCGATATAGCCCAATCGTTGCGATAGTCGCGCCATGAATAATTTTTAGGAGAAATGAGTACTTTAGCACCATAGTATTCTCCAATCATGAATGCAAGTGGAGATTGAGTATTGGCACTGCTAAATCCGGCGGAGTTGAGGCCATCAACGTCAACAAAAGTCCAACCGTTGATGCCGGTGGTAGTATTAGTTTCCCATTCTTCAAAACTTTCAGTTGAAACCGGTTGTACATCAACTTCGGGAACTACCGGAGCAGTCCAGTTGAGTAGGATAGACGTTTCGTTGTTGAGGGCTTGTAGCTCAGTGGGAGTAGGAAGAGCGTTTTCGGCTACTTCGATAGAAATTGAGCCATCGTTGTCATCGGCATTTAGGTCTTTTTCGTAAACGATTTCAGCAGCGAAATTAAGTGTCAATCCTGATTGGAAGGGTAGTGGAGTATAATTGAATACGATGTCGGCAGTTGCTTCAGATGCCAAGTCGGCACCTTCAATGGTTTGAATTGGGTTGCCGTTAAGAGATAATACAACACTATATCCCGATGCAATATTTACGCCGGTGTTTTTGATGTTAACAGCGATATTATCTTCCTTTCCAATAGCCATCGATTTAGGACCCTTAACCTCAACTACAGCCAAGTTGTAGGGAAGAGCGTCGGTGATGGTAATGTTGTCAATTGCAACGTTGTAGCCGTAGTCGGCAACGCCTTGGAATGAAAGTTGGAAATCTTTTGAGACCAATTCTTTGTTAAGGTCAATGTTAAATTTCACCCAACCTGTAGTTTCGCCTTTAACTGTGATTCCTTCATTAAGAGGAGTATAAGTGCCGTCAACAAGGATTTCGGGAATTAGCATTTCGTTGTAAGAGCATGCTGCGTCTTGATATAGATAGAATGAAAGACGAGGATTTTGCATGTCGCTTACGTTGATGATTGGAGACACAAGGCGTTGTGTTGCTCCTTTACTATAATTGTAGAATTTCGCAAATCCGTTGTCACCATCTTGTGCGGCTGAAATAGCAGGGCTGTAGTAGGTTGAGCTGGTAGTAGTCCACATTGTGCTTGAACCGCCAACAATCTGCCAAGTTGAAGTAGTGTATTTATATCCGGCAAAAGATTCGGCATATTCACCTGTGTAAGGATTACCGATAAGAATTTTGTTAGATGTGCCTGCAGTTGAATTTCCTGCTTCATTTACAGCGATAACAGTGTAAGAAATTAAATCTTGACCTTCTCCTTCGCGTGAATAATTGTCAGTAGCATTGCACTCGGTCAAACCCTCGGCAATAACAACATTGTCGCTACGAGTAACTTTATATGTTACATTTTCAGGTATGAAAAGACCTGTTCCTGAAGGAGTAGTGACTGCGTCCCATGTGATGCTTTGTCCTTCTGTAGTGCTTGTGAAAACTACATTGGTGGGTGCAGCCGGATAGCTATAATTAACATAGGCTGTAACAGTTGCTTCAGAACCTTCTCCGGCTTCGTTTGAGCAAATAACTTTGTAGGTGTTGCTACCTTTGGCAGGAGTTAAGTCGGTGTAGGTGATAGTCGCACCGGGAGTTTGTTCGCCAAGGTCGGCGATTTTCTCTGTTCCGCGGTAGATTGCAATATTAGAGATTGCAGTCAATTCTGATCCTGAATTAGTCGTTGCAGGGGCTACAAATGACAAGTTCATAACGGCTTTAGCATCGGCAACGGCAGCACTTGCTGTTAAAGCAGAGACGGCAGCCGGTGCGTTTGCGATGATTCCGCTTTCAACTTTGATGTCATCAATATATATTGCACCTTGATTTGCTTCAGCAGTTACATGGATTCCGATGTAATATGTTCCGTCTTTTTCCACTTCAATCACACCTGTATAGCTGTTTTTGGCTTTTTCGGTGAGAACAATAGTGTCAACAATTTTAGTTGTCATTGCTGTTGCATTAGGCTCAGTTCCAAGCATCACATCAACATTGTTGGTGTAACCGGTAACGCCAATTGCGTATAACGAGAAGTTATAGACATATCCGGCTTTAAGTTCAAGAGCTTCAGTGATCATCCAATCGTCAGCCGCATTTTCGGTTGCTCCTGTGTATCGAGCCGAAGAACTCCAACTTACGGGGTCATATGAAGCATAAGCCCAAGTGTTGCCGTCTTCATTTGCGTCAATAAGAGTCATCTTATTGAAGTCGGCAGTAGCATAAAAATCTTGAGTATAAGGGGGCGTTGTTTGCCCGAAAGCTACGCTCCCCGTTGCGAGGAGCATAGCAAGTGAGAAAATTGTTTTTTTCATTTTAAGTTATTATCTAATTACAATCTTAGAAGTTACACCATTAACTGATACGGCGTATATACCTTGTTGTAAGCTCATTGAGAAGAAGTCGCTGTCGATGTTGCCATTGTAATAGCTGATACCATTTACGTTGTTAACGGCAATGTGTTGATCTGCGGCGTTCTTAATGTAAAGAGTGTTGCCTTCCACAAAGATGATTGGGAGATATTCCATTGATTCAATGCCTGTAGAAGCAATAACAGTTACAGGATTTGACAATGCCGATTCGCCTTTGTCATAGATTGTAGAAACACGATAGGTGTATGTTTCGCCTGCTGTAATACCATTATTGTCGGTATATACAAGGTCTTCTACAATTTGATTGTTCAAAAGTTGGTCGTTGCGGTAAACATTGAAACCTTGAAGTTCAAGCAACATTGGGTTTTTGCTGATGTATTCAATGTCGTCAATGAGAAGGGCATACAATTCAGTAGATACATAGTTGATTGCAAAGAAACGAGCATCTTCGGGTAATGTGAATGAGAATTTACCCCATTTGTCGTATGGTGCATATTGAATGTTTGTGACAGGCTTGAAGCTTGTTACAGCGCTGTCGGTAGCAGAGTAGCAGAAGTAGAATGATTCTTCGCCATAGTAAACTGAAGCACTCTTAGCATAGAATGAAACAGTTTGTCCGCCTTCAACTTCAGGAGAGATGAGCCAGTCGTTGTTTTGTCCTCCAACAGAAGCAAACGATACTGCCATTTGGTTGCCAGAGAATGGGATCCAAGCTTTACCTGTAATGCCGGCTTTTCCGGGGTTGAGAACTTGGAACGCCATTTGAGAACCGGCATTGGGGTATTCGTATATGCCGGATTCTGTTGATGAGTTAGAGATGCCGTATGTTTCCAAAGCATCAATGTCGGCAAGTGTCCAATCACCGAAGTCGGTAATTGTGAATGCTTCCATGTTTTCAAAGCTTTCAGTGACAGTGCCATTTTCTGAAGCTGATGCCGGTTCTTCCCAGCTGAGTTCGATGCCATTAAGGGTTTCAGCGGCAACAAGGCTTGTTACAGCAGGAAGGCCTGCGTCAGGAATCATAACCGATTTGCTTTCGGTTGTGTTGTTTGTTTTGTCTTGGTCGGCGTCATATACAACTTCGGCATAGTAGGTTTGGTTGCTACCTGCATCGGCAACAGTTGCGCTGATTTCAAACGAAATTGTTTCTTCATCGCCAAATGCAAGGGTTTTGTTACCTGCAACTTCTTTCCAAGCTTCGCCATTGCGATATAATACAACTTTATAGCTTGAAACAGGAAGAGCACCATGGTTGCGTACTACTACTTCAATGTTGCGAGAAGTTCCTACGGCAAGACGTTCACACACTTCAAATGCGGTGATGTCCATGTCGTTGTCAAGAACATCAACAAGTGCGATATTGTCGAGGTGAATGTTGTATCCTGAACCACTGGTTCCACAGAATGCTACTTGGAAAGTTTTGTCTCCAACCAATTCCGACAACATAATTTCATATTTGTACCAACCTTTTCCATTGATGAGCAAAATAGGTTTCTCTGTGAGATTTGTGTATTTGCCATCAATCAAAACCTCGGGTTGCATGATGTCTTGGTCGGTTGACCAAATGTCAAGAGGATTATAGTAGTGATACATCCAGAATGTAAGAACGGGATTCTTGATATCACCGGCTGTGAGTTTTGGCGAAATGATGCGAGAAGAAGCCCAAGGAGTGTTGCGTGTAAATGTTACAAGACCATTGTCGCCATCTTGAGCGTCGATAACAGGATTTTCGCCTTTGGTAACGATTTGCCATGCAGGAATGCTTGGATTGATGCTTTCTTTTACGATTTCAATAACCCAAGGACGAGTTTCAACAGCACCATTTTTGAATGATTCGTGGTATTCTCCGCTATAAGGCGCACCATAAACCAAGAAATGAGTCTTAGCTTGTGCTGACGTTCCGGCTGCGTTAACTGCCGCGATATTATAGAATACATTCTTTTGTCCGTCGGTAGTGTCAATGGTAGTGTCGGTGTAGGTTGTAGCTGTAACACCAGTGGCAACTACGACGTTGTCGTTACGTGTGATAGTATAGGTCAATTTGCTATAATCGATGCTACCGCCGTTAACACCTTGAGCAGGAGCTGTCCAAGATATTACAGCGTTGATGCCGTCGGTAGTAGTGTGGATAGCATCGGTTGGAGCAACGGCAACGTCAATACCGGCCCAACATGATACTTCAGCAGGATTTCCTTCGCCAATAGAGTTTGCTGCAACAATTTTATAATTGTTCAAACCTTGTTTAGCTCCGGTGTCTTCAAATGAAAGAGCAGCTCCGGGAGTTGTTGCACCAAATGATTTGATAAGTTCGTTTTCACGATAGATGTTGATGCTTGTGATCTCGCTGAGGTCGCTGCCAGAGAATGTTTTAGATGGAGCTTTGAACGAAATGTTAGTTGCTAATGCCGCATTTGGCGCAGGAGTGATAACGAGTTCTTCAACCAATCCGGGAGCATCGGCCGAAGGACCATTAAGAATTTGCACGTCATCGACAAATAAGAAATATTCACCACGTTTAGTAGTTGCGTGGAATGCGATGAAGTAGGCTCCTGTTTCATTAATATTTTCAATTACAGCTTCATATTCTTGAAGTTGGTCATGAGGATATTGTTTGTTTTCAACGAGTGTAGCAGTAAAGTCTTCAATGTCTTGTCCTTTACCGATTTTTACTTCCATGCTTTCGGGGTAAAGGAAACCACCGTAAGAAGCTGCTTTGTATTTTAACTTGTAGGTCTTACCTGCTTCAAGTTTAACAGCCGGAATAACCAACCAGTCGTCGGCGTCATTGAAGGTGTCATATCGATAAGCTGCACATTGTGTAGATTGATACCAACCCCAATATCCGCTGTCGTCGTTGTTGTTGTAGATGATACAATCCAATAGACTGTTGAAATCGTCAAATCCTAATGTGTAAGGCACTTCAAATGGAGTACCAAATGCAACTTCATTTGAAACGATTGAATCACCTTGCACACCTTTATAGTATCCTACAACTTTGTAGCTATATTCGCGATAAAGTTCTTTAGTGATTGTTTCGCTCCATGTGTTACCATCAATATCTTCGCCCACGAGTTTGTTCTCAGGCATACGATAGATGTTGTAATATAACAAGTTGGGCTTGATTTCACCACCATGAGCACCTGTTGATGGGGTGTCCCATGTGAGGGTTGCCAAATTGTTTTCGCCTTTGGTCAAAGTGAGGTTGCCTACTGCGGCAGGTCCATCTGTGCCAATAAATACGCTTAGTTGTTTAGATGTGCTTTTACCAACAGTGGCATGTGTAGCCATTGCTTCAAGTTGGTGAACCCCTTCAGTAAGAGTTACTTCTTTAGAAACTGTAGCCCCGGGAGCTGCAGGAAGAGAGAATAGAAGTTTGCCATTGTCGTAAACAACAACAGTTACATTCCCGTCAATTGCGTTGCCTTGAGCATCGGTTGAAGGAGCAGTTACAGAGATTGTTCCTGTGGTGTTTTGAGCAAAATTGGCTGAGAAAGCTTGAATGTCGCCAAGACGATATTCGTTTTCGGGGCGTGGAATGTACATACAGGTGAACATTTCTTCGTTAGGGAACAACGAAATGAGTGATGCGCTACCGGTATTGATGTCGATTTCGTATAATCCACTTTGGTCGGTAATGGCTGATGTTGTAGTCCAATAAAGTTTACCTGTTTGACTGTCAAATGTTCCTGTTCCGATGTATTTAGGAGAAACACCGGTCGATCCAACAGTAGTAACCGATCCGTTGGTCTTATCGATTTTACAGAACATACCATCGCTATATCTTACACCATACATTTGACCGGTGATGTCGCACGCGATGAATGACATGCGAGGAAGAGCAGCAACAGTGGTTGCTTTACCTGTATTTGTATCAATGATAGATAATGTGTAGTCATTACCTGTTTCATCTACATAGGATTGTGAATATAATTGACGACTGATTGGGTCGTAAGTCATATCAAGTGCAATAGATGAATAGGTGTCGGTTGCTAATGCTATTTGTTGTTCCATTTCCCATGTTTCAACGTTAAGAACGCAGAAATAGAGGTATAGAAGATCTACCGGGCCTTCGTAATAGCTGGTAAAGTATAATTTACCATTGTGATAGGCTCCACCGCCATTGGCTTGGATAGAAGTGTGAGTGTAGTGAGGCGTAACCGATGTGTTGGCCGAAGCAGGGAATGAATAAACACCCCAATCAAGTACTCCATCTTCATCTACTTCCCATAGAGAAGTGTAGCAAAGTTCGCCATAAATAGTAGTTCCGTCTCCTGCTTTCATAACAACGGGAGCTTTTGCTTTTTCGTTTACAACTTCAAGGTTGTTTGCTTTGCGCATAATGGGGCGTGTTGTTTCTTTGCCGAAAGAAAAACTTCCAGACCGAGAATTCATTACAGTCCCTTCGCCTTTAATTGCTTTGAGCAAGCCATCATTATCAGCATGAACAAATGTCACCGCAAATAATGTGGCGAAAAACAGTAAAAATTTTTTCATAAAAAATTTGTTGTATTAAAATGTATATATATTTGGTTTATTTCTGTGATTTTTTAATTGCAAAAAATCTCGGCAAAGATAGAATAAAATAGTGGATTATAAGTAAAGAAACATATACTATTTTTAGCTTAAAAAGATTTTTTAAGGAGTTTGATATGTAAAAAACGGGGGATTTTCTATTTAATAACGGAAGTTTCCTTGTGAGTTTCTGTAGTGTTTATTAACTTTGCAGGCGCAAAATTTTAAACTAATAATAACTGAATATTTCATGAATTTATATGCTTATTTAAGGCGAGTAGCCTTGGCATGTGCTGTACTATCGCCTCTTGCGATGTCGGCCATTCCCTCTAAGCCGGGATTAATAACTTATGATTTGCCAAATGGGGAGACAATCTCGGTTTATCTTCATGGTGATGAAACAGCTCACTATTATACAACTCCCGATGGATATGTATTGTCACGTGGCGAAGATGGATACTTCAGATATGTAACAGTGGGTGGTGACGCTAAAAATAAAGTGTCGGAAATCATTGCTACTGAAAAATCGCGTCGCACATTGGAGGAGACAAATTTCATTGGTAAAATTGACCGCCAAGCAACATTGCGCAATTTGGAACTTCAACAACGTCCGTTGCATCAACAAATGCATCATAAAAGCCCACGCGCTTTTAGCAATGCAAAGTCTGCCATAAAACAATCGGCAACATATCCAACAACCGGGGTTCAGAAAGGAGTCGCAATTCTTGTTGAGTTTTCCAATAATTCATTCACGCTTGATGAGCCACGTCAGAAATTTGATGACCAATTGAATAAGATTGGATATAATGATTTTGGGGCAACAGGATCGGTAAAAGATTATTTCATGGCAAGTAGTATGGGGCAGTTTGTTCCTGAATTTGATGTGTTTGGTCCGGTTAAATTGTCTCAACCTTATAGCTATTATGGTGGTGATAACACGATGACAACCGATGCCAATGCACCAGAAATGATTATAGAAGCATGTTCTCTTCTTGATGATCAAATCGATTTCACTCAATATGACCGTGACGGCGATGGCGCAATAGATAATGTATATGTATTCTATGCCGGATATGGACAAGCCGATGGAGGTGAAGCATCAACAGTGTGGCCTCACTCATGGGATATTAGAGATGCCGGACGAACATTCTACTTTGATGGTGTTCAATTGGGCCATTATGCATGTTCAAGCGAGTTGCGCGATGGTCGTGGACAATCTATTTCAGGTATAGGTGTGTTCTGTCATGAATTTACCCACGTGTTAGGTTTCCCCGACTTGTATGCAACACAATATACCGGAGCATTTACCCCACAAGCATGGACGCTTATGGACTCCGGCTCATATAACAATAATTCATGGACTCCTCCATATATGTCGGCCTATGAAAGATATTGTATGAATTGGACCGAGCCTATCGTGTTGGATGATCCTGCCAATATCTCAATGGGGCATGTTACCGATAAAAATGGTATCAGAGAGGTTTATATGATAAAAACCAATCTTGAGAATGAGTATTATATTCTTGAAAACCGACAACAAAAAGGTTGGGACGAATTCTTGCCCGGGCATGGAATGTTAGTATGGCATATAGATTATAATGAGACTATATGGACTGGTAATGTTGTAAATAACTCGCCATCACACCAATATGTTGATATCGTAGAGGCCGATAATGACATTTCCTACTATTCAATTCCCGGTGATGTTTTCCCCGGGACAGCCGGTGTAACATCATTTACCGATGCAACAGCGCCTTCAATGAAAACCTGGGCCGGAGTGTCGTTGTTTTCTCCGATAACAGATATCAAGGAGAGTGAAGCGGGAATTATCAGTTTTGTGTTTAAGGGTGGTGTTGATTTCTTTGACGCCGTAGTGGCACAAGAAGCTACAAATATCAAGGCCGATAAAGCGACATTTGCGTGGAACACAGTCTCTCAAGCCAATTCTTATCTTTTGAGCGTTTACACAAAAGCGGCTAATGGTGATATTACGTATGTGAACGGATATAATAGAATAGATGTGGGTAACGTGTCAACATGTGATGTTGATGGTTTACAACCTCTCACAACCTATTATTATGTAGTATATGCAACTGATGGAATGTTTACATCTAAGGCTTCTAATGAAGTTGAATTTACAACCGCAGAGCCAACTCTTAACTTTAAATCGGTTGTAGCATTAGACGCTACCGATGTTTTTGAAACAGGATTTACTGCAAATTGGCAAAAACTTGACGAGGCTGATTCTTATAAATTGACTATTTATACATCGCAACTTGGAGCTCCCGATTATGAGACGTTGGACTTTACCGGAAAACTTGAAGCTCTTCCTGCTAATTGGTCAACTTCTTGTACCGGTACCTATGGTTTGAGTGGTATGTGTGGCGAAGCTACTCCATCGCTTAAAATGGACGCCGATAATGCTTATCTTCAATCTCCGATTTATTCAAAAGGTGTGAGAACTGTAAGCTTCTGGTATCGTGGAAGCAATGTGGCAACAACCAACTCGTTGAAGATATATGCTCTTAATGGCTCTGAGTGGGAAGAGGTGAAAACAATTTCTCCCGTTCTTAATGATGCCGGTGGTCAAACAGTAAGCTTTGATGTAGATAGAAAATATACATCTATAAAATGGGTGTATTCTCGCCCCGGAACAGGAAATGTTGCAATTGACGACATTAAAATAGGCTATGGCGGAAAGATGGAAGAATTGCCAATCGCAGGCTATACAGGTCTTGAAGTGGGCAATGTTGATAGTTATGTCGTAGAAGGATTGGAAGCCTATGGCTTGTATGCCTATGATGTAGTAGGATATAATAGTGAATATACATCAAAAGCAGGCAATCGCATCAGTGTGAAATTAGAGGCTTCAGGAATTTCAGACATAGAAGTCGATAGTAATGTCTCTTGCAAAGTAGTGGGAGAATCAATTGTGGTTTCTCTTGGCGAAAATAGAGAAATGGTATCAGTTTATGACTGCTACGGACGAGTGTTGTTGGCCAAAGAACAAGATGGTGGTGTAGGACAATATACAGTAAACGCATCGGGCATCATAATCGTTAAGGTTGGCAATCGTGTCTTCAAAGTTGTAAAATAGTCAAGATAAAGGCTTAAACTAATAGTATAAATATATGTGCGCCCCGAAATTTCTTGGAATTTTTCGGGGCGCATTGTGTGAAGATGGCAAAACCAACGAGGTAGAGAGTGCCAAAATTCGGCAAATTTCACGTACATCTCAGAGAGGATATTGCGTTTTTATTTGGATTCTTTATGTTTTTTATTCTGCCGGGTGTAAACTATCGCAGATTTTATCTAAATTTGCGGTATTACTAATAAAAACAATAGACCATGTTTCGAATTATATTATCAGTGTTTATAGGTATAGTGGCAATGCCGCTATTTGCTCAAATTAACATGCAAGACTCAACTGCTACGTTGATTGCTTACTGGGCTAAAGGTGATAAGCTAAAATACACAGCCGAAAGCTATACCTATGAGATACAAGACAATGATACTATATGCACAAAGAATTGTAGAGAATTGTTTACTATTGAAGTAACCGACAGTACTGCCGACGGATATATTTTAAAATACATATCTTCTGACTCAGAAGTGTATTACCGGGATAGTTTGTCGAATGAATTACAAAACTGGATTGCCAAGAAGACAGAGGGGATTCCGCTATTATTAAAAACTAACGAATTTGGCAATATACTCGACATCGTAAATTGGGACGAAATATACAATACACGATTGCAAGTACTCGACAGTATAAAAACAATTACAGAAGAAAGACTGATCAAAGCCACAGATGGACAATCGGGAGAAAAAATCAAGCAATTGCAACAAGTGATGGCAGCCATGTTTAACGGAATGTCAAACCTTCTGTTGAACAAAAACGTGGCAATAAACAGCATGCCAATAAGTAGGGCTCTTGCTTTTCATGGAAAACGCTATGAGCTTTATGAGCTTTATGAAGATAATCTCAAGTTGCCCTCACCATTTGACCAGACTCCAATAGATGTTAAATCAGAGTTTTGGTTTAAAGAATATGATGCGACCTCTTCTTGGGCTAAATTTGCACAGGAAATGCAATACAACAGCGATCAATTGGTCAATAGTTTTTTGAATGTGTCTAAAATACAGATCCCCGATACCGAAAGGGAACATATTTTTCTATACACCTATTTCTCGGAATATGTACACACCAATTCGGGTTGGGTTGATGATGTTGTGTTTTATACCGTTAGTGCCGACGCCAAAAAAACGAAAATCAATGGTTGGTCCTTTGAGTTAGTTACGGAATAACCCCGTTGTTATTATTCCCCTACGTGGCGCACAACGCCTTCAGCGATGGTGATCAGGCTTTCATCGGCAAGTTGGCGCAACGTATCTAATATATCATCTTTACTGGCTGATATATTTGCAAACAGCTCGTTGATTGTGTGCTCTCCCGGCTGAGAAATAATATATAAAATTGACTGTTTTATTTTGTCAATTTGGCTTTGAGTAGTCGGCTTTTTTAGTTGGCTGCGACAAACGTCACATTTTCCGCATGTCTTGGTTGGCTTTTCGCCAAAATATTCAAGCATCAGGTTTACTCGGCATTTGATTGTCGAATAGGTGAATGATTTCATTGCCTCAATGCGTCGCTCAAGTCTTGCGCGCTGTTCCTCATAGACACTTTTAGATAGTGTGACATATTTAGGCAATTCTCTTGAAGTGGTGTATAGAATATATGGAGTTGTTTTGCGTGGGACGTAGTGCAAAACATGCATTCGTGAAAGTGTGAGTAATGATTGGTAAATAATTTCTTCTGAAGCCTTGAGGCGAGAGGCCAATAATGCTTCGTTGATATATACATAGTCGGCAAACAGTCCGGTGTAGGTGCGCAATAATAATTGGAATACGGTGTCGACTTGTGGCTCAAGACGCAATGAGTAGAGCTCTTGTTTGTTGAGTAGAATCATTACTCTTGAACGAGTTGAGATTTCTTCGGTGAAATCAATGTATCCGGCTTGGCTGAGTAGAGTCAATGCGCTGTGTGTTGGGATTGGAGGTAGGTTAAACCTTTTGCAGAACAGATTGAAGTTGAATTCATAGACCTCGTTATATCCGCAACCAATTGCTACGTCAAGAAAATTTCCGGCAAGTTCATACACTCGTTTAATGAAATCTTTTTCCGGGAAATTTTCGGAGATGCGTCGTGATAATGTAGATTTGTCGTGCTTAGAGGCGAGTAGAACTGCAAATGAAGGTAGTCCGTCACGTCCTGCACGTCCAGCTTCTTGGTAATATTCTTCAAGAGACGATGGCAGATCATGATGGACTACAACTCTCACGTCGGGTTTGTCAATGCCCATTCCAAAGGCATTGGTGGCCACCATTACGCGAAATTGATTGTTTTTCCATAAGTTTTGCTTCTCGTTTTTGTCTTCGGGAGCGAGTCCTGCGTGATAGAAGTCGGCGCTTATCCCCTCACGAATGAGCATTTCGGCTATTTCTTTTGTGCGACGACGGGACCTTACATATACGATAGCGCTGCCATTGGTCCCTTCAAGCACTTTCAGGAGTATTGACTCCTTGTGCTCGCCATAGCGCACGATGTAGGACAGATTGTCGCGAGAAAAGCTGCGAGAATAGAGGTTGCGACCATTGAAATTGAGTCGGAGCATTATGTCATCGACTACTTCGGGTGTTGCCGAGGCTGTCAAAGCGAGTATGGGGGCATTAGGGAATAAAGCTCTAACCGAGTTGATGCGAAGGTAGGCCGGTCGAAAGTCATATCCCCATTGTGATATACAATGGGCTTCATCAACAACAATTAGGCTCACATTCAGCAGGCGCAAGTTGTCAATGAATGTTTTCGATTGTAGGCGCTCGGGTGATACGTATAATAATTTTACTTTGCCATAGCGGCATTTGTCCAATGCCAATTGGTGCTCGGCACGACTTAAACCCGAGTGGGTGTAAATGGCTTTGATACCGATAGCTCGCAAGTTATCAACTTGGTCTTTCATGAGAGCAATGAGTGGAGTGACAACAAGTGTCAACCCATCAAGAGCCATTGCCGGAACTTGAAATGTGATGGACTTGCCTCCGCCGGTGGGTAATAGCCCTAAAGTGTCGCGCCCTTGCATGACCGACATGATAATGTCTTCTTGCAAGGGGCGAAAACTATCGTAACCCCAATAATCGTGGAGTATTTCCTTGATGGTCTCCCTCATGATTTTGGGTGGAATTGATGTGATTAGTCTTTAGCTACGCGTATCTCTTTTACGAGCAATTGTATTACACTCGTAGCATTTTGATGTTTGTTCTCTTCAATTGAGTAGCAAATATCAAATGGTTTGCGATTGTGAATGTGCTCAAAATGCTCTGCCATATTAAAAGCAATACCATTCATCACTTTCCCTGAAGAATCATCAACAAGCTCGAGTTTTATGTGCTCCAATTGGCGACCAACCAATTTGCTTGTGCCGAAATCAATTACGCCACGCGTACAGAAGATGGGTTTGTTATTGCCGGGACCAAATGGATTGAATCGTCGCAATAGGCTCACAAATTCGGGAGTGATATCGGCAAACGTCAGCTCTGCATCAATGTCGATTTGAGGTCTTAATTGATTGGGCTGTATGTTTGCTGCTACGTATTCCTCAAATCGTCGAGTGAATTCCGGAATGTTTTCTTCTTTGAGAGAGAGACCTACGGCGTAGGTGTGCCCTCCGAAGTTTTCAAGCAATTCGCGTGAAGCATCAACTGCGCTATAAATGTCAAATCCTTGTACTGAACGTGAAGAACCTGTTGCAAGACCATTGGTGAGTGTGAGTACTACCGACGGTTTGTAATACAACTCGGTGAGGCGAGACGCTACGATTCCGATGATTCCTTTGTGCCAATCTTTGTTGTAGATGACAATAGATTTCTTGTCGGAGTCGCGCTCTCCACGTGCTTCAAGAATGGCATTGGCTTCTTCGGTGATGCGCTTGTCGAGTTCTTTGCGGTCTTTGTTGTATTGGTCGATATCTTTTGCTTTGTCGTAGGCATCGGATATGTCTCTTGCAACAAGCAATTCAACGGCGTCTCGGCCACATTGCATGCGTCCTGATGCGTTGATGCGAGGCCCAATTTTGAAAATTACGTCACTGATGGTGATTTCTTTCCCTGTTAATTGGCATATTTTGATGATGGCACGCAGACCCATGTTTGGATTGGTGTTCAGACGTTTCAATCCATGATAGGTCATGATGCGGTTTTCATCAACCATGGGCACAATGTCGGCTGCAATTGATACTGCAACCAGGTCAAGCATGTCCTCAAGCGTTGTGTTTGAAATGCCATTGCTGATGTTGAATGCCTGCATGAATTTGTAGCCAACACCGCAACCCGACAAGTGTGGGCATGGGTATGTGTTATTCTCAAGTTTTGGGTTGAGAATTGCTACGGCCGGGGGTAACTCATCATCAGGTACGTGGTGGTCACAGATTATAAAATCTATGCCCTTAGTTTTTGCGTACTTAATCTCGTCAATGGCTTTTATGCCACAATCAAGAATGATGATGAGCTTGACTCCATCTTGGGCGGCTTCATCAATACAACGTGTCGAAATTCCATACCCTTCATCATAGCGGGTTGGAATGTAAAAATCAATGTTGGAGTAGAAATTCTGTAGGTACTTGTACACAAGTGCTACGGCAGTAGTGCCGTCAACATCGTAGTCGCCATACACAAGAATCTTCTCCTTTAACCCCATGGCTTTATTGAGCCGATCTACAGCTTTGTCCATGTCGGGCATGAGGAACGGGTCGTGCATATCTTTCAATGAGGGGTGGAAGAATTTGTCGGCCTCCTCCAATGAAAAAATACCACGCTGTGCCAGTAGCTCGCTAATCGGACGACAATTGGCATATCGTAGTGCCAATTCGGTCTCTAATGGTTGTTCGTCTGTTGAATGGGGTAAGTAGTTCCATTTACTTGCCATTTATGTTGTTTTTTATTTTTATCAAGTCTCAAATCCCGATATAAATAAATCGGGAGTAATGCAATCAAAGAGGAGTAGAGAGATATTGCGTTGATTGCCAGATATATATAATGGGCTTCTGGGTGTAGTCGAGGAGAGCCAGATGAGCCTGAGCCTGAAACTCAAAGGCACTTTTTGATGGGCAAGTAAGTCTCATGGCTATTAATATGCAAAAATAACTATAAAATTTGAATTAAGGTGTAATATTAAGTTTATTTATAATAAAAAAAGAGGCGCTTGAAGTGAGCGCCTCAAATGTTGTGTTATGAGTTTGGTTGATTATTTGTTGTTTATGATTGAAACATCCATGTGGGGATAGGGGAATGATAGCCCATGTTGAGGAAGTTCTTTGTAGATACGTTCGTTAAAATCAAAATAAACGCCCCAGTAGTCTTCGCCGTTAACCCAAGCTCTTACCGAAAGGTCAACGCTACTACTGTTGAGGTTGCTGAGAAATACCACGGGAGCAGGAGCATCTTCGCTGAGTATTCGCTTGTCGTTTAGGAGCATGTTGAGGATTACTTCTCGAGCTTTGTCAACATCGTTTCCGTAGTTGATGCATACAGTCCAATCGACACGTCGGCGATCTTCGCGCGATGCATTGTTAATGCTACCGGTTGATAGTCCGCCATTAGGAATGAGAATTGATTTGTTGTCGGCGGTGTTGATGATTGTGTGGAATATCTGTATTTCGGTTACGGTTCCGGAATATCCCTGAGCTTCAATGAAATCACCAACTTTATAGGGCTTGAGAAGAAGGATTAATACACCGCCGGCAAAGTTTTGGAGGGTTCCGCTCAATGCCATACCAACAGCGACGCCGGCTGATGCAAATAGAGCAAGGAATGAACTTGTCTCAATACCTAAAATGCCTATAACGATGATGATTAATAAAAACAACATCACTATTTTAGTGAAACTGAGAATGAATGTGCGAAGAGATTGCTCAACCTCGCGACGTTCCATTATGCGTGCTATAAATCGGTGGATTTTGTTGATGATGAATTTTCCAACAAAAAATACGATTAGGGCGATAGTCAAACTTATGGCGAAATCAATAGCTCCGTCAATTAATTTGTTAAGTAATTCGTCAACTGAGATTGCTGATAAATCTTTTAGTGTGTGAGTGGCAGTTGTTGTCGTAGTGTCATTGGCGGCAGTTATGTCTTCTGCCACTTGAGAAAATGTAGATGTCATATTTTGTGTGATGAATTATTGGTTTAATTGTTGTCGAAGTGGTGGCATGCAACATCTTTCCACCAACTTTGCTGGTTATATCCGTCAACTAAAGCATCTGAGAGGTCGTTGACAATGTAACACCCAATACCACAATAATGGTTTATTGCAAGTTGGTTGAATACCGAGGGTGTGCAAGCGCTAAATTTAACGACTTGGCTAAGTGCAAGGTCCCATTGTTGTGATAGAGCCTCGCTGGGCGAGATTGCATGCATGTATTGTTGCATGTCGTTTAAGAAGCTATATTTAAAACCGGCTTGAAGTCTTATATAGCTTTGAATGTTGAGACCTTCGGGGAATATTCCGGCTTTAAATATTTCTTTTGAGACTTGCGCCAATTCATTGATGTGTCGAGTGTCGATTAATGACATAGAGCAAGTGCGACTAATTCCAATCTGACTATTGTAGTAATTGAAAGTATTGTTGCATGCTTCTTCTAAGTCGGGCACGTCTTCAAATAATGGTTTGACATTAACGTTGTAGGGCATTCCTGAAGCATGAAGCTCTGTGCCCGATGCCACGATGTAGTCGGTCGCATTTCGTAGCTCGTAGGCAACTTCAACACTTGCCATGTGGCAACAATCAAAATAAATGAAACTGAAGTTATAGTTGTTAAGAACGTTGGCCAACGTGGAAATTTTCATTGACTTGGAACGGTCATATCCAAAGGATAATGGTGCCGCTATGTTCATGTTGCTAATGGGTAGGGCCTTAGAGTTGGCTGTTTCTCTCCAAGCATCGGCATGGCTCCACAATATCAGCCCGTAGTCTTGTGCGGGAGCAAGTTTCATTACGTCGTCAATGACTTGCTTCATGCGTTCGGCTTCGGTTGAATATGTTTTCTCGTTTTCGTAGCTTTTGAGTGTTGTAATGGTTCCTTCGGCATCGGCATTTACTTCCTTTAATGTTGCGGCGGTCGATGACGCATGGTAAACGATGAGGCGACCATCGTTAAAACCATAGGTCTTTGCGCCAATGCGCATTTCGTTTAAGTCTTGTTCGGCATAGCTGGCAAGGTTGTTATTGGCAACCATATAAACCAAAATGGTGCGTTTGGTGGGCTTTTTCTCAGGCTTGGGTTCCTCGTTGGAAGAACATGACAAGAGTAAGAAAGTAATGCAAAACGAGAGAATTGTATGTAATGTAAATCTTATATTCATGTTGAAAAAATGTTACGAAGTCGCAAAGGTACGACATTTGCACAAGATACGATAATTTAATCGGTGAAAATGTGTGAAACGTTCATTTCTTCTTTCGGCCGCTACGTTTTAATGCCTCAGCAATAATCCATTGTAGTTGCCCGTTGGTTGAACGAAATTCATCGGCTGCCCACGCTTCAATTGCTTTCATGGTGTCGGCATCGATGCGTAGGACAAATGATTTTGTTTTAGAATTGCTGTTTTCGTTGTTGGGCATTGTGAGGAAGATTAATGGTTGAGAGTGCCTGTGTTTATAACAGGTTGAGCCGATTCGTCGGCACACAATACGACAAGCAGATTGCTTACCATTGCTGCACGTTTTTCATCGTCGAGCTCAATGTTTTCGTCGCTAAGACGATCAAGTGCAAGTTTGACCATTGAAACGGCACCTTCAACAATTTTTTCTCGTGCAGCGATAACTGCTGTTGCTTGTTGACGACGCAACATTACGGCTGCGATTTCGGGAGCATAGGTGAGGTAGTTGAGACGAGCCTCTTGCACTTCAATGCCGGCAAATGCGAGTCGTTCATTGAGTTTTTCTACAAGTAGGTCGTTTATTTCTTCTCCACCTGAACGAAGGGTGAGATCTCCATCGTCTGAGTCGGTCGATTGATTATCGTCGTAGGCGTAATGGCCGGCTACTTCACGCAGAGCGGCGTCGCTTTGAATGCGCACATATTTCTCAAAGGCGTTCATTCTCATTGCTGCTGTTGCGCCCACACTTGTTGTGTTGCTGACAATGCTTTGAGCATCAATTTCAAACATGGCCTTATAGGTGTCTTTGAGTTTCCACACCATTACCATTCCGATGAGTATGGGATTCCCTTCTTTGTCGTTAACTTTAATTGGCTCTGCGTCAAGGTTGCGAGCTCTCAGTGTAAGGCGTTTGCGTGACATGAATGGATTGGTCCAAAAGAAGCCATGGCGAGTGAATGTGCCTTTATAGTTGCCAAAAAACACCATTACGACGGCCTCGTTAGGCTCAACTGTGAAAAGCCCAAATAATCCGATGAATAATACAACAATTAGCACGGCTCCTGAGACTATGAGCCAAGGAGTATTGTCGTTTGCTCCGTTGACTATCATCATTATTGATGATGCAATAAATGAAAGCCACAAAAATAGGGCTAAAAATCCATTGAGTTGAGGACCTTTGTACTGAAATTCTTTTTTGTTGTTTGTTGTCATAGTTGTGGGGATTAATGATATTATTTTGATATCACAAAGGTATTATCTATCTCCGACATTTGCAAATTTTATTGATAATATTTTCTTAGATGGTTGAACTGATATGGGATATTATGACTAAATTTGCGTATTGGAAATATTAAATTTGTGATAAATATGAAATTATTTGATGTGTATCCTCTCTTTGATATAGAGATTGTAAAAGGAAAAGGATGTTATACATATGATGCCGAAGGTAACGAATATCTTGACCTATATGGAGGTCATGCCGTAATATCAGTGGGACATTCCCACCCTCATTATCTCAAAGCTTTAAATGAACAGGCTTCAAAACTTGTGTTCTATTCCAATTCGGTTGTAAATGGTTTGCAACAACGATTGGCCGAAAAGTTGGGCAAAGTGTCGGGCTATGATGATTATCAATTGTTCCTGATAAATTCAGGTGCTGAGGCAAATGAAAATGCGCTCAAATTGGCGTCGTTCTATACCGGAAAGTCTCGCGTGTTGGCATTTGGAAAGGCTTTTCATGGTCGCACATCATTGGCGGTGGAAGCTACTGATAATCCTAAGATTGTAGCTCCAATCAACGCAAACAATCATGTTACGTTCTTGCCTTTAAATGACCTTGAAGCAGTTAAGGCTGAGGTTGAGAAGAACGATGTGTGTGCAGTGATTATAGAAGGAATTCAAGGTGTGGGCGGAATACGCATTCCAACGCCTGAGTTTCTCAATGGAGTAAGAGATTTGTGCGATCAATATGGTGTTGTGATGATTTTAGATGAAATACAATCGGGATATGGTCGTTCAGGTCGTTTCTTTGCTCATCAATATAGTGGAGTTCGCCCCGATATCATTACAGTAGCCAAAGGTATAGCCAACGGATTTCCGATGGGTGGAGTTCTCATTAGCCCCAAATTTGTACCGGTATATGGTCAGCTTGGAACTACTTTCGGCGGAAATCATTTAGCGTGTGCCGCTGCAATTGCTGTACTTGAAATTTTTGAGAATGAAAATTTGGTTGAGAATGCTCGTGAGGTGGGTGAATATTTAATAGCTCAACTAAAACAAATTCCAGAAATAAAAGAGGTGAGAGGTGAAGGCTTGATGATTGGAATGGAATTTGATTACCCTGTGAAAGAGTTGAGAACACGTCTCATTAAAGAACAAAAAGTGTTCACCGGAGCATCTGGAACAAATGTAATTCGATTGCTCCCTCCACTTGTGCTCACTAAGGCACAAGCCGATGATTTTATCAAAAGATTTAAACAAGCTCTAAACGCATAAAAATATTAAAGAACGATGAAAGTAGCTATAATTGGAGCCGGAAATATGGGTGGCGCAATAGCTCGCGGCCTTGCTGTGAGTTCGCTTGACGTTGAAATTGCTGTTGCCGATTTGTCGGTGGAGAAGTTGCAAGCATTACAAGAAGAATATCCGCGAGTTACTGTTTCTTCGGCCAATAAAGAAATCGTAAAAGATGCCGATGTGGTGTTGTTGGCTGTGAAACCATGGCTTGTATCAACTGTGCTTGGAGACATTGCTCAATATATCGATAGCACAAGAACAATGATTCTGTCTATTGCCGCCGGTGTGACAATCAACGAGATACGCAATTGTATTCCCGGTGGAGATTCTGTGGTAATATTTAGAGCAATACCCAATACGGCAATACTTGTGCATCAGAGCATGACGTTTGTATGTCATAGTGAGAATGCCCAACCTTCGCAAGTAGCTGAAATTAAATCTTTGTTTGATGCGCTTGGCAAGGCAGCAATTATAGAAGAGAGATTGATGGGTGCCGCAACTTCGTTGTGTTCGTGTGGAATTGCCTATGCTATGAGATATGTGAGAGCAGCTACCGAAGGAGGCGTGGAATTGGGCCTTTATCCGCAACAAGGAAAGGAATATGTCCTTCAGACTTTGCGAGGTGCAATTGAATTGCTTGAGGCTACAGGTAATAATCCGGAAGAGGAGATAGATAAAGTAACAACTCCCGGTGGAATAACAATAAAGGGACTTAATGCAATGGAAGCCAATGGCTTTACCAATGCCGTGATTAAAGGTCTCAAAGCTTCGGTTTAATTTGAAACATTCCCAATTATATGTCGGTAAACAAAGTAATACTTGTAGGAAATGTAGGTCGTGATCCCGAAATAAGATATGTGGAGTCGAGACCTGTTGCCTCTTTGTCGTTGGCAACAACAGAAAAGGCCTATACTACGGCAAATGGTGCACAGGTACCGGAGCGTACGGAGTGGCATAATTTGGTAATGTGGGATAGAGCCGCTGAAATTGCCGAAAAATATATACGCAAAGGGACGAAACTATTTGTTGAGGGAAAATTGCGTACACGCACGTGGGAGGATCGCAATACCATAAAGCATACTGTGACTGAGATTTATGTGGAGAATTTTGATATACTTTCTCGTCAATAATAAAAAATGTGCGGTAGGATTGTTATTGATGTTACTTGCAAACTCTACATTGCAAGCGCAAACTGATGTCGACTCGTTGGTCGTTAATGCTGTAAATCGCATCGTGACATCTTATCCAAAAGCAACGTTGCAAGATATATATAAAAGTTTTTTTCAAGAGCGGTTTGGTCCGGGACACATTATTCCCAATGAAGAGTCAGCCAAACAATATCTCAAAAAAGAAATAGCTCAATGGCATGATGTATGTCCCATGACTTACGAACCAACCGGATTAAATGGTGATTATGTCAGAGTGGGTTTAGGATATGTAGTGAAAGGCTTAGTCCCTTTAGACATATTTATAGATGCGTTTGTTCGTAGTGCAAATATGGCTCAGGGCATATCCTTGTCGCAGTGGACACAGGAATGGCAACATATCACAAATGTAATCGATTCAATGAATATCGTGTTGGAAAATTATGCGGTTGATAAATCAAGAATAGATACATTATTATCTTCCGGAGGCTATGTAATGCACCATTCGCAATCATATAGAGACTCTTATAATCCGCATTATCGCATTATTAAAAAGGAAATTTTTGAGAAAGAGATATTTCCTTATATAAATAAATCAATTGATATAAACCACAATTAGCAGAGATGAAAATAAGAATTTTAGGCGTAGTGTTATCGTTGTTAATGGCGCTATCAATGTCGGCTACAAAAGTTAAGATAACAGGTAATATAAATAAAGGAACGTTGCAAACGGTAGATCTTTATGTGGCTATGAGTGGCGAAAATCCCGCTCCGGTTAATATGTCCGACGGAGGGAAAACATATAGTGTTGAAGTAGATGCTACTGCACCGATGTTTTATTATATGATAGGTGTTATTACCGATTCATCTTCAAATCGTACACAGATATATGCTCCCATTTATGTCAATCCGTCAAATTTGACGATACACATAGATGTAGTAAATGACGGTGCTGAAACTCGTTTTGTTTCAAGTGATAGCGACCAATCAATTTTGACAAATTATTATCAAGATTTTTTGAATAAAAGATTTACAAAGTTGCCTCAGTATGGTCGAGAGGCTCCATTTTTTAACATGATTACCAACTATGCCGATTCAGTGGCCGAAATCGCAAAAAACGAAGTGGTTGCCGACTATCTGAGATTGCGAGGTTATCTTGATCGAGTGAGCGCAACAACGCAACTGAAAAAGATATATGAGAGACGTGGGTTAGTATTCCCCAAAGATGCCGAATTCACTATCATGTCAATCAAAGATGTCGAGCAAAACAAAGCATTACCTCATTTATTGTCAGAAACAGCTCCGATCGTGGCCCTAAATATTGCAACCGGAGGGAATGTTGTTGATTGTATTGCGCGAGTGAAGACCGAGGTGAAGAATCAAGCATTGAGAAATGCAATTGAAGACATTATTGTAAAACAATTCATGTCACAATACAATTATGAAAATGGTATTGAAAATGGACTTGATACGTTGAAAATGATTGCATCGTCTCGGCCTGATTATGCACAACTTGAGTATGCCTTTAAAATGAGTTCCTATTCTGCAGTAGGAGCGCCTCTTCCCGATGTGGCAATACATGATGTGGCAGGGAATGTTCACAAACTGTCGGAATTTAAGGGGAAATACATTGTCATTGATTTTTGGGCGTCATGGTGTGCCCCATGTAATAGAGAGATACCCTTTTTGAAAGAATTGGAAAAAACACTTGGAGTGGATAACGTTGTTTTTGTTGGACTCTCAGTAGATGAAGATACCGAAGCATGGAAAAATGCCTTGGTTAGACACGGATTAAATCATAACCAATTTATTGCTCCCGAGGAAATTTCTATGATGCTAAATGTGCAGAGTATTCCTCGATATGTGATATATGATAAAAATGGCAAATTGCTACACCTCAATGCTCCACGTCCCAGCCAAGGTGATGAGTTGCGACAGTTGTTGTTGCAATTAAAATAGAAGAGAAAAAAGCCTAAAATATAGAAGTATGAAAAAGATTTTATTTGCGATTGTTTTATCAGTAGTGTCTGCTGTACAAATTAACGCGCAAAATATACAGTTACACTATGATTTTGGTGGAGATTTGTATGATGAACTTGGAACACGTCCTTCGTTAACAACCACAGTCGAAATGTTTAAGCCCGATAAATGGGGTAGCACATTCTTCTTTGTCGATATGGATTATGCCAAAAATGAAGTGGCTTCGGCCTATTGGGAATTGGCTCGAGAACTTAAATTTTGGAAGGTCCCAATCTCGGTGCATGTAGAGTATGATGGTGGTATAAACTACATTAAAGATAGCTACTTGGCTGGTGCGACTTATACGTTTAATAACAAAGATTTTACCAAAGGATTTTCAGCAAGTGTAATGTATAAATACATTCACAGCAATCCGTCGCCCAATAATTTCCAGTTTACAGCAACTTGGTATCTCCACTTTGGGCAAGGTAGATATTCTTTTACCGGATTTATGGATTTTTGGCGTGAACGTCACAATTCAGGTAATGGAAAAAGTCATTTGTTGACATTCCTTGCTGAGCCCCAATTCTGGGTAAACCTCAACGCATTCCCATGGGCTGATGATGATTTTAAATTAAGTGTAGGAACTGAGTGGGAGGTTTCATCTAATTTTGCTTTAATGGATGGGTGGTATTTAAATCCTACATTGGCTCTCAAGTGGACGTTTTAAGCAATGATGACAATGACTGAAAAAGAGAAATGTCAAGCCAGAATGCTTTATGATGCCAACAATGATTTGGATTTAATAAAAGAGCGAGAATGGTGTAAGTGTCGTTGCCATGAATTGAATAATATCTCGCCTGATAATCCCGACAAGCGACGACAAGTGCTTAAAAGTTTATTGGGTAAAGTAGGGCAACAGTTTGAGATATTATCTCCGTTTTATTGCGATTATGGATATAATATTGAGATTGGAGAATCGTTCTTTGCAAATCACAATCTTGTGATCCTTGATGGAGCAAAGGTTACTTTTGGCGATAATGTGTTTATCGGACCCTCTTGTGGCTTTCATACCGCGACACACCCGCTTGATGTGGAACGTCGTAATGCAGGCCTTGAATGGGCACACCCAATCACAGTGGGTAATAATGTGTGGTTTGGTGCAAATGTAACGGTATTGCCGGGAGTGACAATAGGTGATAATTGTGTAATCGGAGCCGGAAGTGTTGTCACGCATGACATTCCGGCGAATGTTGTCGCATTTGGAAATCCATGTCGTGTTCATCGTAGTTTAGAACAACCTCACAATCTTGATGATTGATATAATGCCCTAAATGGCAGAAACAATAGCTATTAATAGTATTTGATCAAACTCGCGATATAAGTTTTGAGGTTTCGCATGTTCACAGGTTGGTAATATAACTCCGACTTGAGAACATGCGAATTTTTATAATGAAAAGATGTAACATTTGAAGATGTAACTCGTCTTATAAATGAGTATGGACAAAAAAGAGTTTGAAACACAGGCAAAACGTTTGCGCCCTCAATTGGTAAAGCAAGCATATCGGGTTCTTGGGAGTGAAACTGAGGCCGATGATATTGCGCAAGAAACGCTATTAAAATTGTGGGGAATGCGAGAACAACTTGATGAATATAGTTCATTAGATGCTCTTGCGTTTGTTGTAACTCGACATCTGTGTCTTGACAATTTAAAGCGCATGAGAATGTTATCGCTTGATGAAGTTGATGTTTCAGCTATAACTTCTGATTTAAACACTGAAGAGCCAACTCAAGCTCGCATTGACGAGTTGAATGCACTGATAAAACGATTGCCCGATGGCCAACAGATAATATTGCGCATGAAGCACATCGATGGTATGGAAACGTCGGAGATTGCGCAGATGATTGGCTCAACCGATGGAGCCGTGCGAGTTCAACTATCAAGAGCGAGAAATAAAGTAAGAGAACTTTTCTTAAATAAAAAACTATGAGAGAGGAAAATATTAATAATGAAAATGTTCGGGATTTGATGGAACGCTTTATGGCCGGTGAAACAACTTGTGCTCAAGAGCAAATGTTGTATGAGTATTTCAGACGGAGAGAGTTGCCCAAGGATATGGAGCAATACCGAACAATGATGCTATGGTATGCGGCCGGAATGCCTGATGATGTTAGCTCAGTAACGTCTCATCGACGTGGTGTTATGAGCCATTTGCGCTGGTGGCATTATGCAAGCATTGCTGCATCACTGATGGTGTTGAGCATGATGTGCGCTAAATTTATAGATTCACAGTCTCAACCCCAAGAATATGCAATCTATGAGGGCAGTTATATTGTGAGAGATGGTGTGAAAATCACCGATCTTGATATTATTATGCCTGAGATAAAACAGGCTGAGGCTTATGTTGAAAGTATTCATCACCCCGTTTTTTCTACTGATGAAATGCTTACTGAGTGCGTTATTCGTGGAATAGAAGATAAGCAAACTCAAGAGATGGTTCGAAATGTGATTTTTGAGAATAAAGAATGATATAATCCTAAAACTAAAATATTATGAATAAAATCAGTGTGACAATATTATTGGCGATGAGCACGTTGATGGCTGTGGCTCAAGGTAAAATAGATAAAGCTGTTGCCGAGGTTGAGAAGAGTCAGGGGGTGAGTATAACTTGCACCGAGAAACGCGACCCAGAGACAAAGCAAGTCTATAAAATGTCGAAGGTTATAAAATTTACCGATAAACGACTCGCCACAAAGGTAACAGAAGCGATAATTGCAGAATCGGAAAATGCAATAGAATATACTCGCATTGACACGGAGATTTATCAGGTGATTTTTGTTGATGGAGGTAGGCGAATGGAATATTACATCGCAAAATATGATAAAAATACTGATTCTTGGGTGCTTGTCGTTGATATAAGGAAAACCAAACAATCAACGCGAGTGAGTCCTTCGAAGAGGAGACGAACCCTTAAGTCCAAAGATTATTCAATAAATATTGATGGGATTGACATAGAGTATTGGAGAAATTTAGCATCTAAGATTGACGGAAATATTTTCTATTTGGGAAATGTTGATTCACTTGGAAATATAGAATTGCCCGAAATAGATATGAGTAGTATTACCGGAGATTTGAATAATTTGGAAATTGTAATTGGAGACAATTCATTGTCAAGCGATACATCTAAACAACAAAAATAGTCAGAGAAATTCCGGTGAAAAAAACAATGGCGACCCAAAAGGGGTCGCCATTGTTTTTTATAAAGTGGTATTTTGGGGATCAGTTTACGTCAACCTCGTAGAATGGAATGTCAACTAATTTGATGTTGAAGTGCAATGCTGAAAATGGTTTTATTGTACCCATATCAGACGCTCCATATCCGAGTGCATAAGGAATAATTACTTCGCAACTATCTCCTACGTGCATATTAGCCAATGCAACTTTCCAACCGTCTATAACACCATAACATTTTTGACGATAAATACTATCTCCGTTAGCCGTAAGATTGTAAGAAGAATCAAATGGTTCGTCGTTATATAGACGACCAATGTATTTAACATCAACAGTGCTTGTTAATAATGGTGACAAATTGTCTTTAGTTAAAGAGCGATCATTGAAGTAGTGAATGAGAATATATTGGGCTTTATCCCATTCGGGATATAACGCTTGATAATAGAGCGATCCATCGCTGTTTGTGCGATTTTGTTGCTCATAAAACCATTGTTCGTTGGCTTCGCGCCATTCGCGGAATTCTTCCCACGTATTTTCATCGTCCATGCCGCAAGACGAAATGAGTGCGACAATGGTTGCAACTAATATCAATGGAAATTTTTTCATTATCAGAGAGTTAATTAAAATTCTACAACAGGAGCTTTCGAAGCACCTTCTTCGGCTTTAAATTGAGGTCTTGCGTCAAAGCCAAAAATAGATGCAAAGATATTGCCTGGGAATTTTTTAATAGTTGTGTTATAGTCTTTTACCGCTTCGGTGTATCGTTGACGCTCAGTTGAGATGCGATTCTCTGTGCCTTCAAGTTGAGTTTGCAAGTCTTGAAAGTTAGTGTTTGCTTTCAAGTCGGGGTAGGCTTCTCTCACTGCATTAACATAAATGTCAAGAGCACCTTTGAGAGCACCTTGTGCTTGTTGGAAGTTGTTGAGCGCATCTTGTGATTTTGCTGCTTCGGACGCAGGAATTGCATTAGCATCGTTATAAGCTTTAGTCAATCCGGCACGAGCATTTGTTACGGCCTCAAGAGTGTTGCTTTCGTGAGATGCGTAACCTTTTACTGTGCTTACAAGGTTAGGAATCAAATCGGCTCTACGTTGATACTGATTCTCAACTTGAGCCCAAGTTTGTTCAACTACTTGTTCTTTTTCTACCATGCCATTATATTGGCTGCAGCCTGAAAAACAAAAAATTACAGCAACTACAATTATGCCTAATAATACTAACTTTTTCATATTAATAGCTGATTTAGATTATTTTATGCAAGTTTACGCAATAGCGCATTTAAGCTCACATGGTCATGTATGAGTTTGTGAAGATCGGCAATTGCTACGCGGTTTTGTTGCATAGAATCACGTTCACGAAGAGTAACAGTGCCATCTTCAAGAGTTTGGTGGTCAACGGTGATACAGAATGGAGTTCCAATTGCATCTTGACGGCGATAGCGTTTTCCAATTGAGTCTTTTTCTTCATAGTGAGTAGTGAAGTCAAACTTGAGATCGTTAACGATTTCGCGCGCTTTTTCGGGGAGACCATCTTTTCTCACAAGAGGCATCACGGCACATTTTACAGGTGCAAGAGCTGCAGGAAGGTGTAGTACAACACGAGTGTCGCCTCCTTCAAGTTTTTGTTCTTCATAAGAAGAGCAAAGAACAGAAAGGAACATGCGGTCAACACCGATTGAGGTCTCAATTACGTATGGAACATATGATTCATTGAGTTCAGGATCAAAGTATTTGATGTTCTTTCCTGAATATTTTTCGTGTTGAGAAAGGTCAAAGTTGGTGCGAGAGTGAATACCTTCAACTTCTTTGAACCCAAAAGGCATTTCAAATTCGATGTCGGTCGCTGCGTTGGCATAGTGGGCAAGTTTATCGTGGTCGTGATAGCGATATTTTTCATCGCCAAGACCAAGCGCTTTGTGCCATTTTAGGCGAGTTTCTTTCCATTTTGCAAACCATTTGAGTTCTTCACCGGGACGTACAAAGAATTGCATTTCCATTTGTTCAAATTCACGCATGCGGAAGATGAATTGGCGAGCGACAATCTCATTACGGAACGCTTTACCAATTTGAGCGATACCAAAAGGCAGACGCATGCGACCTGTTTTTTGCACGTTGAGGTAGTTGACAAAAATACCTTGTGCTGTTTCGGGACGCAAATAAACTGCCATAGCACCATCGGCAGTACTACCCATTTCGGTTTTGAACATGAGGTTGAATTGTCTCACTTCGGTCCAGTTTTTAGTACCTGAGATGGGGCAAACGATTTCTTGATCGATAATGATTTGACGTAGTTCGTCAAGATTGTTGTCGTTTAGAGCTTGAGCAAAGCGTTCGTGTAGAGCATCACGTTTAGCTGCAATTTCTTGAACGCGAGGATTTGTTTGACGGAAAAGTGCTTCATCAAATGATTCTCCGAAACGTTTAGCTGCTTTAGCAACTTCTTTTTCGATTTTATCGTCCATTTTTGCTAGTTCTTCTTCAATGAGAACGTCGGCACGATAACGTTTCTTAGAGTCTTTGTTGTCAATTAAAGGGTCGTTAAATGCATCAACGTGTCCTGATGCTTTCCAAATTGTTGGGTGCATAAAAATTGCAGAGTCAATACCAACGATGTTTTCGTTGAGTAGAGTCATCGCGTCCCACCAATAGCGCTTGATATTGTTTTTTAGTTCAACACCATTTTGACCATAGTCGTAAACGGCAGATAAACCATCATAAATTTCACTTGATTGAAAAACAAAACCGTATTCCTTGGCGTGTGAAACGATTTTTTTGAAAACTTCTTCTTGTTGAGCCATAATAGGTATAAATTAATAATTATTGATTGTCAATGGGTTGCATCGCTGGCTGTGATGTCCCATTTGGAGTGCAAATTTACGCAAAAATATTGAGACTTCAGCATATTTACAGAAATGACCATAAATATTGACAAATCTTCACTATCTATGCTTCGAGGGATTATTCCCCAAAAAGGATTTTCCGGTCTCGTTGAATTGCCGGAGCAACGATGTCTTGTGGAATGAACTTCCAGTGGTTCAGTGGTTTGGCCTCGATTGTGCCTGATTTCTTAATGAGATTCATTAGATGGAATCGCAAGTCAATATCGGTTGCCCATGTGATTCTTTTTGTGAGCTCATCGGCCGGAATACCTGCTCCTTGAGTGAGAAGATTACCTCCGCCATTGCCTCGATAGGAATTAATTGCAACACGATAAATGCGCTCGGGGTCAAATGATGTGCCATCTGACATTGATGAGATTGAGATGCGTTGTCCTTTCTCTTTTGTCGCATCTACGGTGTAGATGATGCCTGCTGCTGAGTCAAAGTTGAATGTCGGATTCTCAAATTTTAATATTCCATTGGAATTTTCTGTGAGACGTAGGAGATGGTCTTCGGGTGTTTTAATAGTTGAAATCCACAGGTCGTAGGACATTTCAAGATAATCTTTAATCTCTTTTCCTGAAAGGTTCATGACATACAACATGTTCTCATATTTGTAGAGGTTGAACATGTCGCTCATTTTGATTTCGCCTTCATCAATTGTCGCATCGTATGATAATGGGGCAGCCATGGAAATCTCTGCGCCAGAGAGAGAGAGCTGGAGGGTGTGAATTAAATCGACAAAGGCCGATGGACCGAAGTAGGCGTCTCGTGTTTTTAGAGGGTTGCGGTTGTATCCAATGGGTTGAGACACAAATTGTCCAATGATTTCTTTGTCTTTGTTGAACTTTTCATTGAATTCAGCGGTTGGAGTATATTTTGAAATTGTCTCCAATTGTGTGGAGATTTGTTTGTTGATAACTTTCCCGTCGTGGAGGGTGAATGTGATTGTAGCAACAGCTACAAGATTCCCGTTATTTGCCGGATTGAGTAGCGAAACTTGTTCATTTGCAATGTTGTAAAAAGTTTTGTTGGCTCGGCGATGGTCGTGTCCGCAAAGAATGAGGTCAAAGCCAGGTATGTTGCGAGCTATGAGTTCCGATGCATTTTCGGTGAGGGGCCCGGCCGAGCGTGTGCTGTCAACTCCTGAATGAAAAAGTCCTATTACAAAATCGGGCTTTTCGGTGTCGTGTATAATGTCAATCCATTTGCGGGCAGTCTCGGCCATGTCATCAAAACGTAGTCCACTCCACAAGTTTTCAGGCAACCATGCCGGAATTCCGGGAGTAGTGAGTCCTAAGATGGCAAATTTTAGGCCAAGTCGTTCTATGATGGTGTATGGCTTGATGTAGGGCTCGTCAGTAGCTGTATTAATGATATTTGCTCCAATAAAAGGGAAATCACATTGCTTAAACCAACGATCATATACGGCATGTCCGGCCTCAATGTCATGATTGCCAACTGAAGCGGCATCATATCCCATGTGGTTCATCATTCTTGCAACAATATGGGTGCTCGCAGTATCGAGAAAGTTGTAGTAATAAACAGTTGGTTGTCCTTGGAGGATATCGCCATTATCAAGTAATATTACGTTTTCATTGCCCAATGAATCGCGTTGGGCTTTAACGTATGAGTCAATATTGGCAAGGCTTGCATTCCATGCCTTACGGTTGATGAAATCATAGGGGAAAAGATTTCCATGTATGTCGGAAGTTTCAATGACGCGTATCGTGACTTGAGTCGTATCTTGGGCTGAAATTGAGTTGGATAGCATCATTAAAATAGAGAATAGGATCGAAATATGTAGTCGGTTCATTTGTGATTATTTAGTATAAAAGCATCTGACTTTGCCAATTGGTAATCGACCTTCGAGTTTTATCGGAATGCGTTTTGAATCAGCCGATATCCAGGTGTCAATGTCATCAGAAGATTTTTTGCCATTGTCAGATGTGAATCTGAAGCTGACATGGTAGGCATAGTATAACTTATTGTCAATATCAACCGAGGAATAACCATTGTATTTTATGGTGAGTTTTTCTTTTTTCTTCCCCGAGAAGATATTAATGGTCGAAGTAGCCCCTTTTTTCATTGAAGGGAAATCAAGGGTGCGTAAATAATAGAACACACTTAGCATATCGACTGTTGTACCCGATGCGGTTAATGAGCGGTTCTCTATTTTTATTGGCTCATCTTCGGCCTTTTGTTTGTGTCGCACGCAATTGGCTGTAACAATATCGTTTTGACGCGAATATGTGACAATATCGTGAGTGAATTTGCCATCTTCGTGTGCAATTTTTTCGTATTTAAGAGGCTCTATTTGTGGCGTCATTGTGCACAAAAGAGTGTCGCGTACACGATAAATGCGATCGGCCCATGGTTCGGAATGTGCAACAAGAGAGGCCTGATAACGACCATCTTTATTGCGAAGAGAGAGTGTCGCATGTCCTGCTTGGGTGTTGACAAGTCCCCATTTGTACATGATTTTGTATTTTATATCCTCGTCGGGAAGTGTGATGCTTTGAGCCATTAAACTCAAAGAATAAATCACAAACAATACTGATATTAAAACGCGATTCATAGTCATAAGCAAATGTTAAATGTTAAATGTTAAATGTTAGTTTGACGAGGTGTAAACATTAAGGTTTAATCAATCGCAATTTTGATGCATAGTTTACGATGGTTGCCGATGCCAATGTTGGGTGCATGGGCTTCTTTAGGAAAGAATATGGCAAATTGTCCCGGACGAACTTGCAACAAGCATTGAGGGGCATCGCCATAAGACTCAATATCTCGACTTTCATCGTATGGATTGATGCAATTTTTGAGGTCGTTGATAGAAGACCACCCGATTGTTTCTTCTTCTGATTGAGGCGCGTGAATATCAATGTATTTACGATGAGCTTCAAGCATTTGTTGAGGCATCATTGCAACCTCTTGGCATCTTACTGTGATAGCTCCTTCTTCAAGGATTATTTCACCTTTGGGGAATCGGGTTTTATAGTTCTCTTTCAGCCAATTCAATGCTGTTAATAGGCGCGGATTTAGATTGACTATGTCGTTATAGTTGTTGATATCACCAAGTATCATAATTTTCAGACAATTGCTTGAGATTATTTAAATAGAGGTAATGTGTCGCGTGATGCTTGTTCAATGCGTTTGTTGCGCCAACATTTGCGACATACGGCAATGTATCGGTCATCTCCTCCAATTTCAACTTGTGCACCATCTTCAACAAAATCACCATTAGCATCTATACGAGCATTGATTATGGTTTTTCGACCGCATGTACAAGTTGATTTTATTTCATCGATAGTGTCGGCAATCTCAAATAAACGACGAGAGCCTTCAAACATGTTTGATTTAAAATCGGTGCGAAGTCCGTAACAAACGACATTGCTTCCGAAATCGTCAACAATGCGGGCGAGTTGATCTACTTGTTCTGGTGTGAGAAACTGAGCTTCATCAATAAGAAACCAATCAATAACAGCCATATTCTCTTCAAAGAGTTCTTGTGCAAGTTGATATAGGTCGGTTTCATGATAAATCCATTGGCATTCTCGTTCAATGCCAATGCGCGATTTAATCACGTTGCGGTCCTCTCTCGTGTCGATAATTGGCTTCATGCACACGTATTTCATGCCTCTTTCTTCAAAGTTGTAGGCCGATGTGAGAAGTAGCGCGGTTTTTGCCGAGCCCATTGTTCCGTAGCGGAAATATAATTTGCCTTTGCGGTTCATGTGAGTTTTTTATTGTCGGATTTTTCTCCCGTTATAAATGTGTATTGTGCCGTAAAGTTAATAAGATTTCTGCGAAGATGTTCTATTGGAGTATCAAAACTTTTGAACAAAATTGATAATCTGACATGCCTAAAATGATTAAACCCCACAAAATGCGGGGTTTAATCATGTGTATTGTTGAATAATGTTTATGCCGACATGATGAGGACGGTTGTGTATGCTATGTAGCACGCAACCATTAACGCTCCTTCGATGCGAGTGATTGTGCGGGTCTTGAAAAACCAACCCACAAACCAGAATAATAATGCAGAACCAACAAGTACAGCCATGTCAAAATTTGTGATACCTCCAAGTTTTAATGGCGTAATTGTTGCACTTGTGCCAAGAATGAAGAAACTATTGAATATGTTGCTACCGATGACGTTACCAATCGCAATACCTGAATTTTTCTTCAATGCGGCGGTTACCGATGTGGCAAGTTCAGGCAGTGATGTTCCGCCTGCTACGAGGGTGAGACCAATCAGTGATTCGCTGGCACCAAGAGCGCGAGCTACGTTGCTGGCACCATCAACAAACAGTTGTCCGCCAAAGATTAAACCTGCTAATCCAAATAAAATAAATAAAGCCGATTTCCATCCTGGCATTGACTTAACGGGTGCGTCACTATCAGATGAAGTCCCATTCTTGGCAATTGAGAATGTATAGCGCATAAATATTGCAAAAAATAGGAGCAATATTATTCCATCAATGCGACTTAAGATGTTTTCAGATGCCCCATCTAAGAGCATATCGTTGGCGCAGAATACAACTGCTAATGCAGAAAGTATCACAAGAGGTATTTCATTTGTCATATTGGTTTTGGCAACCTTTATAGGGAGCACAACGGCTGTGACACCAACTATCATTAACACATTGAAAATGTTACTACCAACAACATTGCCGATTGCCATCTCGGTACTGCCATTGAAGGAAGACATGAGACTTACAACGAGTTCAGGTGCAGAGGTTCCCAATGCAACGATTGTTAAACCAATTACGAGGTCGCTAACTCCCCATTTTTTTGCAACAGCGGCAGAACCATCGGTAAGGCAGTTGGCCCCGATAAGAATTAATGCTAATCCCCCGATGAGAAATAGAATGTCAAGAATGATTTCCATAATAGTTGTCAAGTGATTGATTATAGCGTGCCTTTGGTTGAAGGCAAAGTGTATTTATAAATATCACGTTTGATTGCCATTTTTATTGCGCGAGCCAAAGATTTAAATATTCCTTCTATCTTATGATGCTCGTTTTGGCCTTCTGCGCGAATGAACAAGTTCATGCGTGCACTATCGCTCAGGCTTTTGAAGAAGTGTAGGAACATTTCTGTTGGCATGTCGCCTACATATTCACGATTGAATTGTGCGTCCCACACAAGCCATGGCCGTCCACCAAAATCAATTGCTACGGTACACAAACAGTCGTCCATAGGTAAGACATATCCATATCGTTCAATTCCTCGTTTATCGCCGAGTGCTTGTCTAAGTGCGTCGCCAAGCGCAATGGCGGTGTCCTCGATAGTGTGGTGCTCGTCAACGTTTAAATCGCCGATTGTTTGGATTGATAGGTCAATGCCGGCGTGCTTGCCAATTTGTTCCAGCATATGGTCAAAAAATCCCAAACCGGTAGAAATGTTGCAACGACCATTGCCATCAAGGTCAATTTCAACCGAGATGTTGGTTTCGGCAGTAGCTCGTTTGACCGATGCTTTGCGTGAACCCCCTTGAAGAAATTCGGTGATTTTATCCCATGATAATGTTGCAAGTTCTACTGTTGAGGCAAGGTTGGAGTCGGCTAATAGGTTGGCTGCTTTGTTAGGCTCTTGAAAGAGAATTGCTTTACAACCGAGGTTTTTTGCAAGTTGCACGTCACTCAATCGGTCGCCGATAACAAAAGAGTTCTCAAGGTCATAATCTCCGGTCAGATAATGCGTGAGGAGGGCTGTCCCCGGTTTTCGAGTGGGGGCATGTTCATGCTCAAATGTGCGGTCAATAATGATTTCATCAAATGTTACGCCCTCGTTCTCAAATGTTTTGAGCATTTTGTTGTGTGCAGGCCAAAATGTTTCTTCAGGAAATGAATCGGTACCTAATCCGTCTTGATTGGTTACCATGACGAGTTTAAAAGGCAACTTATGTGCAATGAAATGCATTGCTCTTAACGCTCCCGGTATTAACTCAAGTTTCTCGAGTGAATCTACTTGAAAATCAATGGGTGGCTCACAAATTAGAGTGCCGTCTCTATCGATAAAAAGTACGCGAGGCTTATTTGACTGAGTCATATTGTTGTAGCATTTTTATGAGAAGATTATTTTCGTTGTCATCGCCCACTGTTATGCGAAGACAATTGTTGCAAAGAGCAACCTTAGACCTATTCCTGACAACAACTCCGCACTGACACAAATATTGATAAATCGCATCGGCATCAGTTACTTTCACTAATAGGAAGTTGGCATCAGAAGGGTATATTTCCTTTACCAATTTGAGCGCGAGCAACTCTTTAGCAAGATTGATGCGTGCGGTGATTATATCAGCCACAACTTGTTTTATGTGGGCTGCATTGTTTAATACGGTAAGCGCTTGTTGTTGTGTGAGGAGGCTTATATTGTAGGGGTATTTTACTTTGTTGAAAATGCCGATGATTTCTGTCGAAGCAAAGGCAATGCCAAGTCTGATGGCTGCGCTTGCCCAAGCCTTTGAAAATGTTTGCATTACAATCAACCGTGGAAACTCTTCAAGAGCCGAAACCATCGATCCTGCTTCGGAGAAGTCAATGTATGCTTCATCTACAATGGTAATTCCGTTAAAACGTTGACATATTTTTTTTATGTCTTGGATTGAAAATGCGTTGGCCGTCGGGTTGTTGGGTGAGCATATCCACACAATTTTGGTATTGCTATCACATGCATCAATTATCGAATCGATATTGAGTGTGAAATCATCGTTGAGTTTTGCACGTCGATACTCAACGTCGTTAACTTGTGCGCACACTTGATACATACCATAGGTTGGCTCGATAGCGACAACATTGTCAATACCGGAACGGCAGAATACACGATAGGCTATATCAATACATTCATCACTGCCTACTCCCAAAAATATATTCTCAGGGTTAACTCCTCTAAGTTCTGCAATTCGTTGTTTAACTTGTTTTTGTAGAGGGTCGGGATATCTGTTGTATCCTAATATGCGACTATTTTCGTTCGCATCAAGCCAAGCTTGTGCTTCGCCTGAGAATTCATCGCGAGCACATGTATAGGGAGTAAGGTCCCAAATATTAGGTCGGACTAAGTCTTGTAGTGTCATAGTGAGGATTACTTGTTATTTTTGACTGCATTTATGCGCAGAGTCATTGCCATTTTGTGGGCAATGAGATCTTCGTTCTCAGCCATGATTTCAACTATGCGACCAATTGATTCAATACCCTGTTCATTGAGTCTTTGGAAAGTGATTTTTTTGCAAAAGCTATCAATGTTCACGCCGCTATAAGCAGTAGCATAACCCGAAGTAGGGAGGGTGTGATTGGTTCCTGATGCATAGTCTCCGGCACTCTCAGGAGAGTAGGGGCCAACGAAAACCGAGCCGGCATTTTCTATGCGGGAGCATATCTCAGTTGCGTCACTATGATTTATGATGAGATGCTCCGGTGCATAGGCATTGGAGAAATCAATTATTTGGTCAAGGTCTTTTAATAGAATGATGCGACTGTGGCTGAGCGACTTTTCAATCATGTCACGACGTGGCATCACGTTGAGAAGATTTTCAAGTTGTTGAGACAACTCTTCAATTAATTTCTCCGATGTGGTGAGCAGAATTGATTGGCTGTCAGGTCCATGTTCGGCTTGAGACAAAAAATCGGCAGCAACAAAGTCGGCACGAGCATTATCGTCGGCAATTACAAGTACTTCAGATGGTCCGGCAGGCATATCTATCGCAACTGTGTCTTTAGAAACTTGTTGTTTTGCTTCCATGACAAATCTATTGCCGGGGCCAAATATCTTGTGTACCGGAGTGATTGTATCTGTTCCAAAGGCCATGGCGGCAATAGCTTGAGCTCCTCCGGTTTTGTAGATGCGAGTAACTCCTGCCACTTTGGCTGCATATAAAATCGCAGGGTGAACTTTTCCGTCTTTAGACGCAGGTGTGCAGAGTGAAATCTCTTTACACCCGGCAATGCGGGCCGGTGCTGCGAGCATTAGTACGGTTGAGAATAATGGAGAATTTCCTCCGGGGATATATAACCCAACCTTTGAAATGGGGACAGCTCGTTGTTCGCATACAACTCCTGGGGCCGTTTCAACAACGATAGGCTTCATTAGCTGAGCTTCGTGGAAACGAGAAATATTTTCAAACGCAATTGTAATGGCTTGTTTTAATTCCTCCGATACGAGCGATGCGGCCTCTTCGATTTCATCGTCTGAAACAATCAGATTATCAAGTTGGGCTCCTGTGAATCGGGCTTCATATTCCAAAATGGCTTGGTCTCCGCGTTGTAGCACGTCGTCAAGAATATCGGAGACAATTTTGGTAACCTCTTGAGCCGAGCTGCTATTTGCTCGTTTACAAAGTAAGGGCCAGGTATTGCGTTGAGGGTAGCGTACTATATCCATGATGGTGATTTAGTCTCAAATAATCATTTTTTCAATGTCAAGTGCAAGAATGCCTTCGGCTCCTGCCGTTCTTAGTCGGCCAATGATTTCCCAAAAGCGTTTTTCTTCAATAACGGTGTGTACTGAACACCATTGGTCGTTGGCAAGAGGCAGAATTGTGGGGCTCTTAATACCGGGAAGTTCAGCAAGAACATCATTGAGTTTGTCTTTTGGCACATTCATGAGGATATATTTTTTTCCATCGGCAGCTTTAACGGCATCAAAACGGAACATGAGTTCGTTGAGTATTGCTTGTTTTTCAGTCGAGATTTGAGCTTTCTTTGAACAAATGAGAACGGCTTGAGATTCAACAACCTTTTCAACTTCAACAAGGTTGTTGCTGACCAATGTTGATCCTGATGATACGATGTCGAAAATAGCATCGGCAAGGCCTATACCGGGCGCAATTTCAACAGAACCTGTGATTACATGAATGTCGGCACTGATATTGTTTTCTTTGAGAAATTTTTCAAGAATAATGGGGTAGGAGGTTGCAATTTTACGACCGTTAAACCATTGTAGCCCATTGTACTCGATGCGTTGAGGTATTGCGAGTGAAAGACGGCATCGACTGAAGCCGAGATTCTTTAGGATTTCAACATCGGCGTCTTTTTCCATTACCTCGTTTAGCCCGACGATTCCAATGTCGGCTATGCCTGAGGCTACCGAGTGTGGAATGTCGTCATCGCGTAGAAATAGTAATTCGACGGGGAAATTGCGAGATGGCACTAATAGTGTGCGTTTTACTGCAGTTAGTTTAACTCCTGCTTCTCCGAGCAATTCCATTGTTTCGTCATATAGGCGACCTTTTGATTGTACCGCTATTCTGAGTCTTGTTTCCATTATTTTTGTTGCTTATGTATATTTCTAAAAAAGAGACCGATCGCCTTAATGCTTTTTTATGGAGATCGGTCAACTAAAAGTTATGGTTAGAATGCAAATTTAAATTACATAACATTTATATCATCTCCGTTATTGTGACGTGATGACAATGATGATGTAATGTAAATTTGCTGAACATTGTAGTTGCGTTTTGTAATTATTTTCGGCAAAGTTATAACAAATATCTAAAATGACCAACGATTTAGCTATAAAAATGCCAAATAGAGATGTTGTAGAGCAGTTGACAGTTAAAAAGATGCTATTGTAGGTGGGTAACTGATAATGATAGGACGCTAATTGTGGCTGTTGGCTCTGCTTGATGTATGGCATTGCAGCAAGCCAAAAGGGTGGCGCCTGTGGTGATGACGTCATCTATTATGAGCACATGTTTGTTGGCGAGTTCCTCGGGATTTTTAACTGCATATATACCTTGAGCATTAACCCAACGCTCATAACTGTTTTTGCGCGTTTGTGTAGAGTGTTGTTGTCGGGCATAGAGATTATCTCCGACTGGAATTGCTGTAATGGCGCTAATGCCTTTGGCTATTGCGACGCTTTGATTATATCCTCGTTTTATTAGCTTGAGGAAGTGTAGGGGTACAGGGAGGATAATGTCTATCCCGTCAAAAAAATTGGAGCCGATTAGTTCTTTGGCAAACTTTTGGGCCAAGTGATAGGCTATATATGGCCGATTATTATACTTTGCTTGATGAATGAGGGTGGCATAATCACTCTCTTTGTAATAGTAGAAAAAGCTTGCCGCTTTATTAATGGGGGTAGATCCGGCAAGACGTTGGTGTATGATGTTGAAGTTGTCGTTATGGACTTTTGTGCGAGGCATGTTTAAGTCGCAATTCAGGCATAATATTTTTTCGCCTGTAACAAGTGAGGTGCCACATATTTCGCATACTTCGGGATATATGATGCGGAGCAAGTCGTTGCCCCATTGTTTTATTCTTGTCCAGCCCATTTGCGACTATTGATGATTTTTATAATTAAAGAAGGCTCAAATCCTCGAGATGCCATAAATCGGAATAATCGGGTTTTTCCCTCAAAAGAGTCAGGCATATCAATGCTTTTTGCTTTTTGTGAAATGTGGGAAATTAATGCCGATTCATAGTCGTCGGGCTCAATCAATTCAAGCGCATCATTGATTATGTGTCGAGGGATATGCTTTAATGATAAGGCTTGGACGATTTTTAGTCGTCCCCATTTTGAGAAACGGAATTTGTCGCGAACAAAGGCTTCGGCAAAGCGGTTGTCATCAATGAATTTTCTATCGGTGAGGCTTTTTATGATTTTGCAAGAATCTGATGATGAGATGCCCCATTTATATAGCTTTTGCCGGATATCATGGGTGCATTGCTCTGATCGGGCACATAGCGTTTCCAACCTCGTGAGTGCGTTTTGGGGAGTTATAGTGCGTTTATTCATCTCGTTGTAGGTTTTATTGCCGATAGAATGCGATTGTTCCCTTGCATGTCGGGAATAATATTTATGTCATCATAGTTGAGACTGAACATGAGGTCTTTCATCTCTGTTGAAAAAATGGGGTTAATTTCAAAATAGAGATATCCTCCCGGTTTAAGAGCCGTTGAGCCATATATAGCAATGGCTCGATAGAATTTCAACGGGTCGTTATTTGGGACAAATAAAGCTGTCCAGGGCTCATATTTCAATACATTGGGTTGCATTGTGCTTTGTTCCTTGTAGGCGATATATGGAGGGTTGCTAACGATGATATCATATATAGGCGAAGATTCATCGGGGAGAGATAGGGCGTCTTGAGTTGCAAAATTGATCTTGACCTTTAAGTTAGATGCGTTTTCACGTGCGACATCAAGCGCTTTTTCGCTCAAATCGATAGCATCGATGATTGGGAATTTCAATCCTCTTGCAAGCGCACATGCAATGCAGCCGCTTCCTGTTCCAACATCAAGAATGCGTAAGTCAGGTTGGGGGTGATTTTTTATAATCAAGTCAACAAGTTCTTCAGTTTCCGGTCGAGGAATGAGAGTGGCGGGTGTGACTTTTAACGTGTGCCCACAAAAACGTGCCGATGAAAAGATGTATTGTATCGGTTCGTTATTTAATAGACGTTCAAGAATGGCATTTATCTTTGTTGAGATAAAATCAGAAATGGGCTCATCTTTTCGTATGATTAAATCAACTGTAGAATAGTTCTTCAGTTGTTCAAAAATAATGCGAAGAATCCATTGAGCTTCTCTTTGCCCATATTTAGGACTAAGTGCTGATATTATATTGTCGGAAATTTCTTTAAGTGTTGCCATAAGACAAAGGTAAGTATAAATTTTAGTAGGAATGGAATAAGTGCAAAAAAAAATTACTCGTCATCGCGACGAATAACTTCCTTACCTTAAATCTAATACCATGAAAAACTGGTGCAAAGGTAGGCATTATTTGTGACTCTGCAAATAGTTGAGATGAAATAATTTTGCATTTAGCGAATTTTAACTAAATGGTATAATGCAAAAAACAAGCGATAACAACTGAATGCTATCGCTTGTCTCTTATGATAATCTAAATGGTTTATTTAATGGCAACTTTTTGTGTCATTGAGTTGTCTCCATTTTGAGCAGAGATGAGATATACACCGGCTGGAAGTGACGCAAGATTTATAGTGTTACAATTGCTTGCACTTGCTACAAGTGTACCTGCTGCAGAATATACGTTGATAACGTCGGCTTGTTCAGAAACGTATGCAACACGATTGATTACTTTGATTGCGGTATCGTTAAAGTCAAGTTCGATGTCTTCAATAGCGTTGGCATTGGCATCAGAGATGCGATATGCGGCAAGACCATTTCTCGGAACATAGACAAATAGTGTTAGAGAGCCATCGGCATTGTTGATTGTTGCAGGTATTGCCGAAACATATTCGTTACTTGTGTTACCAAGACCATATTGAGGTACTCGCCACAACAATTCCATTGATGCAAAATTGAAGTTGTCGGGATTGTGTACAATTGCGAAGTCAAAGTAGTCGGCGGTGTTATCATTGAATGCGTAGATATATAATGGCTTTTCAGCAATTTCAGCTACACACATACCGGCTCCCATGATACCTTCTGGCTTAATTGATGAATTTGACTCAAAGTTATCGGTCATAATAGCCGAAGAACTACCATAAGAGTAAAGTGATGGGTATGATGTTGATCCGTCAACGATAATTCTGGTGTCGTCTATAGGCATTACGCGAGGAGCATTACCAAATGATGTTGTTTGAGAAGTGGGGTAGAATGAGTTAACTTCACGATAAACCATTGTCCATGTTCCGGTAGAATTTCTTGTCCAACAATAGACGCGTTTACGGTAGTCATAACGATTATTCCAAGACGTGCTATAAGATGCGGCAGCAGCTGCAGCATACACTTTTGCTCCGGTTTTAGTCAAGTCGCCATAAGCGCTACAGTAGTCAAAACGAAGAGTGTATGATCTCCAACTGCTTGACAATGCAAGGCCCGATTCAAAAATGCGAGTAGTAGCACCTGTGTTGATATCAACAGAGCAAATGGTGAGTTCGTTGGTGGTGTTTTGAGAAGTAATCATGTTGCTTACACAAAGATTTCCTCCACCGTCAACAAATACATCGTTACAACAATATCCATTGGCATTGCCACTTGAAGTGGTTAGATAGTCCCCTGTGAGGGTAATTGTTCTGATATACTCACCGGTAGAACCATTGTACTCAAGTAAGTATCCGGCTCCATTTTCACGTAAAGAAATATACACGTTTCCATTGTAAGCAGCCATACCACGTTTGTCGTTGCCTACAAGTTTTTCGTGTAGATTTGATGTAGCAACTGATGTAATCCAAAGGTTTTCAATCTTCAATCCTGATTTGATGTCGTAGGTACCACCGTCAGGTTGAGCAGGTGTTTCGATAGGACCACTTGACGAAGCTGGTGTTTTGAATGATTCCACAGCCGATATAGAGCTATTGTAACCATCTTTTTCAGCTTTTACGCGCCAATAATAGGTCGTGTTGGCTGTAAGGTCCAAATTAGATGATGCAAGAGTGTTAGATGTAGTTTCGATTGAGTACATTATTGTCGCAAAAGAGGCGAGGGCTGAAACTTCTACTGTGAAAGTTGCACCTGAGATAGCGCTCCAAGAGAAATTGAATGATTCGGCTACAGTAGCACCACCAACAGGACTATTGAGTGTTACTGATGCCAATGTTTCCATTGGGGTTGTAAATGCTTGTGGGTCGGTAGTTGAGCTATTGTATCCGCTCACTGCTGCTGTAACTCTCCAATAGTAAGTGGTATTAGCAGCAAGAGAGAAGTTATTAGATGAATAAGATGTCGCTGATGTTGTAGCTCTGTAATCAACAGAAGAGAATGATGCTGATTTTGAAATCTCAAGTGTGTATGTTGCACCAGAGATTGCGCTCCAAGTAAAGTTGAAGCCATTGGCAACGGTTGCTCCAGCTGATGGTGAAGTCAAAGTTACAGGGTCAAGATTGGGTGTCGCAGTCTTGAATGAGTATGTTGACGATGTTGAGCTGTTGTAGCCTTCTTTTTCGGCTTTCACACGCCAGTAGTAGGTTGTGCCGGCTGTGAGGTTGAAGTTTGATGATGAATAGGTGCTTGAAGTTGTAGTTGCAGTTGCAACAATATTTGTAAATGTTGTGTTTGTCGCAACTTCAATAGTGTAGGTTGCTCCGTTAATAGCATTCCAAGCAAAATCAAAACCATTGGTGGTTGTTGCTCCGTTTGATGGAGATGTCAATGAAACGGTTTCAAGATTTTCTTTGGGCGTTTCTGTTGCGCTTGATGTCAGCTTGTAAGCAGCAAGACCATTTAATGGTGCATAAACAAATAGTGTAACTGAGCCATCGGCATTGCTGATTGCGGCAGGTTGTGCTGTTACAGATGAGTTGCTTGCATTGCCTAAACCATTTGATGGAACGGTCCACAATAGTTGCATCTGAGCAAAGTTAAAGTTCGATGGATTTGATACAATATTGAATGCTGTGTTTTGGTATTGTGACACATAAGCAAATATGGGAGTACCTCCAAGTGTTGCAGTGCACAATCCATTCCAGTTGTCTTGTGTTGGGGCGCAAACTGTGTTGTTCTTAAAGCTATCAGAGAGTGTAGCAGTCCCCGATGTTACAAATGTATATCGTGTTGGGGCTGAGTTGTGTCCGTCAAGAATAAATTCAGTGCTTGAGATGGGCATAATGCGAGGAGCAGTACCATTTGAGGAAGCACTTGTGGAGCTATTGGTATAATATGAGGCAATTGTAGTTCCGTAAGCAGTCCATGAGCCAGTAGATTTGCGTTCCCATTTATAAACGGTGTTAGCACTTGCTACTGCAGCCCAAATTTGCCCGCCGGTTGTAGTGACATCGCCAATTGCTGCTGCATAGTCAATGCGTCCGGTTGAAGTCAAAGAAGACTCAAATACGCGAGTGGTGTTTCCTGTTGAGAGGTTTACTGTGCACACTGTGAGTGGTTGAGTTGATACGTTAAGTGTGAGGTTGCTCACGCAAAGGTTGCCTGCTCCGTCAACAAATATATCGTTGGTAGGATAAGAGAGGCTTGTGCCACTTGAAGATGTTTTGCAATCCCCTGTAAGCGCAATTGTGCGAAGTAATTCACCTGTCTCACCGCTAAATTCAAGGATTGTGCCACCCTGTTGAGCAATATATACGTTGCCATTTAAAGCGGCCATACCACGGTTGCTTAATGTGAGGCTTGAAGGGAAATTGTTGGTATTAACCGAGTAAATCCAAAGATTCTCAATTGAGAAGTTGCCCACTGAAGCGTAGGTCGCAGGGTCTTTAACGAGGTCGGTAGTAGTACCACCACCGCCACTTGAACTTCCGCTTGAATAAGTAGTGAATGAACCTACATAAGAAGTTGAACCAACGTATCCATCTTTAGCTGCTTTAACTCTCCAATAGTATTTTGTACCTGATGCCAAGTTAAACTCGGTAGAGGCAACAGATGTAGATGTGGTTGTTTTTGAGAAGTTAATAGTGGAGAACGAAGATGAGGTTGAAATTTCAAGTGTATAAGTAGCCCCACTAATTGCGTCCCATGTGAAATTGAATGTTTCAGCAGTGGTTGAGCCATCGGTTGGAGTGTGGATTGTTACTTGTTGAAGTTGTTCAACAATTGAACCACTTCCGAGCCAAGTAACAGTATATTCGTTACTATTGCGGTCAACGATTGATACACCTAATTGGTATCCCGAAGTGTAACCCGAAACATCAAATGTGGTTGAGTATGGGTTGCCAATGAGGTAGTCAGATGATACGTCTGAACCAGGTGTAACTCCGTTGGGAACAGCATACACCGCATAGCGCATATTGTCCACGCCGGTCCAAGAGAGTGTAGATCCTGAAAGAGCCATGTTGGTAACAACACCGGGATCACTTGCCGATTTCCAAGTCATAGCCGGAGGAAGGGCTTTGTTTTGATACTTGTTGGCAAGAAGGTATTCGGCAAAGCCTTGGCATGTAGTTGTGAAATAGCGAGAATCAAAAAATACGCTACCGGGAGCATTTAGCCCATCATAATTGCGGTTTACTTGAATTTGGGTGCCACGTTCAGCCCATTCTGAAGTAGTGTTTGCCGATCCAAGGGTTGCAAGGTCGTGACTTGAGTAGAAGTGACGTTTAAACACGTTGGCACATGCTTTACTCCACCATGCTGCAAGTTTTTCATAACCGTTTGTGGAGTGATTCATTTTCCAATATAATTGAGGAGAAACGAAGTCAACTGTTGCTTCGCCAAGCCAATGCAAGGGGTCGGAGTATATACCATCATATTGCCAATCACTTGCTGAACTGATGGAACTTGTTTCGATGCCATAACTTGCTGCTGATTTATAAGCAACACCGGCAGGGCCAATACCAAATTTTACATAAGGTTTTTTCGCTTGAATGGCATTATATACTTTGCGCACCATTGTGTTCACGTTATCACGACGCCAATCGGCTTGAGATAGAGAGGTTCCCGATGATTTCCACAAATTGTAGTCATAACCTGAGCCTGTGGGAGTTCCATTTAGGTAGAAATAGTCGTCAAATACGATACCATCAACGTCATAGTTGGTGATGATTTCTGTTACAATGTCAACAATGCGTTGTTGCACTGCTTCAAGGCCGGGGTTGAGTATTGTTGCGTTGTTGTATTCCATAATCCAATCGGGGTGGTCTTTTCTGTAATCAGCAGTACCCCACGCTCCTGCTGATGATTCGTAGCGATAGGGGTTAATCCATGCATAGCATTCCATGCCACGTTTGTGACATTCTGCAACCCAATATTCCAATGGGTCCCAAGCCGGAGTGGCACCACGTGAACCGGTGAGGTCAGATGACCATGGCTCATAGCTTGATTTGTACATAGCGTCACTGCGTGAGCGTACTTGGAAATACAATGCGTTGAAATTGTTTTCATGCATTTTTTCAATAATAGCAAGCGCTTCAGATTTTTGCGCTGATGCAACAGAAGAACTTGTTCCTGCTGTAGTGGGCCAACATAATCGGTAAACGGTACTAATCCATGCCGAACGATGTTCGCGTTTAGGTGATGTTTCACCCCAAGAGGGTATAGCAATAACTAATGCGATTATTGCTAATACCAATTTCTGAATGTTTCGTTTCATTGATATTAAATGTGTAGTTAAATATTTCAGGGGGAAGATAAATGGCGCGTCGCAAGATGTGCAACGTGCTTGTATTTTTGTTTGGATATTTTTTAGATTTATGGTCTTTAAATTCATTATTCAATACAAATATGGCCTATGCGCAAAATGCGATAGGAATAAACTATGCAAAATTATATAATATTATTATAATTCGCAAAGAATGTGAAATAGATTGTGAAATCTTAACGGACTAAATCGGCGATTTTAATGATAAATGTGAATTGTTTAGGGCTGTTGGCCGTGTTTTATGCGCCCAATCGTGGGTTGTGTTATTTGTTTGAATGATAAATGTTGCTGATGTAGGTTAAAAGCGATTTATATTGAGGTGAATGTTTAAATGCACAGAAGTAAATGATTATTATGCATAGAATTGAAATCGTAGCATTGCCCATTGCTTTCAAAAGTGGATTGGCTATTGGGGTGATTTGACAAATCATAGATGATGAAATGAGTGTCACAAATGCGATTAATGTATAGAGTGTGTATTTATAAAAATAACGTTTAAGAGGTTGTTTAAATGTGTGCTTATAAATGAGCCTTGGAAATTGCCAAAAACCGATGGATAAGATGCTTATGCCGGTGGCTAATAGTACTCCGAAAAGGCCCCAATAATGTACGAAAATTAAAGATAATATAAGGTTTATAATGCCTTGTAGGAGTGGTGTAAAGCGGTCTTGAACAAAGATGCCTGACTTTGTTTTGAATGTCAATGCGCTGTTACGCATATTGTCAACGTAGAAGTTGAAAAGTATTATGCAAAGAATATAATGACCCAATTGATATTCTGCGCCCAACCACCATTCAATGAATGGGGTGAGGGTGTTGTATAGTATGATTATGGGAATGGATACAATTATAAAATTAATGAAAAAGACGGTTTGGAATACGCTATAAATTTTAGTGTTTGATTCCGATGCTATGAGATTCCCTACGCTTTCAGAAAAACTATTCATGATTTGCGTAATGAATGACTTCACAAGCCCTGTGAGTAGGGTATAGTTGGAATATAACCCCACAACGGCTATACCAACGAATGATGAAATAATTATATTGTCGGTCGAGTGCATGAAATATCCCCCCAACGCATGAAAAAACAGAGCTTTCATGTTGGTTTTGATGTTTTGTTTCACGTCGGGTTCAACTTCATATTTGATTTTTGTAACGATATATGGGAACAGTTTGTTGGCTTTTCTTACGATGGCAAGGTTGTACCCGAGACCGAAACATGCTTCAATAATCAGATAAAGGATATAACTTTGGGTGTAATATAGGATAGATATTTTACCCAAACTAAGTCCTATTTGGTAGATGATATTTATTGTGGTGAGTTTATAATTCTTTTGGTTGGCATTTATGATCGCCAATTTGTAGGCGGTGAAATATTGAATGAGTGAATTGAATAGGAAGATGAAATAAACAACCGAAATGTATTCCAAATTCTGAGCATCTTTGATGAGATGGTTTAAGAAGGGATATATTGCTAATGCACATAGAAAAACACCAAGTGCCATGTAGCGATATACTTTGCGATATAATTGCAGAAGTGCTATTATGCGAGGCTGATCATTGTTGGCAATGGGCTTGTATAGATTGAATATCACGCTTGTGGCAAATCCACTTTCAATCAAAGTCATCACGCCAAGAATATTTTGCAACAGTCCGTTGAGACCAAGGTATTCAACACCGATACTGTCAACGAAAACCTTGCGGGTAATGAATCCCAAGATTATCGAGACAATCATGACGCCAAATCCCGACGCCATATTTTTAATGGTGTTAAGCGTGCGCATTTTTTACTCGTTCAAGAAGTAGTAAAGTTAATCCTTGAGTGAAAGGCATATAGCTATATTTGGATGAGTATAATCCTATCCCTTTAGTGTCACCTTGACTCATGTCAATGGCACCATTGCGTTGAGTTAATTTCATGAGTTGGGAAATGACGAGGTCGGTTGCATTATAGTATTTTTCATTGCCGGTGATTTCAAAACATTGTTGAAATAATAATCCGCAAAGTACTGTAGCTGAACTTTCGGCTGGCGCATTCTCGCAAAATAGTGATGCCGCAAATCCTCCGGAGGGAAGTTGATGCTTTAAAAGTGATTCACCCAATGATAAAATTTGTTTTTGTAGGAAATCGTGGAAATCACCACATGGAACAATGCGATAACATTCGGTAATGCCAAGGATGTACCAACCGATGCCACGTCCCCAATCGTAAATGCCCAATGGAACGTCTTTTTTTATGTCATAGGCGTGTGGCGGTGTCCCTGTGATGGGGTGCAAAAAACGCGAGAATTCCCCAATTTGGGCTTTGGCAAGTTCGATTGCATCATTATTGGCGAATGTTAAGCCGTATTTTACGAGAAACGGACAAATCAAACCTACGGTGTCAACAAATCTAATGTTGGGAAGTTGTTTGCGATAGGGGATAGTTCCATTGTCTTGTTTTAGGCTGAGAATAGTGCTATATATTGCGTTTAATTCGGAGACGTTTGCGTTGTGGTTTTTGTTGTTTGTTAGATAAACGTAACCGATTAATGCATCATCTATGCTTTCGGTCAGCTCAATCTTTTTGACCGGGAATGAAAGTCCAAGTAACAATCCTGCCGTTTGCCAATTCTGAATTGTGCTGTTTTTGTAATTGTTGTTGATTTTGTCCCATAAAATATAACGAGTATTGTCTCGTTTGCTAACCACCGGAGGATTTTGAAACCATTTAACTGCTCTATTGGTTATGGCTTCTTCCCATTTGTTGCGGTCTTTCCATCGGCCTATTCCGATGCGACGTTGCCAAGTTTGAAAGGTGCAAAATAAATCAACCGCTAAAAATGTCAATGTAATAACGGCTATTATGGCTAAGATGTAGAGAGCTATTGTCATAGTAGTGATCCCAATATTTTGTTTGCGTTATAGGTTTGGTTACTATATCGTGGGATAAACTCAGTCAAATGTTGCCTTATTTGTTGTTCGTTTTGTTGTATCCATTCAAAGGCATTGGTGAGATGATTGTCATTGGCGAGTGATTGTACCGGGATAACGTAGTTGTCGTAAGTGCCGAACAAATCGTGAGCGATACCTCGTGCTTTTACTGAATATCCAACAACCAATGTGGGAACGCAAGAGGAGTACGCGGCAATTGAAGCGTGAGTCCTTGCTGCGATAAAGAAACGACAACGAGCAATATATCCTTTTAATTCTTCGGCATTATGGTCGTCAATCATGATGACCCTCCCGGAATCTTTGAATAGGTCGTATAGCTCTGATAGAGGGCGTCGATCATCATTGTGACTCCACACCACATGAGGAACGAGTGCAACTGTCATGTCGGTTGTGGAGATGATGTGTTTTATGAGGTTGACGTAATTGGTCATTGTTGCACCATCGTTTTTCTCATAACCGATAATCATCGGACTCACGTTGATGCCAACGGTGTTTCCGGGAATAAATCCATCGGGTAGAGGTAGGTCGCATTTGTCAAGTACAAATGCCGGGTCGGGCAATAGTGATATGTTTTTTAGCCCATGATTTTTTAGGGCGCTGAATGTAATGCTTTCTCGGGCAATTATGTGAGAATATAGGCGCAAATCGTCAAGCATATTGCTATCGATTGCGTCGGGCTCGATTGAGCAGCCCCATAGTATGAGTTTTGTCCCTTGTTGGGATAATTGTCGGTTGATGTAGTAAAGCAAAGCCGGTGCTCCATAGCAATAGTTGTCTCCACCTATCGAAAGCGCAATGTCGGCATCTTTCCCGGCTTTGAAAATCGGACTAAATGCAATGTGGTTAAATGCATATTGTTGTTTGCCGATGTGATATTTTACAAATGCAGAGAGATACTTTAGCGATAAACGTTTTATCTTGCTATGCGCATTGTGAATCTTGCAAATGTTTTGTTGCAGATATTTGCAGTCTTCTGGTGGATTGTTTGAAAACAAAGCCATCTCAGCCCCGCAAATTTTGTGCGTTGCTCTAACGATTGCTTCACAACCATGGTTTCCGCTTCCGCCGTGGGGGTATAATATGACTTTCATGCGTTTCGTTGGATTTTAAAGAAACAGTAAAAAGCAAATGCGCTTCGATGGGTTATTAGTAACTTTATCCATTGAGAGCAATTAAATGTACATTCCCATTGCTTCAGGTCTTTAATCTCAGGGATTGATAGAATACGTCTGAAATATGAGATTGATTTGTCGCAATGGTCTTTATTGCAGAAAATTGCATTGTAAACTATGCCCCAAAGACGGGAATAAAGATATTCTTGTGCCTTATGTCTCAATAAATTGCGACTTTGAAAGAAGTTTAGCAATAAGTGCCATTGGTCATATTCGATGTCAAATTGATTTGGCCTTATCTTTGTTGAGAGGGTATCGTGAGCGTTGCTTTGTCGATAGTGATATGATGAAGAACTCGATGTGGAGATTGTTGCAATGTGGGATAGATAGTTCAAATTAAATTTTAAATCTTCCCCAAAATCGCAATTAGTGTCAAACCTAATATTGTGTTGAGTGATGATTGATGATTTATAAAGTTTTACTACTGAGCCAAATAGTAGGTTTGAACTCATTAATTCGACGAATAAGTCCAGATCGTTTTGGGTTAGCTTAATTGTGGCGTCAGTTGCGGGTGCGATTTGTATAGCGTCAGACCCTTCTTTACCAAAAAGACGCATTCCTGTTACCGATAAATCGCTATCGTTTTGTTCGATAGCAGAAATTAAATCGCTGAGATAATGATTCCCAACCCAATCATCACTATCGATAAACGAAATATACTCACCGGTTGCTACTTTTAATCCTGTGTTTCGGGCTGACGATACCCCTTGGTTGTCTTGGTGAAGAACTTTGATTCGTGAATCAGCCCTGCTCCAATAATCGCATATTTCGCTACTGCCATCGGTAGAGCCGTCATCAACCAGAATGCATTCAAAGTCGGCAAAATCCTGTTTTAGGATGGACTGAATGCAATTGTCCAAATGAGGTTTAACGTTATAGACTGGTATGATGACTGAAATTTTCATAAAATTAAATTATGAAGCCGATAGAGTCAACTTCGTTTATCATTTGTTCTTTTTTTTCGGGTGTGATGACGTTGATTTTATAAGAATCATCGTAGCATGGATGGTTGTTCATTTGTTGGCGGCGCTTCTCAAGGTATTCCTCTGTTGAACATTTCACGATTGCAGGATTTCCTGCTGCAACAGAATTTGCCGGAATAGAGTGCTTTACAACTGAGCCTGCGCCTATAATGACATTATCTCCAATAGATACATTTGGCATAATGATGGCGCCGGCGCCAATAAAAACGTTGTTCCCAATTGTTACACGACCAATTAAAGTATAGCCTAAATGATACTTTGTGCTTGCATCATGTGCTAAAATGTGAGCTCGTGGAGCGATTGTTACATTGTCTCCAATGGAGATTAGGAAACAATGGCTGGGATCAATGATGACTTCTTCTCTGATATTGTGGTTTTTACCAATTTTCAACCCGTTGGCAATCGCAATCTCCAGTGGTTTGCGAATGTCAATGCCCAATAGGTGTTTCTTTAACCAAAGATATAATTTGATAAACATAACGTATTATAGTATTTCTTTGATGTTGTCAATTAAATTTGATAGAGAGAAGAATGAACTCCGTTTGGCGGATTGTTGCTTGTAGTACTCAATCAAATTCGGTGATGAAATGAGTGACGCGATTCCGGTATATAAAGCCTCTTCGCTGTTCTCTGTTATAATCCCAAATTCATTGTCTCCAAGAAGTTCAGAGGTCCCGCTGCATTTAGTGGTTACTATGGCAATTCCGAGTATCAAGGCTTCTGTAATTGCCGTGCTATATCCTTCACTTCGAGAAGAGCATACGAAAATATCTGATTCGGCCATAATTTTATATGGATTTTCGATATATCCGGGAAGAGATATCACGTCTGATAGTTTGTTCTCGAGGATATATTGTTCCAATGAGAGGCGGTCTTCTCCATCGCCTAATATTGTAAGGTGGATATTATGTCCCTCAGCATGTAAACGTTTTATTATAGGCAGAAGTCGGTCATATCCTTTTTGGTGAACGAGCCGTCCTAAAGATATTAGTCGAATGGGCCTATTGTGGAGACTTGCTTGATTTGCTGCTTTGTGCTGCCTGATTGCTTGATCGTCAATGGGGTTATATATTGTTATGACGTTGTTGAGTGAGGGAAACCTGAGTTTTAGATTGTCTTTTGTGTCATTTGAAACACACGCAATTGTCGAAAATTTGTTGTAAACATCAATTTCCTCTGCATCGTTGCGATAGGCAATCGGTGTCCAATGATAATTGTGTAAATCTATATGTACCCAAGCAATCTTTTTTGAGTTCTTATTGTTTGAACCGCTAATTATGCGAGTTGCATATCCTTCAATGAATGCAACCTCGGTGTCGTAAATGCCTCGCACAAATAAGCGATAAAATGCCTGTGCCGAAAAATGATAGTATATGAATAATTTAAATTTGTTTGTCAGTTTCAAGAAAAAACGACCAATGGCTGAGGAGGCTTTTTGCTTGAAAATGTGTCGGATAGTGATGCCTTCGGGGTACTTGTCGCGAGGCTCATCTTCGTTGACACTATATAATGTTATATCATATTCGGCCAAATTGATGTTGTTGAGAATTGTTTGTAACACTTTCTCAGCTCCTCCGCCATGTAGGCTATTTATCATAAATAAAATCTTCTTTTTCATGACAATATAGCTTCTATTGGTGAAATGAGGTGTTGTATGCAAAAATCTTTACCTCGTTTATTTGCTTGCCGCGAATAGTTGTCAAGCAAGTTTTTGTCATTGAGAATCGACTTGATTCCAAGTAGAAGGGCTTCCTCGTCGTTCTCAGTGATTAGACCATATTCGTTTGCTCCAAGCAATTCCGACATGCCACTACAGTCAGTCGTGATAACCGGTTTGCCTAAAATCAATGCCTCTGTGACAGCTGTGCTATAGCCTTCTGAGATTGAGGAGCACACAAAAATATCGCTGGCGGCAAGATAGGGGTAGGGGTTTTGTTGAAATCCCCATATGGTGACTCGATTCTGCAAGTTGTTGTCGGAAATGTATTGCTCGTATTCATGTCTCAATGGGCCATCGCCAATCAGCCAAAGTTTGACGTCGTGGCCGTCTATAACGAGTTGACGAGTGATACGGAGTAGTCGGTCAAATGCTTTTATTGAGACAAATCGGCCAATTGAACAAATGCGTATTGCATTGTCATTTTTCTGTAAGCCGTTAACCGGTTGTTGTGATAAATTGAGGATCTCGGCTGAATCTATGGGATTGTATATTGTGAGAGTGTCGCTTTCTCTTCCAAATATACTTTTTATCGCATTTGTCACCGATGCTGAAACTCCAACGATTAGCTTGAATGCCTCATAGCAATTTGCTTCCTCCGATGGGGTCTTGTAGATATTTGAAGTCCAATGATTGTCTTGTAAATTACAATGTATCCATGCTATTTTACGAGAATTGCTTGATGAATGGGCCAATAGTTTTGTTGCAAACCCTTCGACCCATGCAACTTCGGTGTCGTTTCCTTTGGGGACCCATAGGCGATAAACAATACTTAGAGGAAGCCATTTATATACAAGTTTGTACTTAAGGGTATAGCAAATACGAGACCAGAGACTTGTACAACTATTGGGATTGGGGATTATGTAGGAGTAGGAAACGTTGTTAGGGATATTGTTGCGGAAATTCCCTGTATTTACAACGCTACAAATGGTTACGTCATATTTTTTTGGGTCAATGTGGTTTACTAAAGTGGTTAGTACCTTTTCGGCTCCACCTCCTGCCAAAGACTCAATTAGAAATAATATTTTGCGACGTGTTCCCATTTAAAAGACAAAGGTACAAAAAAACGTGAGATATTTGAGATAAAATGTATAAAAGTACGCAATATTATGCGTTTGTCTTTGATTTAGACGAATTTAGAGAGTAGAGAGGTAGTGCAGAAATGATATTGCAGAAAAAAGTTTAGAAAAAAGTTGGGAAAAGTTTTGGTGAATAAAAAATAATGCGTACCTTTGCATCGCAATTGCGAAAATAGCTCAGTTGGTAGAGCACAACCTTGCCAAGGTTGGGGTCGCGGGTTCGAGTCCCGTTTTTCGCTCAAAGAGTACAATGACATAATTTAATCATCTTTACCGAGGTAAAAATGCGAAAATAGCTCAGTTGGTAGAGCACAACCTTGCCAAGGTTGGGGTCGCGGGTTCGAGTCCCGTTTTTCGCTCAAAAAATCCTCAAAGATACTTTGGGAAGATGGTTAAAAGTCCGGGTGGTGGAATTGGTAGACACGCTACTTTGAGGGGGTAGTGGCCGTTCGGCTGTGTGAGTTCGAATCTCATCTCGGACACATCATTGTAAAAAGAGTGTTATCTAAATCAGATAGCACTCTTTCTTTTTATACACAAATTTGTATTTTGCAGCATGGGTAATAGTAGAGACAAAAAATATTTTGAAATTATCAAAGTGATATGTCTATTGGCCTATATAATGTCGGGCTTTTGGCATATCGGCCATTTTAATGTTTGCCTATATGTAGGCTTGACGTTGGCGGTTATACAATTTGCAATGAGTGGTTTGTCGTTTTTGAATTGCGGATTGTTTAGAGAATTGAACCCACGAGAGCATAAGGTAACTGTTTTTATGTCCCTATTAATTCTATTATTGTATATCCTCGAGCTATGGCCGGAATGAATAATATCACTCACAAACGAGGGCTATTGGCTATTTCGCCAATAATCTTCTTTTTGTTTTTTTACTTGGTCGTATCGCTTGTGATAAACGATTTCTATAAAATGCCCATTTCTGTGGCATTAGTTATATCTTCAGTTTGGGCGGTTTTTGTGTATAAGGGAGTCCCTCTCGCTCGGCGCATAGAGGAATATTCCAAAGCGGCCGGAAGTTCCAATATCATGTACATGGTATGGATATTTGTATTGGCCGGCGCGTTTGCTTCTCTTGCAAAAGAAATTGGAGCTGTTGATGCAACAGTTAATCTCACATTAAAATTCCTTCCGCCCCAATTTATAATCCCCGGTCTTTTTATTGCAGCGTGTTTCATTTCGTTATCGATTGGAACTTCGGTAGGGACAGTTGTTGCGTTAACACCTTTGGCCGTTGACTTGGCTACGAGTGCAGGAGCTGAAGTCCCGTTGTTTGTGGCAACGGTGCTTGGAGGCGCATTTTTTGGAGATAATTTGTCATTCATATCTGATACGACAATTGCTGCTACACGTACGCAAGGGTGTAATATGAATGATAAATTTAAGGCCAATTTGTGGATAGCATTGCCGGCTGCATTAATTACGTTGGCTGTGTATATATTCACAGAACAAGAATTTAACAATTTGGTCGTTGGAGAGGATATTAATGCCTGGCTCATACTGCCTTATATGGTTATAATTGTTACGGCATTGATTGGAATTAATGTATCGGTTGTGCTCGTGCTTGGTATTGTGTCGGCAATAGTTGTTGCTCTATTTCAAAATCATGAGGCCTTGTCATTGGCAACCTATATGGGACAAGGTATTGATTCAATGGGTAATCTCATAATAATTACATTATTGGCGGCCGGAATGCTTGGACTGATAAAAGCAATGGGAGGAATAAATTATGTGTTGCAATGTGTTACGTCGCGCATCTCCGGGCCTAAATGGGCCCAAGCAACTATTGCTTTTTTGGTGAGCATAGTGAATGTGTGTACTGCTAATAATACTGTCGCAATTATTACGGTAGGGTCTTTGTCAAAAAATATAGCCGAACAATATGGGGTAGATGCCCGTAAATCAGCCAGTATATTGGACACATGCTCGTGCATTACACAATGCCTCATTCCCTACGGAGCGCAAACACTATTGGCGACCTCATTAGCCGGAATATCTCCGGCTGCTCCATTTGGATATTTATATTATCCATGGGCATTGATATTCATGGTTGTATTGTCAATAATATTTGGCTTTCCACGACATTTGCGTTAAAATTTGCTTAAAATTACATTTTGAATGTAACTTTTGGCAAGTTTTCGCGTCTAAACCGATGGAATATGTGTAACTTGCACAAATTTTGAGAATAATCACATTAATTAAATAAGTAAAATGAAAAGAACATTTAGATTTTTGTTTCTGCTCATAGCAGGAATGATGTTGATGCCGATGACTGTAAAGGCTCAACAATTGCCACCTATCCCGGTAGATACCAATGTAGTGATAGGAAAGCTACCTAATGGGTTGACTTATTATATCCGACACAATGAGTACCCCAAAGGACAAGCCGATTTCTTTATTGCTCAAAAAGTAGGGTCAATCCTTGAAGAAGATAGCCAACGCGGTCTTGCTCACTTCCTTGAGCACATGTGTTTTAATGGAACAAAAAACTTCCCCGGCAATCAAATCGTTTCTTGGTTGGAGTCTGTTGGTGTTAAATTTGGATATAATTTGAATGCCTATACTTCAATTGACGAAACAGTCTATAATATCTCAAGCGTACCCACCGAGCGTGAAAGCGTACAAGATTCATGTTTGTTAATCCTTCATGATTGGGCTAATGACTTGTTGCTTGATGGCGCTGAAATTGAGAAAGAACGTGGTGTGATTCATCAAGAATGGCGTCGTTCAATGGTTGGACAAATGCGTATTCTTGAAAACCTTCTTCCGGTGATATATCCCGGCAGCCGATATGGCTATCGTTTGCCTATTGGTACAATGGAAGTGGTTGATAATTTCCCTCACAAGGAATTGCGCGATTACTATGAAACATGGTATCGTCCCGATCAACAAGGTATTATCGTCGTTGGAGATATTGATGTTAAACGCATTGAGAACAAAATTATAGAGATGTTCTCTTCAATTGAAATGCCGGCCAATGCTCCCGAACGTATTTATTATCCTGTTGAAGATAATAAAGGCACAATCTATGCAATTGGTAAGGATAAAGAGCAAAGCAATGCTATTATTGAGATAATGTTTAAACAAGATGCAATGCCCGACTCTCTCAAGGGGTCTATGGAGTACATGATTCATAACTATGCTACTTCAATGATCACTTCAATGTTAGATTCTCGTCTCAATGATATGATGTCAAAGCCCGATGCTCCGTTTGCTATGGCAAGTTCATCATATGGCGAATTCTTTGTGGCTAAAACCAAAGATGCGTTTACTGTGTCAGGTATTGCTAAAGGAAATGATATAAAACCTGTCCTCGAGGCTATTTATCGCGAAGTTTTGCGCGCACAACGAGGTGGATTTACTGCAACAGAATATGAACGTGCTCGCAGTGAATATCTTTCACGTCTTGAAACAGCCTATAAAAATCGCAATCAACAAGAGTCAACTCGATTGGCTCGTGAATATGTGAGCCACTTTGTAGATAATGAGCCAATTCCAGGTATTGAATTCAAATATCAAGTTATGACAATGTTGGCTAAACAAATTCCTGTTCAAGCAATGAACATGGCATTCCAACAAATGATTACTCCCGACAATCGCGTTGTAGTGGCTTTGCTTCCTGAAAAAGAAGGTTTCTTGTTCCCAACAGATGCTGAACTTGATGCAGTATTGAAAGCTGTTGATGCTGAAACAATTGAAGCTTATGTGGACAATGTGAAAGCAGAACCTCTCATTAAAGAATTGCCCGCAGCCGGTAAGATTGTTGCTGAAAAAGAAAATCCGCAATGGGGCACTATCGAATGGACTCTTTCTAATGGCGTGAAAGTTGTTGTAAAGAAAACAGCTTTTAAAGACGATGAAATTTTGTTTAATGCGTCAGCCAAAAATGGTTTGTCTATATTTGGTGATGAAAAAGCCAATAGCATGATTTTCATGCCTTATGCATTGTCACAATATGGCTTGGGAGATTACACAAATGCCGACTTGCAAAAATATTTAGCAGGCAAACAAGCAACAGTGCGTCATTCATTCGGAACTGACAGCCGTACATTGTCAGGATTTAGCACTCCAAAAGATATTCAGACTCTTATGGAATTGTTATATATGACATTCACAGGTTTCAATATTAATGAAGATGAATTTGTTGCTGCTCAAAATATGTATAAAGGAGCATTACAAAATCAAGAAGTTTCCCCTCAATACATTTTCCAAAAACGTTTGGCTGAGTCTTTGAACAAATCGGCACGCGATAGAGCAATCAGTATTGATGCAATCAATGGCGCTAATCGTCAAGAAATTCTAGATATGGCTCATGCAATGTTGTCAAATGCCGCTGATTACACTTTCACATTTGTAGGAAATGTTGATGTTGATTCATTGCGTCCTCTCGTTGAACAATACATTGCAACGCTCCTAGCTGATGTTGCAACACGTGACACTGAATACAATGTCAACCCCGATTATGGTATGCATGAAGGTAAAGCTACCGACACCTATACTGCTAAGATGGAAACTCCTCAAACATGGGCAGCTATTATAGCTTTTGGTGACATGGATTATAATGCAAAGGATTCTCGATTGGCATCTGTTGCAGGACAAATTCTCACTTCTCGCCTCATTGAAACAGTGCGTGAAAAAGAAGGTGCAGTCTATTCAATTGGTGCTAGTGGCTATTTGGGACGTGTGCCTGGTCAAAACTGCTATATGATGTCAAATTTCCCAATGAAACCTGAACTCAAAGAGAAAGTTCTTGGTATGATTGCCACAGAATTTGACAATATGACTAAGAATATAACTGAAGAAGAGCTTAATAAGATCAGAGAATTTATGATCAAAGATATCGCTGAAGGTTACGAGAAAAACGATAACTGGTTGAATGGTATTGTTGGTTATGAAATGAGTGGAGTTGACGCTTTCAACGGAATGGAAAATGTTGTAAGTTCAATTACTGTTCAAGATGTACAAGACTTTATGAAACGCCTACTTGATCAAGGCAACTATCGAGTTGTGATTCTTGACCCTGAAGTAGCTCAATAATTCTTTTTCCAGATATAGAATAGCCTGCCGAAGCATTGCCTTCGGTAGGCTATTTTGTATATAGTTGAAAAATGAGTAATTTTGTGCGATATAACAATTTTATATGGGTATAATAGAATTATTGTTTATTGCAATCGGGCTATCGATGGACGCATTTGCTGTTTCAATCGGCAAAGGTTTGTCGGTGAGAGAAATCAAGATGCGCCATTCAATGAGTGTCGGTGTATGGTTTGGCGGATTCCAAGCCTTGATGCCATTGGTGGGGTATTGTCTTGGTGCGAGTTTTGCCTCGGTTGTTGCCGATTTTGATCATTGGATAGCATTTGTTTTGCTCGGCCTGATAGGTGTCAATATGATACGTGAGGCTTGTTCCGATGATGAAAATGTTAATCCCGATTTTTCAATAAAAACGATGTTTATAATGGCTGTGGCCACAAGTATTGATGCTCTTGCTATAGGAATATCATTTGCATTCCTTGGAGTCAATATAGTCACCTCGGCCGTAGTTATCGGAATAACAACCTTTGCGTTTTCTGTTGTCGGATTGAAGATTGGCAACATTTTCGGGTGTCGCTATAAATCAAAGGCAGAAATTGCCGGGGGTATAATACTCATTTGCATTGGAGTGAAAATTCTTGTGGAACATCTATCGGCATAAAATTGAGATGCCAAAGAAACACAACAGCGCTTTAGCTCAGGCTAAAGCGCTGTTGTTATTTAATGGACAATCTAATGAATTATAAACTGTCACCAAAGTCGGCACGGAATTTCGCAGCGAGTTTTTCTTGCCAATCGCCAATGGCTTCAAGGCGTCCGAAGAAGAATCGCAACACAGCCGGTTCGTCAACCCATTTAAGACCGCCAACGAGTTCACGATTGTCATATAGCCATTTTACGCGGTCGGCGCAATATTTAATTTGTGACAAAGTAAACACACGACGTGGGCATGCAAGACGAAGTAATTCAAGTTCTGCATAGTTTTCAGATCCGTCCGGATTGCGTTGTTCTGAGATTGAACCGCGTTCCATACCACGAATACCTCCGGCAATATACAATGCGGCAGCAAGAGCTCCGGCAGGATATTGTTGTGAAGGAATGTGAGGAAGGAATTCTGTCGCATTAATGTGAGCGCCGAGACCACCGGCCGGTTTAACCATAGGCACTCCATAGCTGTCAAGCTCTTTTACCAAATATTCAATAAACAATGGTCCTTGGTTGATGATTTCTTCGTCCATGGTTTCGAGAAGACCCACTGCCATTGCTTCCATTGAACGAACTTCCATACCTCCATAGGTCAAGAAGCCTTCATACAATGGAATGAATTCTTTCATCTTGAGAATGAGGTCGTTGTTGTTTGAAACGATACCACCACCGCGAGAGAATCCGAGTTTGCGACTTGAGAAATAAATGAGGTCCATTGCGTCGGCAATCTTGCGAGTGATTTCAGCAATGGTCATTCCTTTGGCCGCTTCTTCGCGAGTCTTGATGAAGTACAAGTTGTCTTGCAATAATGATGCATCAAGAACCGACATAATTCCGTTTTCGCGACACACTTTTGCCACTTCAAGCATGTTTTCCATTGAAAGAGGTTGACCTCCGATGAGGTTTGTTCCGGCTTCAATACGCACAAATGGAACATGTTCAGGGCCTACTTCTTCAATTAGCTTTTTGAGGCGAGGAATGTCAAAGTTTCCTTTAAAAGGCAATTCTTTGTGAGGATCAAGTCCGTCGGCTGTCACAAGTTCTTCCACGCGTCCACCAAGTCGAGTGATGTGTGCCTTGGTTGTGGTAAAGTGGAAGTTCATTGGAACAACGTCTCCGGGCTTTACGAATGTTTCAGCCAAGATGTTTTCACAAGCACGTCCTTGGTGTGCAGGAAGGAAATATTCAGTGCCGAAAACGGTTTTCAATGCTTTAATCAATCTATTGCAAGTCTCAGATCCTGCGTATGAGTCGTCGGCTTGCATAGATGCAGCTACTTGGTTGTCGCTCATTGCGTTAACGCCTGAGTCGGTCAACATATCCAAGAATACATCGCGGTTTTGCAACAAGAATGTATTGTTGCCGGCTTCGCGCAAGCATTTAACACGGTCTTCTACTGTGGGAAGATAAAGTTTCTGTACTACACGCACTTTGTGCATTTCCAATGGCACTTGGTGCTCTTCTCTATAAAATTTTACTACAGACATTTTATGGGATTATTTTATGTTAATTTATTTAGTTCGTTGAATCAGGTTGCAAATATAACTATAATTATTAGAAATAGTAGTATTTTGATTGAGAAAAGCACGAAATGTTGAAAAAATGCAGTAAAAATGAATGGTTGAGGTTGCATTTTTGTATAAAAGTTAAATATTCTTGATTTTTCATTGTGCTTTAAACCATTTGCTGTTGTTGATGTCATAAACACAAGCAGATTAATCTCGCATAAATGATTAAATAATAAATTAGCAATAACTAAAATTTAAAACAATGAAAAAGGTAATTTGGAGTATAATGGTCGTTGCTTTTTCGATGGTTTCATTTTCTGCATCGGCTCAAGAGAAACAATGTGATAAATCTCAGTGTGTAAAAGAAAAATGTGATAAGGCCCAAAAGTGTGGAAAGCAAATGCAGGCTCCATGCCCATTTGACGGCTTGAATCTCACTCCCGAGCAAAAAGAGAAAATCAAGGCATTGAAGGCCAATTGTAAAGAAAATAAGTGTGATCGCAAAAAACAACGTGCACATCGTGACTCTATGGCTCAAGCTGCAAAGGCAAAGCATCTTGCTGAAATCAAAGCGATACTCACTCCCGAGCAATATGTACAATATCTTGAGAATATGGTAGTAAAGCAAGGGCCAAAACAAGGACGTATGCCACGCCACAACCATAAATGCGGAAAAATGAAACAACATTGTTCTCAGCAAGGACAATGTCCCAAAGGTGACAAATAATTTAAGAAACCCCTAATCAGCAATATTTAAGTATAGTGTAAAAGAGAGCCGGCGTTGCAGTGATGCAGCGCCGGCTCGTTATTAGGTAGTTCTAAAAGACACTTTGTTGTGACGTGTTTATTGTTGGTGAGCTGCACGCAACAAGTCGTTGACGGTTTTCACCGGATTAAATGTTTCAATGGGCACTTCAACAAACACTGTGTTCCAATCGCTCATAGCTCCGTTCCACAAGCCCGGCAATTCAAGGGCTCTCAATTCTTTGCCATGAAGTGATTTTGAAGAGATGAAACCTGTGGCGGCATCAACATATTGAGGCAAATTAAATTTGTTTCCATTAATGTCTTTAATGTAGCACACGAGGTCAACCGGGTTGAAGTGAGTAGCCTGAGCAACCATTGCTTTATAGGCTTCATTTTTAGGATCGATTTGGTGGCTTTCAAGAATTTGAGGAGATGATGAGCCGTCTTGATTGTATGCAATGTATGGGCCTCCTCCGGGTTCTCCTTCATTCTTCACCATTCCACACACGCGTAGAGGGCGATTGAGTTTGTTCTTGATGAATAGAACGAGTTCGGCATCTTCAAGAGTTTTCATTTTTTCATCGCGCACGTTAAGAACTTGGTGCAAGAATGCAATCATATCGCGCACTTTTTCCATGTCGTAATTACCCGATTCAATAAGTTTGAGGTATTTTTCAATCATGTCGTGCACTTCAATGAGATATCCGGCAATGACTTGCTTATATTGTAGAGTTGCTGCTCGACGCGAATCGGGAACAACGTTATCAATATTTTTGATAAATACTACGGCTGCATCAATGTCATTGAGGTTTTCAATTAGTGCACCATGTCCGCCGGGTCTAAACACCAATGTGTCATTGTCCTTAAATAGAGTATTGTCGGGGTTAACAGCAACTGTGTCGGTCGATGGTTTTTGTTCCGACATAGATATATTGAATTTCACGCCCATGCGTTGTTCGCAGTCGGGAACAACGGCATTGAGTTTTTGTTCAAATAGCTTGCGATGATTAGTTGATACAGTAAAGTGTAGATTTACAATGCCATTGCTTTGGGCTGCTGTTTGAGCGCCTTCCACAAGTTGTTCTTCAACCGGAGTGCGTGTTGAATTGTTGTATTTGTGGAATGTGAGCAACCCTTTGGGCAGATTTCCATAGTTCAATCCATTGGGGGATATAATGGCATTAATAACATCTTTGATGCGATGATCGTCAATGAGTTCATCTACACTCTTATGATATACTTCGCGACACAAGTCGTCAAGTTCGCCATAGAATGCAAGATTGTGAATGTTATCTACAAGTTCGGCCACGTCTGACCCTTCTGCCGGAATATCATCTTCTCCATCAACAAATGAAAACAAAGCCTTAAACATGCGAGATGCCGCGCCCGATGCAGGGACAAACTTACACACTTCGCCTCCATCATTCAGGAATTGTTTCCAACGTTCAATGGCACGATTTTGCTCCTCTGGTGTCAAGCGCATAATCCCGGCGCCAATTGTGGCCGACCCGGCAAGCTTGAGGTAGGGAAAACCGGTCTTGAATCGCTCAATTTGAGCATTAAGTTCTTCTTGAGAAATACCTTTCTCTTCGAGAGTTTTTAAGTCTTGTTGAGTTAGCATAATGGTATATAGAATTAAAATTATTATTCAATACCCCAAAGTTAGCAAATTTATCTCTGCAATCGGCAAAAAGATTAATGAAAATTTGCAGAATTTCAAAATCTGGGGCATTTGTAGCATTGTTGCCATTTATTATGCCCTCAATTGTTTCGCATGATAGAACGTTTATCGAGTCATGCGTTTGAGCAGATTGTATGACGGAATGATGCCGAGCTCTCCTGCCTTGCTAAGGTCGTTAATGCCGGCATCTTTATTGCCAAGTTTCAGATACACATAGCCTCTATTGTAAAAAGCCTCTCCCATGTCGGGTTTAATTTCTATTGCAGCCGAAAATGCGCTCAAAGCCGAGGTATAGTCCTGCATTTGAGCAAGGATACAACCTTTGTTGTAATGGGCAATCGCCATGCGAGGCGATAGTGATATTACTTTGTCAAGGTCGGCCAAAATCTCTGATGATGCCATTTTGGCCTTTTGTGACGCCAATTGAGCTGCGGCAGCCGAGTTGATCGACTCATTGTCGGTTGAGAACTGCTCGACTTTGGTGTTTTGTGCACGAGAATATGCGCGCATTAGGTAGGCAAGCGTAAAGTCGGGTGTCAATTCAATCGCCCTATTGAGGTCGGCGATAGCAGCACTATAATTGTGAATGGTTATAAAGTCCATTGCACGCCCAAAATGGTCAATAGCGCGTGGTTGATGTGTTGCTATGTAGGAGTTATAATATTCTATCGATTCAAAATGTCGCTTTATTGCATCTTCATCGTTGAGTTGAGGCTCATGATTTGTAACCATGAGAATAAATCGTAATATGCGAGTTGCATTTAAATCCTCGGCCTCTTTCACGTAGTAGGTGTTTTCTTTGAGCTGAGTGGGTGAGGAGTAGTAGGATAGGGCAAACATGGGTTCGATTTCAATGGACATATCACGATCTTGAACGCGTCCACGAATACTTTTGTTATGATACTCTTTTTCTACGTCGGTCTCTGTCTCAATTGTGAGAAGCGATGTGAAACGATTGGCAACAACCTCTTGAGGCTCATTGCCGGTGTTATTTTCGTTCTCGTTGCCTGAATCACCCGTCGAAGAATCCTCATTGTTGGATTTCACCGGAGTCTTAGCCAACGCCATTGATTTTTTATAGTCTTTATCGGCATTGCGCAAATCGCCACTTTGTCGATATATTTCATAACGCAGAAAATAGGCACCCGCAAACGATGGATAGGCCTCAATGACACGGTTGATATCGGCGATGGCATTTTTATTATCGTTGATGTCACGATAGAGCATCGCACGATTATAGAGTGCACGATAGTCATCGCGATTTAGCGACAGGACCTTTGAAAAGTCCTCAATTGCTTTGTTGTTATCGTGAACTTCGGCTCTGAGCAATCCTCTGTTGAAAAGTGCTATGGTGTTGAGTGGCTCAAGTTGAATGGCATAGTCATAGTCGGCCATTGCTCCGAAATAATCGTCGAGGTTGTAGCGCATGAATGCTCTGTTGATAAAGAAACCGGCATATTTAGGCTGTAGTTTTATCGCTTCATTCATGTCATTCAGAGCGCTTTGGAAGTCTTTGTTGTGCTTGATGGAAATATCGGCACGCAACACATAGGCATTAGTCGCATTTTTATTGATTTCAATGGCGCGGTTTAGGTCTTGTAGTGCGTTTATTGTATCGCCGGTCGATAGTCTCAGCTTGGCACGACCAATATACCCGTTGTCAAATCCAGGGTGTGCTTTAAGCAATGCGGCAAATGATTTTTCGGCGCTTTCGTAGTCTTTGATTTCCTCTTCGGCAAGAGCTTTATTGAATTGAATGCCACGATTTTCGGGTAGCATCGACAATGCTTTTTCATAGTCGGCAATTGCTTCGCGGTGTTTGCCCAGATTTTGACGTGCCACACCACGCAATTCATAGGCATCGGTGATAAATGGATTGTGCTCAATCGCTGTTGAGGCATCTTCTTCGGCGCCCAAATAGTCCTCGAGACTCAGTTTGGCTATTGCACGATAAAAATAGGGCTGAGCCAGATAGGGCTTGGCTTGTATCACCTGGTTGAAATATTGAATAGAGAGCATATAGTCCTCAAAGTAGAGCGCATTGCGACCGATGCGCATCACTTGGTCGGTATTTATTTGGGCATTTACGGCAAATGTGCCGCAGAGTGTAATGAGCAATATGAATATTTTTTTCAAGCCTGTCATTGTGATGATTTTTTGCTTTTGCGTAATTATTTGACAAAAATAAGGTAATAATACCAATTGACAAGCATCTTTGCACGCATTTTTAATAGATTAACCTCTATTTAGTCTTATAAATCTGCTATAATGACCACATACATGTGCAAACAATTAGCTAAATTTGCAATTCACTTTAAAAACAAGTGTGATTGTGCAGTTGTTTTACAATAAATATTTTATTCCTATGGGTACAAATAAAGAGCGTATTGTTGTGATTGGTGGAGGTTTTGCCGGCCTGAATTTGGTGAAAAAGCTCGACAAAACACGTTTTGATGTGACATTGGTTGACCGCAACAACTATCATAGTTTTCCTCCGTTGTTTTATCAGATTGCTTCTTCTGGCCTTGATCCAGGTAGCATTTCATTCCCGTTTCGTCGCGAAATGCGCAAAGGTAGTGTCAAAGGGGCACATTACAAGATGGGTGAAGTGAAAACCATTGATGTAGTGGCAAAGACGGTGACCACGCAGTTTGAAACAATCAGTTACGACAAACTTGTGATTGCGGCCGGGACTACCAACAACTTCTTTGGTATGAGCGACCTCTACAAGTATGTATTCACTCTCAAAAGCACCCCCGAGGCGATACGTTGTCGCAATGAAATCCTCGACCGACTTGAGCGTGCAAGTCTTTGCACCGACCCCGAAGAGCGCCGCAAGCTATTGAGCTTTGTGGTGATCGGTGGTGGTCCTACGGGTGTGGAGATTGCTGGAGCAATAGGCGAGATGAAACGATACATTCTTCAACGCGAATACCCCGACATTCAACTCGACGACTTGAGCATCACTCTCGTTGAGGGCACCGACCGATTGCTTCGCACAATGAGCGAGACTGCCTCGCGTGAGGCCTATGACTATTTGGGTCATCTCATGGTTAACGTGCGATTGCAGAAAACCATGACTTCCTATGTCGATAACGTAGTCACTTTTGCCGATGGCGAGACGATATATGCCGAAATGGTTATATGGACTGCCGGTGTCACAGGCGAGCCTATGCAAATAACCGGTGCTGAAGTCAATCGCGGACCCGGAAACCGATTCATTGTTGACGAATACAACCGATTGCAAGGTGTTGACGACGTGTTTGTGTTGGGCGACATTGCATTGATGATGAACGATGAGTATCCCAAAGGACACCCTCAACTCGCTCAGGTTGCAATACAATCGGCCGTGAATCTTGCCTCCAATCTCAATCATGGCGACTTCTCTCGCAAATTCAAATATAACGACAAGGGATCAATGGCCACTGTGGGACGCAATCGTGCTGTGGTTGACCTCAAACACTTCCACCTCTATGGCCGTCCGGCATGGCTCACATGGATGTTCATTCACCTCATTTCCATTCTGGGAATGCGCAACAAACTATCCGTATTAATCAACTGGATATGGTGTTATTGCACCTACAGCACCTCGTTGCGACTATTATTGCACTCCAATCGTTACCCATTGCGCTCGCGCTGGGGTGAACGATAATCATAGCACAATTCTATCTCGTGTGCCACGCCCAATCACTCGGCAAGTCGGCACACGATTTCTTCAACATCGGCATCTTTCAACACAACCGTCATTGCGCTGTCGAGCAAATAAAGATTTGGAATGGCCGGAAGATCATATTTGTCCCGCTCGTTTTCATCAACGATGCGAGCAGTCACCCATTGTGGCGGATTTTTCCCACGATGCTTCTTCCACTCTTGCAAATCCTCGTCGGGATACACTGCAAGCACCCTCAGCCTGTTGGTTGAGATGAGATGGTTGATGTTAACGTCATTGGCTATTATTTCGCTCACACGCTCACAGTCATTACAGCCGGGATTAAAAAAGTAGAGCAACGTGTTACGTGGATTGCTCTCATAGAGATGCCCTTTCGTGCCTTGCTCAGTCACAAATGCAAAATCATTTGCTTTGCTCCCTTGACGATTCATTATAGCAATGTCAAGACGGGCTTTATATTTACCCTTCTGAAGCTCATCGATGGGCAGGTTGATGGCCTGCTCAAGCATGGGTATATATAATTCCTCGCAGCGCCATGGCGAGTTGGGGTCGCGCAGACATTTATCGGTCATCTCCATAAATCGCGACAACATGCGCTCGTTGGTCGCTGCACGCTTCACCACTTCGGCCGCACCGTCACTCTTGCCCGTTTGTCTATACATCACTACGGCCATGTCAATCCATTGGGCATATACTTGCTCAAACTCCTGTCGTGGCCTCTCAAGCCAGGTGGTGTCGCTAAAGTCAAATTCATTCCAATAGGTGGCCACATTGTGGGCCAGCGCATCGGTGGGATTAAGCTCACTTGGCGATGACTCGGCATCGCTCGGTTTACCACCGCCACACGCCGACAAGATCACCATCAAAACTAATGTCAAATACGTCGTTTTCATACTCTGCAAAAATAACGCATTTTAAATTCCCCCGCAAATGTTTTAAAGACAGAAGAACGTTTTTAGAGACAAAAGAACAGAAGAACAGGTTTTTCAGAACAAAATTATGTCTTTATGTACTTATGTCTAATTTTAAGACAAAAGAACATAAGAACAGAAGATTTAGGCTGTTATGTCTGAAACAAAAAGAGTATGTCTTTATGTTCTTATGTCAGAAACTAAAAAAAATTATGTCATTTTGTTCTTATGTCAGAAAACAAAAAAAGAATATGTCTTTGTGTTCTTATGTCAGAAACTAAAAGAATTATGTCATTGTGTTCTTATGTCAAAAACAAAAAAGAAATATGTCTTTATGTTCTTATGTCTAAAACTTAAAAGAATATGTTTTTGTGTTCTTATGTCAAAATCAAAATAAGATTATGTCTTTATGTTCCATGACTAAAACAACAAAAAAGCGCCACTACATTACGTAGCAGCGCTCAATATTTTTGAGGGGATTAGTGTTAATTCCCTTCTTCGTAGAATTTTGGAGTATCACCATCTGGAACTTGGATACAACGGATATTTTGTCCACGAGACCTCACATATCCAACATGAGACGCAGCCCCAGGATATATATTAAAATACCCTTTATTACTACTTTCAACATTGTTTGTAACACTTGTTGAAGTTATTGTCTGAGTACGAGTAGATCCGTCTCCGTTAGCTGTAGTTTTATTATATAGCAAAGATCCGCCAGAGAATACATTAAACTCAATTAACCCTCCGGCACCGCTATCGTTAACAAATGGCTCTGATAACCACAAGCAATTCTTGCTAAAGTTTGAAAATCCGTTATCATATGCTGACAAAACTCCTTGTAAGGGATAAACTATATATAACGATTGAGTGGTAGCTGGCGAAACACCGGTACTCCATAATATAACGTGAGTAGTGTTTTTAGGACTATTATAATAAATTGATCCATTCGCAGAATTTGTAGCTAAGAAAACATTAAGACAAGGACAAAGTTTGTCACTATTTCCGTAGTCGTAATTGTTATAATATCCGTAGATATAATTGTGTCCATAAGAATTCTTTGCAAAATTACTATATGACGGATTAAATGTAAAAAACTCAAATGCATCAAAAGTCGGAATGCACCATCCTGGAGGACATGGGTCAAACACTGATTTGCTTCTACGGCTTATAGTTTTAGGGTGATTCCATACATTTGCGTTTGATGCTTTACACCAATCTACGCCGGTCGCATAAAACATATTTGGATTTTGAATACCTTCCTTTATTGTGCGAGTTGTTGTTGATGATGAATAATTCCATAATATTGCAGTCCCATTAATGTTATAAACCTTGCGATCAGCAGTGACTGATGTTGTTACTCCATCTTTGTTGTATTGAGAATATGGGAATGGATCTTTACGACCAAATTGATAATACAGTCCAAATCCTTGAGTTCTAGCGAAATCGGTTGTCATATCAGCGTCCCAACCATTTAGATCTTGAGCACCTATGTTTCTATCCATTATCCAGGAATTATAATAAATTCCGCCAGCAGTATTCCATGCGGCATGAGATGTCGTAAAATTAGCCCAATAAGCAAATTTATTATTCGTGTAATGTTGAACATTCCCGATATCTACATGTTGTAAATCAATATTTCCACCATACTGGAACATAGCATTAGTTGTACTTGACTTGACATTTTTTGCCACAGAATAAGGCAATGCTGCATCGGGATTATAGTCTGTAATCCACAAGTGCCAACTCCATAGGCAGGTTGTTGATCCTTTCTTTCTGACGCCAATCAATATATTACCATACGTTTGTGAGGTATTTGTCGATGATTGATTAGCTAATTTAAAATATATAGGAGTTACACCAGTTCCGGAATATACTGTTGATGTTGTATTAACATTTCCATCTTTATCGGCAAAGTAGATTGCTCGTTTATTAATATCTTGCCAAATTACATAGGCTTCCCATTGTGTATTGGCGTCAACTTGCATTGAGGCATCATTTATGCCGTATGTTGAGCCCCAATATTCATTTATGCGATTGATTGGGAGTTCATACAACGTGCCATTTGTCGATCTTGAGCCAAGAGGGTGAATCATATAACAATTTGAGTTATATGGCAACTTTACTTTATCCACTCCGGTGGTGGCAGTCGTTTTATCGGTCACATTATTGTTCCCATCATACTTCAACCCGTCATCAGTAATATTCATTGAGAAATTATATTGATAATCGGCTTTAACGTTAAAGTTTTTCAGGTTTACATAAGATGTAACCCCCTCTTCATCTGTTCCGGGATACACCTTATAGGCGGTGTCCATAAAGTCAAGACGGCGTATTCCATCTACTTCAATATATGTGGCATTTGCGGCAGGATTATTTGGCCTTGTGCCATTTCCGGCCTCATTGTGTGGCATATACCATTTTAATGGGGTTGTTGTAGAAGCTCCTTTGGCCAATTTGAGCGATTCTATTTCATAGTCGATATAGTCGGTTACACCGGTTGCATTGTCGGCTGTGGTAAAGAATCCGGCTTTTGAAAGCGCATTTTGGGCAAATCGGGCCTTGTTGGGCACGTTGCGCACCTGTATATTTACGATTTGTATATCATCAACCAGCTCCGAAGTCTCTCCTGTTGAGTTTTTTACACTCACTGTGATTTTTGCGAGGTTTGGGTTTAGGCTGAAGTGAAGATGGCGTGTATCGGGCAACACCTCTTTATATCCGCTCCATGTAAATTTTTGAGCATTGGTGGGCTTGTTGTCGGTTGTGTTGATGTCAAACGTTGCCGAGAACAATTTTTCGAGTGTTGAATTTGCTGTGATGCCAAGGCTTTCAAGTTGAGCCACGGTTGTGTTGGCAATCATTATAGCATGATATTTCTCGCCGACGCCTGGCAATGGCAAGCTTTCCACTACCGGGAGCGAGGTATATTCGTTACTGAACCGCAAGGTTGCTTCCCTTACGTTTTCGTCATATCCATACAATAGGAAGACGTAGTTAGTGATATTTACCTCTCCGCTTTCAAATACTGCTCGGCTTTCAATGCCCGAAAATTCGGTATCGGCACCTATTGTCAATTCTCGGCCTACGCCGTTTTCGTTATATGATTGGTCATCTTCGCATGCCACAAAGAGGCCGATACTCACGAGTGCTATTATAGCGTTTATTATTTTATTCATGATGCAATGAGTTTCAAAATTAGAATTCAACATTATAGCCGCCATCTTTGTTTCCGTCGCCACTCCAAGAGGCATTTCCATCAATAACCGTTGATATTGGGTTTTGGCCAGTGCTAGCGGGGATTATAGGGAATGCAAAGTCAAAGGCACTACTTGAGAATGGACGCATCCAGCCGCTTCCGGTGTAACAGAATCGTCCTGCCTCAAATTTGAAAAACGGGTTCAATGTATTGCTCTGATTATTCCATTGTGCACAAAATGGTGAGGCGGTAAAAGCACTGCCATATTTATTATATTGGTCAATATTCCCCTGATTATTTCTGTGACCTAATGCGCGGATATAGAACACATTGCCCTCTCCGGTGCCTACTCCTCCTGTCTTAGCCATGGGTGATGTGTAGAATCCTATTGCTTCATATATCCCATATTGACCGGGTATAGTATTTGCCACATTAACCAAGTCGGTATCTGTCCAATTATTTACATTCAAGTTGTTGAATGTAGTGCCTGAAAATGCATCAATGCGCGGTATCTCATATCCCGGAGGGCATGGGTCATAGACGGTCTTTGTCACGCCTAAATCAATAACCTCTTTAAATATTGAGTATAAAGAAGCTGCATCTCTATTGTAGAAAGTAAATATTGGTAATTTATTGCATTTTGCGTTCCATTTATTTATGTAAAGGACTCTCCCATCTGCAGTATATCGTTTAAATAGCAGGGTTGTAGAAGTAGTTGTGTTATCATCAGAGCCTTTAAAAAACACATTTGGATTGATTACTAATGTTTCAGTGTGGTTAAGATTAACTTTAAATGTGCCACCATGTGTTGGATTCCCATTACTATCTAATTCGGGAGCGTCATCGGCAAATCCATAAATTTCAAAATCATAACCAACAGTAGGTTCTGAACTCTTTAATGTTCCAAATGTTCCTATTTTCCTATCATATCGATAAAATCTCTTATGATTTTCACCGGTCCAGCCTGGTAGCATTGGGTCTTTGCGACCAAATTGGTAGTAGGGTGCATTATAAGGCATTGTAATCTGAGCACCGTTCACACCAACTTTAAGCACATCGGAAACCACATAGACTCCCTCCGATGGGTTTTGAACTACTTCAACCCCATTTTCGATAATCTTGAACTTGACCTCTTTTGTCGCTTTGGTGTAAGTTTTTGTATCGGCGTCACAACCTCCGAGATTGGAATGCATCAGATAAAAAGTATTTTCCAATGTTCTTCCTAAATTTGATGCAGTGGTTGCATCGGCATTATAATTGCCTGTAACCATGCGGTTGGTCATTGCAACCGGACTGCTGAAATTGCCGGTGAGGTTGTCGTTCATATCGGTTACCCAGATGTGCCAACTCCACATGTGATTCTTGCTATCTTCCGCTTCTCTAATAGATATCACAGCATTACCTTCGTTGATGCACTCTTCGCGCACACGGAATATGATATAATCGCCTTTGTCGTTTAATTTCACATCGGTGATAATACATGGCTCATCTTGCCATAGAACATTAATGTCACCTGGCTTATACTGCCCGCCTCTTGAAGATACAATCCATGGTTGAGTTATACGTCCTTCAGCTTTGGCTTGATGACCAAAAAAATTCTTCAATGTATAGACCGGAATCTCCACCTGTGTGCCATCAGCAAGAGTTGCTACTTGAGTATAGTTTTTCCCATCAACCGTTGGAGTCCCTGTTCCATCGGTATCGCCTAAATATGAAGGAGGGTTATCTTCCCCACCTTTGATTGCGTTGCCATAGACAAGTGGGAGGGTGTACCAGCCGGGGGCGGTGACCATGTAGCAGTTGGCTGTTGTCATTGCCTCTGTTCCGCCGAGAGTAGATAAATCATAGGGGTTATCCTCTGAGCCCAAAGGCTCTCTGCCTCTCAATTCGTTGTGTGATGTTGACGATGTGAGATTTGGGAGGACGCTATAAGTGCCGTTTAGGTTGGTGATGACTCCGGCATTGTTTTTTTGAATGGTGCCGGCGTCGGTGCCACTTGCTGTGATTTGGTCAATCCAGAATGGCATGTCGGTGTTGTCAATTTCCCAATCAACCGCTTCTTCGGTTGTGCCACCGGGGGTGGTGGTCACTTTGTAGCTTCTCACGTGGAAATTCACGTCGGTTTCGCCATGGTAGGGCGACAGATAATATTCACCATCGTTGGCAGCATCTTCGGGGGTTACCTCCAAGCGATATTCAATTTTGGTAGAGGTGAATGAGAGGGTATAGGTTACCATTTCGCCTTTGTTCCACTTTTTCACGCCGTCGCCTATGGTGGCTTCGAGCTTCACGTCGGTCCCTACAACTTCGTCATATCCCTCAATGGTGATTTTGGCCTCGGTAGTGAGAGTTTGAGGCATCAAGAACATCACCATATTGTTGGCAGTCATGTCGGTGTTGCCGGTGGCATTGCCTTCGGCATCAGGGTTGACCGTTGTGAGCACTTTCCCCGTCGGGTCGTTATATACGACATATTCCTTATTGCCCGTGAGCGAGGTCCACGCGCCGGCATCGTGAGTCTGCGAGGCGTTGTTGCCGTCGCTTGGGGTGCCTGAGTTGTAATGGTAGGTATAAGTACCGCTGTTCTTCAGTCCCGAGATGTAGAGCTTGGTGAGCACGAAGCCGGTCACATTGCCATCGATGAGGATTTTAACGGCAGTGAGGGCGTGCCCCAGGTCAAGCTGTGCCTCCTCACATTTGTTGCCCGCATATTGTTCCGAGCCCACAAGTAGGTCCTGTTGGTCGGGGATTTTGTCGGCAACGGTGTAGCTGAACGATGGCTCGGTGGCCGAGATGGCGCCAAGACCATCGTTGCCAAGGGCGTCGATGGGGGAGAAAGCATAGAAGCGTATCCAATCGTTCTCGCGAGGCCAATAGCGGTTGGTCTTCCAGGGGGCGATAACAATGTCGTTGTGCATATACATCTGCGCCTCAGCATTGCCGGGCCAATCGGTGGCTTTGCCGTCAAACACCACTGCCGAGATCGACAGCCCGTCGTCGGCAACCGATGCGGTGGTGGACACTGTGCCACGCGATGCGGTGGCCGAGTCGTCGCACTTGGCACGCGAGATGGCCTGCGGAATGGAGTCGATTATCTCGGTGTGTAGAAAAAGCTGACGGCCACCGATTGAAGCCTCTGTGGCTTCGATCGATAGCAAACGAGAGGTGTTGGGGCTTTTCACTGCCGAGCGCGACTGGAATTCGTCGCTGCCGTTCACCTTTACGCTATATCCGATGTAGTCGCTATATTCGCCCTCTACATCTTTATTGAAATAGTCATCGCTACAAGCTGTCATCAACAGCATTGTCCCTATGGCTATGAGGATGGGACTTCGTTTCATATATAGTTGAATTTTTTAGTCAAAAATTTTGGTTACAACTTAGCATCTTGGACATAAAGACATATTTCTTTTAGTTTTAGACATAAGACATAAAGACATATTTCTTTTTGTTTTAGACATAAGAACATAAAGACATAATCTTGTTTGTTTCAGACATAAGAACAAAAAGACATAATTCTTTTTTGTTTTAGTCATAAGAACATAAAGACATAATCTTTTTAGTTTTAGACATAAGAACATAA
>JAFVPD010000016.1 GCA_017505535.1 Muribaculaceae bacterium
GTCGGTATTCTTCAATAAATGAAACCTTTTTATGGTGCTCTTTTTGATTGTTGATATATTCTTTCACATTGGGGATTTCTGTGATGGAATATGTAAATGCGCCGTATCCTTCGGCCCAACCATTCCATTCGGAGAATGCCATTTTAGATGTGATATCAACCTATATGTGAACAAATATAATGAATCATGGGGGAATCGAGAGAATGATGCCCTAATTTTTCTCGTCTTTACAGACTTCGAGAGTGGTAGGATTGGCTTTCCGGGGGTATCGCTACGCTCTACCCTCGGTTATTTTTTTCGCTTCGCGTCCCGTGCTTCGCACGTCTCCAACACAAAATAACTACTGAGCCCTTATTGTTTCACTGCACCAATTTCTCTTACTGCGCCTGTTTCACTATCAAAAATTGCATAAGATGGCGCCTTTCTATCAGTAAAGATTGAAGGATCAATGCCAAACACCACCCCATATTGAGCTACGTCAAAGGTTTGAGCAAATAGAATATCACCTTTATATTCAATCGCTATACGAGCTTTTCCGGGAATGCGATATGCAACACCACCTTTGGGGAATTGTTTGGCTTGGCCGGTCTTGTCATTTACAGGCAACTCGCCCTTTTCAACAATCTCAAGAGAGAGGTAAATAGGGTCGCCCGATAAATCGTAGCGGTCAACAATTCCGTTTACATTGGATAATCGCGCTATTACAACCTCACTTGAAACCGAATCGGGCTCAAAGCTAAACGTTCTCACACTTGTCGATACCTGCTCAGTGCCAACAAACATTGCAGTCAAAGCAGCTTCTTGTGCCGCAATATTATCCAATACAAGTTGCATAGCCTGACCATCGGGCGGCATTTGATCGGCCTGACCTGTGATTAGCTCTGTGCGACTTTGTCGCAACGCATATATTTGTTGCGCAGCGAGTTCGGCACGTTTAGCCGACGATTGGCTCTGGAGCATTTCCTGACTTATTACCTGTTGAGCAGCTGCCGTCTGCAACGGAGTGGGTTGAGCAGCAATGGCTTTTGGCAGATCAACGGCAACGTTGTCGGGCACATTTTCGGTGTTTATTGCAAGAGGCATATTCTGCTCGTTTACAATCAAATAGGGCGATGTTCCTTTCTTAAATTGCATGAGATAGCGTTCCGATTCATCGGCCACTCCACGACTGGTGACCATCACCGATTTTACACGCCACGACTCTTTACGCTCAGAAATGGGATTATCTTCATCAAGATATTTCTTGGCATATTTATAATACTCACCCGGTTCATTCACTATACGTTCAGCCTCAATGGTAACATCAAATACCGTTTTTGGCAAATTGTAAATGAGACCATATTCCGAAACTTTTGTCGCAGTCAACTTTTGAGTCATTTGCCCAAATGCCGACGCTGTCAAAAGCAAAGCTACCGTTATCGTTGTTAATATTCTCATAATTTTATAACATAATCGTTTTAATTGCTCGACCAATATTTGCTGCAATATCACCGGCAGTAACACCATATTCGCCATGCTCTTCGGCCGCGAGATCACCAGCCACGCCATGTACATAAGCTGCAATCGTTGCGCTAATTGCCGGTTTATATCCTTGAGCCACAAAAGCCGCTATAACACCTGTGAGCACATCACCACTTCCCGCTGTTGCCATACCGGCATTTCCCGATGAGTTAAAGAACACACGTCCGTCGGGGCGCACAATAGCGCTATAATGGCCTTTGAGCAGGATAACTATATTGTAATATTTTGCGACCTCAATGGCCTTTTTAAGTCGTGTTTCGGCATCGTCTTGTTCGCCAAACAGGCGGTCAAACTCGTTGGCATGAGGGCACAATATTGAATGGGCCGGGATATAGCTTAACAATGTCGGACGCAAAGCTATACAATTTAATGCATCGGCATCAAGAATCAATGGCTCATCGGTCGATTTCAAGAATGCCTCAAGCGCATTCAAAGTCACAGCCTCAGTACCGATTCCTGGTCCTATCGCAATTGCCGAATATTTATGGCGTAGTTGCATATTTGTAATCACGATGTCATTTTTGTCGGCATCATACAAAGCCTCCGGCACCGATGATTGCAAAATATTGTAACCACAACGAGCGGTGTGAACAGTTACCTTTCCGGCACCGGCTCTCAAGGCCCCTTTGGCCGCAAGCTGAGCAGCCCCCATCATACCATAGCTACCGGCAACAAGTAACGCATTGCCATAGTCGTTCTTAGATGAGAATTGCTTGCGATGGCGCAACACGCGACGAACATCGTTTTTCTCAACCAAAACATAATTGGTTTCAGTGTCATTGATTTTTTCGGCGCTCAACTCGATATCGAGTGTTTTCCACTCGCCTACCAACTCGGCATAATCGCTTAACATAAATGGCAAACGTGGGAATTGCACAGCCAATGTGAGATTGGCATGAATCACATTGCGATTAATAGCTCCATAGTTCCAATCGCTGAACATACCCGATGGTACATCAATTGAAACGACAGTCGCATTGGATTCGTTGATATATCGAACGAGAGTAACAAAACCTCCCACCAATGGTTCACGCAATCCTGTTCCGAATAGGCCATCAATCACAATGTGGTTGCGAGTGATACTTGGTAACGTAAATGGGCCTCGCACCTCGGTATAGTCAATATCACCCAATTCCAACAATCGGTCGCGACAAGCTTTACATTCAACACTCAATTGATTTCCACCTATATTAAATAAGAACACTTCCGGGATATATCCTTGTTCGATGAGCATACGTGCCACAGCGAGAGCATCGGCACCATTATTACCCGGGCCGGCAAACACAGTGATGCGACGATTGGGACGCCAACGAGAAATAATTTCACACGTAACCGATTCGGCCACACGTTCAATTAACTCCAACGAGGACACGCCCTCATATTCAATTGTGTAACGGTCGATCTCTTTAATCTTTTCAGTCGTAAATATTTTCATAGCGTAATAGAAAGATAGTATTTTTTGATTTGATGAAATATTGAATTTGTGATTGCAAATTTACAAAATAATATCGTTTTTTGCTCCTTTTTGGCATAAATCGTTATATATTTTTCTAAAAATCTTGTTAACATTACCACGTAAGCAATATTTTTAGTAATTTTGCAGTCATTAAATCATCTCGATGAAACAAGAAGTAAGTTACAACGGGCTCAAATTTGAGCCATATCTCACAAAAGAACAGATAGCCAAGCGTGTCGCAGAGTTGGCCAAAGATATTGAGCGCGATTGCGCAGGAAAATGTCCTTTATTTGTGTGTGTGCTCAATGGAGCATTTACATTTGCAGCCGACTTATTCCGAGCAGTAGACATTGATGCTGAAATTTCATTCATCAGGCTCAAAAGCTACGATGGCACCGGCTCAACAGGCAAAGTAAAAGAGCTCGTAGGTTTAACCGAAGATATTGAAGGCAGAGACGTTATCATCATCGAAGATATTGTTGACACCGGCAATACAATGGTGAAACTTATTGAAGATTTTAAAGCAAAGAAACCGGCCAACGTGAAAGTTGCCACATTGCTCTACAAGCCCGACTCAGTGCGTCACGACTTACAACTTGACTATGTGGGATTTCCCATTCCATCAAAGTTCATCATTGGCTATGGACTTGATCTTGACGGAATAGCTCGAAATCTGCCCGATATTTATGTATTGAAAGAAACAAAATAGTAGCACTCTCTTCTTCTCACCTCAAGATTCTTAACCTGTTTCGATTTACCACTGAATGAGCACCCTTGAAGAAAAGACTTCAAGGTAGGTAAGAATTTATATTTTAAACAAAAGTACTTAATAAAAAGAAGAATGTTTAACTTAGTAATTTTCGGTGCACCCGGAAGCGGGAAAGGCACTCAAAGCGAATTATTAATTGAAGAATATGGATTGTTTCACATCTCTACGGGAGAAGTGTTACGTGATCTTATTGCTCGCAAAACAGAACTTGGGAAAATTGCCGACAGCTACATTTCAAAAGGCAACCTCATTCCCGACGAATTGATGATTAATATTCTCGCTGATGTGTTGGAATCAAACCCTGCCACAGCCAATGGCGTAATATTTGATGGCTTCCCTCGCACAATCAATCAAGCTAAAGCCTTGAAAGAAATGCTTGCAAGTCGAAACACTAAAGTGCATGCAGTGGTCGGCCTTGAAGTTGATGAAAACGAGCTTATCGATCGATTAATCAAACGTGGACAGGAATCAGGTCGTTCCGACGACAACCTTGAAACAATAAAGCAACGCCTTGAAGTTTACCACACTCAAACATCACCTCTAAAAGAATACTATACAGCAGAGGGCAAATATCATGCGATTGAAGGCAGTGGCTCAATTTCAGGAATTTTTGAGAAAATCAAAAGCTCTCTAAGCAAAGTAAGAAATTAATCAATCCAACATAAACACATTGCATCAACGCCTCGGTCCACGTGATACGAGGCGTTTTTACACACCTCAACCTTATAGCAAAACTCTCCGTTAATGGAACCTTTGATTATTTCCAATTTATTGTTACCTTTGCACATCAAACCAATAAACCCCACCTAAATCATTCCAATGGATAAATCATCTCTTAAAAAGATTGGCAACAGCCTCCCTACTATCATAATGTGTATCACAACCATTATAGCATGTTTTATGTCTTATTTAGTGTGGGAATCGGAAGAACGGGCCAATTATATCAGCGAAAGAGATTCTGATTTTTCCAACAGAATAAACACAATGAGTTTAGAACTTGAGCGTTATCGCCAAACAATCCAACTATGCGACAAAATCAATGATCTTTACAAAGGTTTCAACGCATCAACTAACACCGATGTTGTGGAGTTTAAAATTTGGGAGATGGGCAAAAACTTTGAATGCGCAAGTTTTTCCAATATAAGCGAATCACGAGTCAGACACATTTATAACAATTGGACGGCACTTTCCGACCAACAACGGCTTGAACGCCTCATTCAAAATAGCGCCCTCAAAAACCTCTTTTATTGCTTTGAAGATGCAATGATGCTTCACCAAAAAGGTTTGCTTGATAACAGATACTTTGATAACTATCTTTCAAATGTAATTGATCGCATTCATTCGGCAACTAACCCGACAGTTGATGAGTTTATCGATGAATTGTGCTTGATAGCCAATCGCAACGACATTTGGGAGGGATACCGGTTTTGCAGAGATAGTATCATGCTTGAGCCTATAATTGTAGCGACCTCGGGGGATATTTCACGCAAGAGCTATGTTGATAAAATTTTTGTTTCAGTAGGCGACACAGTAAAAGCCGGAGCTGAAATCTTCCGACTCAAAAATGATGAAATGACAGGAGATAAATTCTTCACACTTTGCGCTACTCGCAATGGCATCATAGACAAACTACTTACACGTCAAGGAGATAGCGTGAGAGTAAACCAAATTATCGCCGAAATACGTCCTCGGTAACACCATCTTGCAAAGCTCTTGCAAGAGGTTTGTCCAAACCGTACAATTTTTATGAGGTATTGCAAAGATGAAAAAATTTTTCTATCTTTGCATTTACTTAATACACACAACCATTTTAAACCTTCACACATTATGAACACACAATCATCTACCCCCGTAGTATCTACTGTAAATCACCCTGAACTTGTTAACTCATGGTTTGACCTTGGCATGCGCTATCTCAATAGCAATGAACCCAATTCATTCAAACACGCATCTCGTTGGTTACTAAAGGCGGCACTCAATGGACACATTGAAGCTGCATTTAAATTAGGCGCACTCAACGAATGCCGCGGGAAATCCCACTTGAAACAAGCTTTTCACTGGTACCGCCAAGCGGCATTGCGTGGTCACATTGAAGCAATGACAAGTTTGGCGAGAGCCTACAATTATGGCTACGGGACAGAAATCAGCTTTGAGAAGGCACGCTATTGGCAACAACGTAGCGAAACTATGCTCGATGTTTTTGATGCCTTCCACAAAACAGCGTAGCACCTTGACGGATGCTCATTTCCTTCATTAAGGAATATCCTCAAAGAAACAAATAAGCCAGAGTCTAAAATTAGACTCTGGCTTATTTTAGCTCTTTAAGTGATAACTTATTTCACTTTTTCACTAAGTTCAGCGCCTGCTTTGAATTTCACAGCCTTACGAGCTGGGATTTCAATTTTAGCTTTAGTTTTAGGGTTGATACCTGTACGCGCACCTTTTTCAGCAACAGAGAAAGTACCGAAACCGATGAGAGTTACTTTGTCGTTCTTTACGAGTGCTTCTCCTACTGCTTCAAGACAAGCATCAAGGGCAGCTTTAGCATCAACTTTTGTCAAGTTCGCTTTTTCAGCGATAGCATTGATAAGCTCAGTTTTGTTCATAATCTTGTGTATTATTAAGTTAGATTTGGTTATTATATGGCACAAATATAGCTAAAATATGAGAATCATGCAATTTTTTCAAAAAAAAATGAGAAAAAACTTATTTATTTGTGGCATTTAACGTTATATATAAAGAGAAGAGATAGTTTTTTTGTAAATTTGTAGCTGAATTAATATACCAGCAAAAAAATTACATCAAGGCTGAGGACTAAATTTTATACACTTAAATACACACTAAATGACTCGAGATTCCTTTTTTGGACGCATTCCGGTAATTACCAAAAACCTCATCATAATCAATTTCATAATGTTGCTTGCATCGATGGCAATGGGCAACAGATTTGACTTTGACACATATTTATCATTACATTTTTTCACCTCACCCGATTTTAATCCCGCTCAATTGATAACCCACATGTTTATGCATGCGGGATTCACGCATTTCTTTTTCAACATGTTTGCATTATTCATGTTTGGAGCATCGGTTGAACGAGTATTAGGCGCGAAGAAATTTTTGTTTTATTACATCTCATGCGGAGTGGGAGCCGCACTCATTCAAGAGGCAGTCTATGCTATAAGATATTTCAATGCTATACAACACCTCTCAACCGAGGATATTGCATTTATCACAGAAAATGGCCGTGCTGTACTTGACTCCATGCACAACTTTGCCGACAAATATGCTGCCGAATTAAATATTGTGACACACACTACAATGGTTGGAGCATCGGGTGCTGTCTATGGAATACTTCTTGCATTTGGTATGCTATTCCCCAACATGCCAATCTATATTTTCTTTATCCCGGTACCCATCAAAGCCAAATATGTTGTTGCCGGTTATGGTATTATCGAATTCCTTGAAGGGCTCAGTACCGCCGCCGATGGTATCGCTCACTTTGCCCACTTGGGAGGAATGCTCATTGGCATCATTATGATACTCTATTGGAAACGAAAAGGAAACATTTATGGCAACTTTAACTTCTGATTTGAAGAACAAATTTAAATATGGGTCGGTTGTTATAAAATTCATTTTCATCAACATTGCCCTATTTCTATTCCTCAGAATAGCGGGAATCATATGCACATTTTCCAATGCCGACTTCAATTGGCTACTTCAGTTTATCGAATGCCCATCTGATTTAGGCTCGCTAATAATCAAACCTTGGACCATATTTACATATATGTTTGCCCAAGTTGAAATATTCCACATTATATTTAATATGTTGTGGCTCTATTGGTTTGGTTCAATATTTCTACTTGTGTGCACCTCCCGACAAATGATTGCGCTATATATCTATGGAGGACTACTTGGAGCCATTGCTTACATAGCAGCATATAATCTACTTCCCTATTTCAACGGGATACAAGGCCAACTCATAGGGTCGTCGGCATCAGTGATAGCAATTGTGGTAGCCACTGCTATGCGTTGCCCCGACTATAAAATGAATTTACTATTTATTGGTCCGGTATCACTCAAATGGATTGCATGTATCACTATAATAATAGACCTTATCAGCATTACCGATAGCAATGCCGGAGGACACATAGCCCATCTTGGAGGAGCCATTGCCGGCTTTATATTTGCCATGATGCTTTCCAACGGATATGATATCACCAAGGGATTCAATAACACAATTGATACCATCGTCAATCAATGGAATCGCCTCAAAGATAATATCCGGCGACAGAACCTCTCATCTTCTAAGATTAACTCAAGCGAGCAAACTCAAGCGAGCAACAATTCAAAAAGCGATTCTGACACTCTTGACGAGATTCTTGACAAAATAAAGAAATCGGGCTATACCTCACTCACTGCCGAAGAAAAAAAGCGGCTGTTTGATGTGAGTCGTCGCATTAAGTAAAACCGAAATATTCTGATGGCGAAAGGAACAAGAATAATAAAATCAATAGGGATTGCGCTCAATATATTTGTAGCTGCGATGCTCTTGATTTCGGCCTATGCAGGTTGCATTAATCCTTCGTCATTGGCCATTTCAGCCACAATCAACATGTCGTTTCCAATATGGATATCAATAGCATTAATCGTTCTAATCATTGATATTCTCACGTATCGTAAAATGGCATTTATACCTCTCTCGGCTTTTATTTTGAGTGCCGGGCCTCTTTACAACTATAGTCCGTTCAACATTTCGACCAAACAATTATCCCGCTCAGAGAAGTTTCACTCATTCAAGCTACTGACCTACAACGTTTTGAACTTTAAAAATCGTAAGGGAAATTATCCCAAAGACACCAATCCCACGATAAGTTACATCTTATCAACCGATGCCGACATAGTGTGCCTTCAAGAATGTGAATACTTTCAACCACTTGAACAATTCAATGTGGCTGCGACACAAATAGACTCACTTCGCCAACGTTATCCTCATCGATGGATAGGGACTTCAGGTCAATCAATTTTATCAAAATTCCCAATAACCCCCATCAATTTAGGGATTGATGATGACGACAAACGTGACATAGCGGCCTACCTCGTTGAAGCAAACAACCGCATATTAACAGTCTATAATGTACATCTACGCTCATTCGGGTTTACCGGAGAAGACAAACAATTTTACAACGACTTGACAACCTTTAGTGGCAAGGAAGAGTTTTCACAAGTAAAGCCCAAACTCATCTCCAAGCTCAATGCGGCAGCACGACATCGTGCACGTCAAGCACGTCTATTAAAAGCGCACATTGATAAAACTGGAGGAAACATCATTGTTTGCGGGGACTTTAATGATACTCCCAACTGCTATGCAATACGCACCATCTCAGGCGATTGCATGCACGATGCATACGTTGAAAATGCATTCGGGCCAACAATCACATATAATGCCGATCGTTTTTACTTTCGCATAGACCATGTTCTATATAAAGGGGCACTTGAGGCAGTCAACATAGAACGAGGCTCACAAGACTACTCCGATCATTATCCACTGCTCACAACATTTTTGTGGCAAGAAAACTAATTATTTAAATATCAAATTATTAATTACATAAATATAGTGCAACACTCATGAAACAAAAATTATTAACCATCGCAGCATCGGCATGTGCCATTGTTGCGTTAAACACTTCATGTCAAGTGGATTCAAAAACATCAAACCCATTTATTGAGGAGTACACAACTCCTTATGAAATCCCTCCCTTTGAGGAAATTGCCTACGAGCATTATCTCCCGGCTTTTAACGAAGGCATCAAACAACAAAAAGCCGAAATTCAAGCTATTATCAACAACCCCGAAACTCCAACTTTTGAAAATACCATTCTTGCAATGGATATGTCGGGCGAATTGCTTGAAAAAGTAGCAATGGTGTTCTTTGCCCTCACTGAGTCAAATTCATCACCCGAAATGATACAAATTTCAGAAGAAGTGATGCCACTTTATTCACAACACTCTGATGAAATCATGATGAATGATTCTCTTTTCCAACGCGTTAAATATCTTTATGATCGCATTGATAGCGTTGAATACACCACAGCTCAACGCCGTTGCATCGAGGATTCTTACAAATCATTCACCCGCAATGGAGCCCTTCTTAATGCCGAACAAAAAGAAGAGTTGATGAAACTCAACCTCGCATTGACCGATCTTCACCTCAAATACAACAAAAACATATTAACTGCCACAAACGCATTTGAGCTTGTAGTCACCGACTCAACTCAACTTGCTGGGTTGTCGGCTTCAAACATCGCTGTTGCCGCAGAGGAAGCTGCAAAACGTGGGCACAACAATGCATGGGTATTCACTCTTCACGCCCCAAGCCGCTTGCCATTGCTTCAATTTGCCGACAATCGTGACCTTCGCAAGCAAATGTATGAAGGCTACATTACACTTGCGTCAAAAGATTCAACCGACAACAAACCCATCATCAAAGAAATCGTAAAAAATCGCGTTAAGAAAGCTAATCTGCTTGGCTACAACTCTTATGCCGACTACATGACTGAAAATGTAATGGCCAAAACAGTTGAAAATGCCGAAAACCTTCTCATGAAAATTTGGGAACCAGCAGTAAAACGCGTAAAAGAAGAAGTTGCTGAAATGCAAGCAATTGTAGATGCCGAAGGAGGAAACTTTAAAATTGCTCCTTGGGACTATTACTACTATGCCGAAAAAGTGCGCAAACAAAAATATGACCTTGATGAAAATGTTGTTCGCGAATACTTTGCATGCGACAGCGTCCTCAAAGGCGTGTTCCACATGGCCAATCGTCTCTATGGCATCACATTCACCGAAATGCCCGATGCGCCAAAATACCACAACGAGGTAAAAGTTTATGACGTTACCGATCAAAACGGCGAACATGTAGCAGTGTTTATGACCGACTACTTCCCTCGCGAATCAAAGCGTCAAGGTGCATGGATGAGCGAATTTAAAGGCTCATATATTAAAGATGATGGCACCAAAGTGAGACCGGTTATATACAATGTAGGAAACTTCTCTAAACCAACTGCCGAAACTCCATCACTTCTCACTCTTGACGAAGTTGAAACAATGTTCCATGAATTTGGACATGGTCTTCATGGAATGTTGAGCCGCGCTCAATACAAGGCACAATCCGGAACCAATGTTGACCGCGACTTTGTCGAACTCCCCTCTCAAATTCACGAACATTGGGCAATGGAGCCAGAGCTCATCAAAGTATATGCTCGTCACTATAAAACCGGCGAAGTAATGCCCGATGAACTCATCGCAAAACTCCAAGCATCTTCAACTCACAACCAAGGTTTTGCCACTACCGAGCTTGCAGGAGCAGCCCTTCTCGACCTTCAATGGGGTAAAATCAACAGCACCGATGACGTTGATGTAGAAGCATTTGAAAAGATGGTTGCAGAAAAACTCGGTCTTCCCGCAGAAGTTCAATTCCGCTATCGTAGCACCTACTTTAAACACATCTTTGGTAGCGATGGCTATGCAGCCGGCTACTACACCTACCTTTGGGCCGAAGTTCTTGATGCCGATGGCTTTGAGCTATTCAAAGAAAAAGGCATCTTTGATCCCGAAACAGCAAAAGCATTTAAAGAAAATGTTCTTGAAATGGGAGGAAGCGAAGACCCAATGAAACTTTACATCAAATTCCGCGGACAAGAGCCTAATCCCGATGCTCTTCTTCGCAATCGCGGATTAAAATAATTTAGTCTAAACTAAATATAGAACAATGCGGATAGACTTTCGGGAGTCTATCCGCATTTCGTTTATCTACATTATTTCAAGCATTGTAATGGGTTGTTCCTTAACAGGGTCCATCAAATGGGATTGATATTTAACCTTCTCAAAATCAATCTCATCAAGATCAATACAACGAATTGTATTATTGTAAGATGTTTTGAAATAAACTTTGCGATGAGTTAAATCAATTGCCGAAGTCCATTGCGTTGCGCTCGGGATATCAGGTGCTTCGCCAAGAGAATGCTCAATTCCGATGGGTATATCAAAATTATTTAATATATGGAAACATTGTAAAACCGTTGGTAATGCTTCAGACTGTTGAGGAGCAGTGGCCCTATAAAATGCAATGCGCACAAATCGAGATGGAGGGGTAGCATCACCCGGTAGTCCCAAGAATCCCGAATTTCCACCAATAGGCGACAACGTAATGTTACCCATTTGGCGATTGGGAGCTGAGCCCGGAAACAGATTCACATAATTATTGAGGTTGGTCAAATGCCACTGAAATCCCGGTGAATTGGTCAATACACCCACGCTATTTTCGTAGAAATTAGGCACACCATTCACAATTTCAAGCACAACTTGACGTCCCGAAGGCTCTCCAATGCGATAATGCACAACCGACGCAGCATCAAGGCCAACTATGCGCACGTTTTTAATACCTTCTTTCACCTCATCAATAGTAGCAAACTGAGACAATATCCAGGTGGGTACTTGTAAATCACCCAAAGAAACATTATTCAGCGATGCATCATAAGGCTCATATTGACCATAATGAGGGAAGAAAAACAATCCGGCAGACAATCCGGCCTCATTAATCCCCTCACAAATAAACTCTTTCATCACCACCGACATTCCCACCACACCATATCGAGCAGTAAATTCCAATCCATTAATGCCCGATGGGGTGAACGATGTAATTGTCTGACCTCGTGGGATTACCACATATTCACTTTTTAATGCACCGGCAGCGGCTTCAATTGTACGAGCTTGAACATAAGAGCCATCTTTTGCCGTTAAGGATATCCCTGTGCAAGCAATTGCTTGCATTGCACCACAACACAATACAGCGGTGCCAGCTAAAATTTTTCGGTTCATAGTAACAATATAGGTTTAATCACTTTATGGCATTATAACACCTCATCATTCACTAAGTTCAACATTACAAGTTATAACTTCTAAAATCGCCCCAAATTTTAGTTTATTTTTTAGGGTTTTTGCGTTCTACATAACGAGACTTTGGGAATAATGCGTAACTTTGTAGTTTAAATTAGATATGAAGCGCACCTATAAAATAATACGAGCTATTCTTGTAGTTCTGTTGGTTTTAATACTATTAATACCAGCAGCACTATATGTCGTTATGGCCACACCTCCATTTCAAGAAAAAGTGCGAGAAATAGGCCAAGAAGAGTTAACCAAACTTCTTGGTTCAGATGTAACTATCGGCTCCGTCACTTTTACACCATATAACAAAGTCGCATTGCGAGATGTACTCATCAAAGATGACAAGGGAGACACCGCCGCCTATATCAAACGATTGGGAGCAGGGATAGACCTTCATGCACTTCTCATTGATGAGAGAATTTCAGTCAACTATGCCGAACTGATAGGGCTTGATGCACGTTTATACAAAGAAACTCCTCAATCTCAATTAAATATACAATCAATCATTGATGCCCTATCCCCAAAAGATAAAAACAAGCCTCCTACTAAATTTGATTTAAAAGTAAACAACATTGTAATTCGCAACTCAAGTGTGAAATATGATGTATTGTCGGAAGCAATCGACAGTTTAAAGCTTGACGTCAACCACATACTCATTTCCGATTTTAATGCCGACGTCAGACTGCCTCGCATTAAAAACGACGATTTCACTGCCGAAGTTAAGAGATTTACCCTTAGAGAGAAATCGGGATTGACGTTGAGCAATCTTAGTGGAGACTTCCACATCACCAACAACGGCTCTACTCTTCAAAGCCTATCAATACAGTTTCCCGAATCGCACATAACATTTGCCGACATCGAACTAAATTATGATGGTTGGAACAATTTGTTGCAAGGACTCAAGCAACATAGCGTCACATTAAAGACACTTAATAACAGCCACGTTTCGTTATCAGATTTCAGGGGACTTTCTCCCGCATTGGAAAACTTTGACGCAACCCTCTCTCTTGAAATCGATATAACCGGCACACTTGACACACTCTCAATAAACGAATTAGCAATATCCTCACAAGAGGAAAACATATCTCTCACGGTAAACGGCACTCTAAACAACATCATGAACGTCGATTCAATCAGAGCCGACATAAAAGAGTTGTCACTCAAAGGATATGGCTCGGATATTGCTGACATTCTTTTGCTTAATCGCAAAATATCACCTAAAGGAGCGTCGGTACTATCCAAACTCGGCCAAATATCTTTTGATGGCAAAATAAAAGGGACTCCACATTTTGCTGATGTTGATGGATATTTGAACACCTCAAACGGAAATGTCGCATTGCACACTCAAATAGTGCGACCATTACGCTCTAAGACTATTACCTTCACCGGGAAAATAGACGGCAACGACGTAAACATCGGGAATATTATCTCCAACAACGATTTAGGTAAAATCAGTGCGACAGTCAATCATAACATCACGTTACTCCCCAACGCCATAAAAGGGAATATTAGCAGCGAAGTGACACAAGCCGAATACAAAGGGTATTGCTATTCGGGCCTCAACACACTCATTAATCTTGACGACAACAAGATTGATGGCTCGCTAAACATTGCTGATAATAATATCAATCTCACCCTTGCCGGGGAGGCTATTCTCAATGACGGAATTCCTGAAATAGACATACATCTCGATGCAAACGATATTGCATTTGATAGATTAAACTTATCAAACAAGTATCCGGGATACAAGCTATCGGCCTCAATAGATGCCATTTATACCGGCAAAACTTTTGATGACGCTTCGGCCTTGCTAACAATAAACGGGCTAACGTATCTCACTGATGACAATATCGGGCTTAATGTGGAGAATATCAACATTGAGATGGACAATACTATGGAGCCTCACCACATCAACATCAACTCAGACCTTGTTGATGGACTCATTGAAGGGCAATACGACCCGAGTACTATACTACCGGCCGTAATTGACATACTTGCACAATCATTCCCTGTCATGAATAAGTCGGTTACTAACGATTCTACTCCTACAAATCATAATGACTTGGCCCATAAGAATGACTTTAAATTTAACTTTACAATTAAAGATAACAACCAATTAACCGACTTCATCAAATCACCGGTAAGGCTCATTCACCCCATTGAAATTTCGGGAGAGCTCAATCATCAACAGCACAAGATGTCGTTACTGATTGACATTCCCTATTTAGACCAGAACTACAAGCTCATCAAAAACAGTTCAATACATCTTGACATTGACGACACTATCGACAAATGCCAATTCTATGCAACTACCCTATTCCCCACAAAAAATGGCGATGCCGAAATAGCGATTGCATGCTACGGCAATGATAATCGTCTTGACACCGATATATCATGGCACATTTTGCGAGAGCGCACATTTAGAGGGAACATTAATTTGTCCACACTTTTTGGCAAACGTGTAAATAGCGATGAAACAGAAACGCTTCTTGCCGACGTTAGCATCAATCCCAGTCAAATGATATTCAACGACACAATCTGGTCGGTAAATCCTGCATCAATCCTCATAGAAGGAAATGATGTCACAATTGACGGGTTTGACGTAAGGCGCGACAATCAATATATAACGCTCAATGGAAAAATATCTCCAAACCCCAACGATGAAATGCGACTAAATCTCTTGAATGTAAATCTCGACTACATTTTTGAGACCCTTGCCATTAATAATGTAATGTTTGGAGGTAATGCCACCGGCACATTTATCGCAAAGGATATATTCTCCAAAGAGCCTCAACTCAGCACGCCCGGCCTCTCGGTTAAAGGATTGAGCTATAACCACGCAGTGCTTGGAGATGCCATAATTGAAAGCCAATGGGTACAAGCCAACAAAGCCGTAACCATCGACGCAACAGTCGCACAGGACAACGGTCGCACGTCATATATCAATGGAGAAATCTTCCCCATGAACGATTCACTTGATTTCAAATTCAAAGCCGACAAAATAAATGTTGGATTCATGGAGCCATTCATGTCGGCCTTTGCCAAAGATGTCTCAGGATTTGCCTCGGGTGATGCACGCCTATGGGGTACGTTCAAATTCATTGATATGGTAGGCGATATTTATGCCGAAGATCTACGTTTGAAAATCGATTTCACAAATACCTACTATACTGCAACCGACTCGGTACATCTAAAACCGGGATATATTGAATTTGACAACATCGACCTATATGATGCCTATGGCAACAATGCCAAGTTGGGCGGCTATCTCAAGCACTACTGCTTCAAACGTCCCGAATATAACTTTCAAATAACAAATGCCAAAAATTTCCTTTGCTATGACGAAACCGAAAAACGTAGTCCAATATGGTGGGGTCGCATTTTTGGCAACGGAAAAGCAACTGTCGAGGGAGTTCCGGGAACGGTGAAAATAACGGTAAACATGTCAACCGCACCAAAGTCAAATTTCACATTTGTACTGAGCGATGCTGAGGTCGCTAATGAATACAATTTCATCACGTTCCGAGATCGCAACAAAGTCAATGGCACATATATCGAACCGGCCATTGACCCAAAACTTGAAAAAGTGAAGCGCTTGGAAGCTATAATTGAGGAGCGTAAGCGTCAAGACAATACTCCCACAATCTACAACATGGAAATCATCGTTGATGCAAATCCCGATGTGGACATGACATTGGTCATGGACCCGATAGGTGGTGACTGTATCAAGGCCCATGGAAATGGGAACATCAGAATGACCTACAATTCTCAAAACGAAGATCTTACACTTCACGGCAAATACACCTTACAAGACGGCAAGTATAATTTCACCCTACAAGACATTATTATAAAAGACTTTATAATCAACTCGGGAAGTTCTATAAAATTTGAGAAAAACCCCTACGAAGGCATTCTCGACTTGGTGGCGATATATCCTCTCAACGCCAATCTTAGCGACCTCGACGAGTCGTTCCTACAAGATACCGACCTGAACCGTACGAATGTCCCGGTTCACGCCGAGATGACGATCAAAGGCTCAATGAGCAGTCCCGATGTGAAATTTGACCTGAAGTTCCCCACACTCTCACAAGATGTATATCGCAAAGTGAAAAGTATTGTGAGCACCGACGACATGATGAATCGACAGATTATATATCTACTTGCTCTAAATCGTTTCTACACGCCCGAGTATATGGCTTCAACGACCAAAGGCAATGAGTTGGTATCGGTTGCATCATCAACAATCTCATCTCACTTGACATCTATGCTCAGTGAATTGAGCGACAATTGGAATTTTTCGCCAAACTTCCGCAGCGATAAAGGCGACTTCTCCGACGTAGAAGTTGATTTAGCACTATCAAGTAGATTGCTCAACAATCGCTTGCTATTCAATGGCAACTTTGGCTATCGCGACAAGTCAATGAATAACAACTCTTTCATTGGCGACTTTGACCTGGAATATCTGCTTAATCGCTCCGGAAATGTAAGGCTCAAAGCCTACAATCGTTATAACGACCAAAACTACTATCTCAAAACCGCACTCACTACTCAAGGTGTAGGTGTTGTGTTCAAACGCGACTTTGACAATATGTTCTCGTTCCTACGACCTGCAACAAAGAGCGAAAGCGACTCCACCGCAATTCTCAATGACAGCATCGTTGTAAAGCCCGACACAATTGTTATTGCTGATAGTATTCAACAACCATTAAAAATCAACACCGATAGCATAAAATGACAGTAATCAATGCTATAAACGAAATAATGTGGACCTATTTCTTAATTGCAATTCTGTTGGGTACTGCATTATATTTTTCAATACGCACTCGTTGGGCGCAATTCCGTTTCATGAAAGAAATGGTAAAGCTATTAATTCATTCAGGCAAAAGCAACAACGATGCTCGCGATGCCGACAATGGCAAGAACAAGACTGTCAGTTCGTTTCAAGCATTCGCTGTATCAATTGCAAGTCGTGTTGGCACAGGGAACCTTGCCGGTGTAGCAACCGCAATAGCCATTGGCGGACCCGGAGCAGTGTTTTGGATGTGGGTTATTGCATTATTGGGCTCGGCCAATGCATTTATAGAATCAACTCTTGCTCAATTATACAAGGTTAAAGGCAAAGATTCATTCATGGGTGGACCCGCCTACTACATAAAATATGGGATTGGGAAAAATTGGTATGCAATACTATTTGCCGTACTCATTTCTGTGACATTTGGTCTGGCCTACAACTCAGTTCAATCAAACACCATTGCAGCTGCAACTTTTGCCGAATTTGGAATTCCGACAACCACTACAGGCATTGTTTTAACCATACTTTCATTGGTGATAATATGTGGTGGCATTCAACGCATATCACGATTTAGCGAAATAATAGTGCCTATAATGGCAATTCTTTATATCCTGCTAGCCCTGTTTATCATTGGTATAAATATCACAAAGCTACCCGATGTCATCGTATTAATTGTCTCTGATGCATTTGACTTCTCATCGGCCATTGGTGGCGGAATGGGAATGGCGATGCTCATGGGAATAAAGCGCGGATTGTTTAGCAACGAAGCCGGCGAAGGCTCAGCTCCCAACGTTGCAGCAACAGCATCGGTGAGCCACCCTGTGAAACAAGGATTGATACAAACTCTTGCGGTTTATACCGACACACTCATCGTGTGTAGCTGTACTGCTTTCATAATTATCTTCAGTGGTATATACAACAACGGCTCAACCGGCATTGAGCTCACTCAAAACGCGCTACAACAAGAAGTTGGGTCCATCGGATCGTTATTTGTTGCAGTAGCCATTTTCTTGTTTGCGTTCACCAGCATAGTGGGTAACTATTACTACGGCGAAACAAACATACAATTCATCACCCAACGTAAATGGGTGCTCAATGTCTATCGTTTGGCTGTTGGGGCAATGGTTATGATTGGTGCTGTGTCACAACTTGATTTTGTGTGGGCATTGGCCGATATCACAATGGGACTAATGACATTGTGCAACCTCATAGCTATCATGATATTAGGCAAATATGCCATAAAATTGCTCAACGACTATCAGTCACAGAAATTACGTGGGTATGACCCCACCTATCATTCATCGACAATTCCCGAAATCGCCGACAAAACCAAGTGTTGGGATTAAAAAAACCTTTTACAGATTGTCACATTCCTCCAACCACAATGCCGAATTGGCATCAGATGGCATGCGCCAATCACCTCTTGGCGATAGGCTCACACTTGCCACTTTGGGCCCATCGGGAAGGCACGAGCGTTTAAACTGTTGATTGAAGAAACGACGAAAAAACGTCTTGAGCCAATACTTTATTGTGTCATCGTCATATACACCCTCAAAGGCCACTCGCTCAAGCTTATAAATCTTGCGTGGAGAGTATCCATAGCGCAACACATAGTATAGCACAAAATCATGCAATTCATAGGGGCCCACCAAGTCTTCGGTTTTTTGCTTGATGTTACCGCTATCATCAGCCGGAATGAGTTCGGGGCTGATTGGAGTGTCAACTATATCCAAAAGAATTTCTTTAGTCGCATTGTCTTGCATATCCAGTGCGATCCATTTCACAAGATGTTTGACAAGCGTTTTGGGTACGCCTGCGTTCACACCATACATCGACATGTGGTCGCCATTGTATGTAGCCCAGCCAAGAGCCAACTCCGACAAATCACCTGTGCCGAGCACCATTCCGCCCTTCTGATTGGCTATATCCATAAGCAATTGTGTTCGTTCACGTGCTTGGGAGTTTTCGTATGTGACATCGTGCACATTAATATCGTGGCCAATGTCGGCAAAATGTTGCTTGACAGCCGGGACAATTGAGATTTCCTTAATAGTGATTCCGAGCAACTCCATGAGCTTGATTGCATTGTTATAGGTGCGGTCGGTAGTACCAAATCCGGGCATTGTTACTCCCACGATTCCCGTTCTATCTAATCCCAATTCATCAAACGCCCTAACTGCCACGAGAAGAGCCAATGTTGAATCAAGACCTCCGGAAATACCCACAACGAGCGAATGACTATGAGTCACCTCCAAACGGCGCACAAGCCCTGCCACCTGAATATTAATTGCCTCGGCATAGCTCTCTTCTTTATTGGTTAATGGAATGAATGGTGTTGGGTTTACTTGTCGGAGCAATTTACCACTCGCATTTCGTTTACAATTACTTTCACTACAAGAAATGGTATAGTATTCCAATCCACGTAGCTCCCTTTCGCCACAATCGTTAAAGGTTGAATGATGAATGCGGTCACGATTAATTGCGTCAATATCAATATCGGCCACAACCACTTTTTCTTCACGCGACCATCTTTGCGACTCGGCAAGCAAAGAGCCATTTTCAGCTATAAAGGCCTTTCCATCAAACACCACATCGGTTGTTGATTCACCATATCCGGCGCCGGCATATACATAGGCAGCCATACAACATGCCGATTGCTGAAGAATGAGCGATTTTAATTGTTGATATTTCCCGATAAGGTCATTTGAAGCCGACAGATTAACTAATACCTGAGCGCCGGCCAATGCAGCACGACTTGAGGGCGGTATCGGAGTCCACAAATCTTCACAAACCTCCGCAGCCACAAGCACACCATCAATCTCAAACATTTGACGACATGTCATTGAAACATTTTGTCCGGCAATGTTGACAATTTCGTCAACATCAGCACCGCTACGCCACCAACGTTTTTCATAAAACTCGTTATATTCTGGTATATATGATTTTGGCACACAACCTACTATTTTACCATTTTGAATTGCGACAGCACAATTGTACAATTTGTTATTGTGGACAATAGGAGCGCCCACAAATAGAATCATATCCCAATTTGTAGAAGCCATCGCAAGCAAGCCTATGCACTCTTGAGCACTATCAAGGAGAGTTGACGAATGAAACAAATCGGCACAAGTGTAACCGGTAATAGCCATTTCGGGGAATACCGCAACCTTTACCGATTGCTCATATAAGCGGTTACATTGCTCGATTATATTCATGTAATTACTTCGGCAATCACCAATACTCAACTTGGGCACAACAGCCGCCACTCTAAAAAATCCATTATCCATCATATAGACGAGTTTTATAGTTTAACGCAAAATTACTATATTTTTCTGACCTAAAAAGAGAATGGCGCGACAAAACTGTCGCGCCACTCTTTAATTTACTCTAAAATCTATCTCAGATTATTTCCAACCTGGGTTTTGACCAAGATTTGGATTGAGAGTGATTTGACCTGATGGAATAGGATAGAGATAATGTTTAGCTTCATAGATACGAGATGCACCTTTTGAAGTTTGGATATAACCATCAGCATTAATATCTACTTCCAAGTCAGGAATATTACCTACATTAGCACCGAGAAGAATGTCAGGGTTCTTGTTAGTATCAAGTTTGTCAAGTTGGTGCCAACGGATCAAGTCCCAATAACGAGACCAATTGTCAAGCATCAATTCGCAACGACGGCAACGACGGATTTCCCAAAGGAGATTTGAAACGCCCATATCGTTAGCAGGGTCAGCTGCAGGAGCAGTAGTCATGTCAGGAAGACCTGCACGAGCTTGAAGTTTGTTGATTGTGTTATTAAGATCTGCTTGAGAGATAGTACCCAATTCAGCTTTAGCTTCAGCAAATGCCAAATAAACAGGAGCCAACCAGAATACAGGAGCATCTGAATAGTTTTTATTGTTTTGGTCACGATTAGCCAAAGCATATTTAGCAGGATCATCATATTTACCAATAGTATAACCTGTAACAGATGTCATGTTAGGAGCATCGGGCACGAAATCACGAACATAACCACGACCTTTGAAACCTAAATATGGGTCAACGATAGCAGCAAGACGTTTGTCGCGAGTTTGAAGAACTTTAGCGATAGAAGCTTTACCTGTTGCAGCGTCCAATTCAGCAGCATCGTTTTTATCCAATGTAGTAGTAGCCAAAGGCTTACCATCAAGGAACAAGAAGCTATCAAAAGCATCTTTAGTGATACCGTGTTGGTTAGAAGAAGAACAAGTGTAGCTAATCAAAGAGTGCATGAACAAATCCAATTTATAATCTTTGAAGAAGATCATTTCAGGATTTGAAGCCAAGTCATCAGAATCGTAGTTACCTTTATAGGTAGCATTCAATGTGTAACCATGAGCGAATACTGCATTACATGCATTCACACATTCATTCAAGAATTTCTTAGCGCGTTCTGCATCAGGAGCTTTACCATTGTCGGCAGCTGTGCGGTATTTACAGAAAGTACCTTCATACAAGCAAATCTCAGCTTTCATAGCGTTAACCATACCATTATTCCAAGTAGTTTTAGATGTACCTGTGATAACGCTGTTTGCAAAGTTGAGGTCTTCGAGTACTTTATCCATGATGAGGTCACGATCTTCACGTTCACCATAAAGGATTGGGCTTGCTGGGTCAAGAGCAGTGTCAACCCAGGGTACATTACCATACATGCGCACCAATTGATAGTATTGCCAAGCGCGATTCAAGCGAGCAATACCTTCATAATAAGCCTTAGTTTCTTCATCAAGAGAAGACATTTTAAGACCATCGGTGATATAACCAATACCACGGAGTTCTTCCCAGAAACCAGCCCAAGTACTACTTGATGCAGGAACATTAGTAAATGTCCAAGTGTCGAAAGTAGCATTAGCTTGGTCATCGCTCAAAGTCTTGAAATAGAACCAGCTGTTAGTGCCGGCACCATTACCATAACCATAGTAATTTTCATAGAGACGATTACATTGATTTTCCAAGTTCACTGTATTGCTCCAATACTCAGGGTTGTTTATAAACTCATCCAACGGATCTTTGGTAACTGTATCTTCACAGCTAACCAAACCCATTGTTGCAGCAACCGCTCCAATTATAAATAATCTTTTCATATTTAGTTATCTTTAATGTTATTAGAATGTTACTTGAAGACCAAATGAGAGTGTGCGGGTAATAGGAGCAATACGTCCCCATGTACCGTTACCTAAAGCTCCTTGTCCTGCGTTGATTTCAGGGTCAACAGGGAGGTCATGTCCTTTGTGCAACAAGCAAAGATTATCAGCACTGAAGTAAAGACGAGCTTTTTCAATGAAAGCTTTGCGAGTCAACAATTTAGGAAGAGTATAACCAAATGTTACGTTTTTCAAACGAAGGTATGACATGTCAACCAAGTAGCGTGTTTGAGGATAGTAGTTGTGACAACCGGGGCCTACGCCTGATACGGTACCAGAATATTCGTTACCGGGATATAGACGTGGGAAGTCGTAGCTTTGGTTAATGTCAACGATACCTTGAGCAGGTTCATATTGACAGTAGCTTGTTTGGTTTGCATACAATGTCAAGTCAGCAGAACGCATCAATGGGAATGCAAATGCAGATTGAGTCCATGCTGAACGTTTTCCTACACCTTGGAAATACAAGTCAATGTCAAATCCTTTCCATGCACCACCTACGTGGAAGCTATATTCGTAGCGAGGCATTGTGTTACCAATAACTTTCAAGTCACCATGGTTGTCAGCTGAACCTACAGGTACTACGTTACCATTGGCATCTTTCATGTTGGGATCACCACCATTGATTACGCCATCACCATTGAGGTCTTTAAACTTGATGTCACCAGGGCCATAAACGAAGTTGTCAGATTGAAGACCAGTTTGGTCAGCTACACCTTGCTTATAGTTCCATGAACCATCAGCATTTTGTCCGTTGAAGTCATCTTCGGTGAAGTAGCGATCTGTTTCAAATCCCCAGATGTCGCCATAAACTTCACCTGGATATCTTTGTCCGAGCAATTTAGCGTCTGTATTCCATTTAGTAACAACAGCCTTAGCATCAGCAAGATTTGCGTTAACATAAACGTCAACATCGCCAAAACGATGGTTCCAGTTTACAGAAAGTTCCCAACCACGAGTGCGGAGAGTACCGGCATTTTCCCATGGAGAATCAGCACCCAATACGTCGGGTAATACTTTGGCAGGAGCAAGCATGTCGCGGTTTTCACGTTGGAACCAGTCGAAACCAACTGTCAAAGAGTTATTCAAGAAACCGAGGTCAAGACCTACGTCGAGAGTGCGGATACGTTCCCAAGTGAGGCTCTTAGATGACAATGTAGGCATATCAAATTGATTAACTTTGTTTGAGCCGTTAATCCAATGTACTGAACCATCACTGATTTTACCAATAGTAGAAATGAACATATATTCACCGATTGCATCGTTACCGATTTCACCAAAAGAGAAACGGAGTTTACCATTGTTAACGATGTCTTTCAATTGAGCGAAGTAAGCTTCTTCAGAGAAACGATAACCTGCTGACATTGATGGGAAGAATGCCCACTTGTCACCAACGGGGAATGAAGAAGAACCATCATAACGTCCGTTCAATTCCAACAAGTAGATACCTTTGTAGTCATAGTTGATACGACCGAAGTAACCTGCAGTACCGCTGTGACCAGCCCAAGAGCTTGCATATTGGTTACCTGTTGAAAGGTTCAATTGAGGAAGTTGTTGGTTAATCATTTGATTTCTCTCACCGCTGAAACCTTCATATTGAATACCTTCGGCATTACCACCAAGCATGATATTGAAGTTGTGAGCTTTGTTTAGAGAGAAGTTGTAGTTACCATATACGTTAACTGCATAAGTATTGTACTTATCATTTGTTCGAACTGCAGTTGTGCTACCTGGGCCTACAATATTTGAAGGGGTTATAGATCCCCAACCATAACCATATACAGTATAGTCGGCATATTTTTCACCGATGTTACGTACTTCGTAAGTGAAGTCGGCATTAATTGTAAGACCTTTGATGACGTCTGCTGTCAAATAAGCAGTCATTTTAGTTTGGTCTTGAGTGCGAGTACGAGGACCGGCTTGTTTGATTTCACTCAACGCACGGAAGTCAAGGCCATCAAGTGTACCATAAGGGCCGAAGAAAGAACCCCAGCGCCAGAGGTATTGATATGGGTTCAACCAAAAGTATGGGCGAGTGTATTCGCGACGATTCCAGCTATAACGTGTACCAACTTTCAACCAGTCAGTTACTTTAGTATTCAAGTCAACTGATACGTTGAATTTTTCCATTTCATCAGGATTAGCTTTCATTTGTCCTTCCTTATGGCTATAACTAAATGAAGCATAGTAGTTGGTTGTATTGCTTGAACCAGATAATGATACATTGTGGCTTTGAGAAGGAGCAGCATCGTTATAGAAGATGTCTTGAACATCCCAATCGGCATAGAAGTAAGGAGTTCCGTCAACGACTGCATAGTCACCTACGTTGTCCCAGCTTTCGAATGGGCGCAATTCACGATAGCCTGATTTGCCACTGTTTTGTTGTTTCCAAGCTTCAGCATAAGGAAGCATAGTTTCAAAGTACATACCGAAAAGTTCACCTGGGTCATCAGATTGGCGAGCTTTACCTTGAATAGCAGCCTTCAACTGAGTTGGTACATCGGGATAGTTGGGAAGATATGTAGCCTTATCCCATGCAAAGTTGTTTGAGTAGTTAACTGAGATGCGATCTTGTTCCTTAGCGCCTTTAGTTGTTACCAAGATAACACCGAATGCAGCACGAGAACCGTAGATTGCAGATGAAGCGGCATCTTTCAATACTGAGATTTTTCGATGTCTTGAGTGTTAAGCCAAGAAAGATTATCAGTTGGCACACCGTCAACCACGATAAGGGGGTTAGAAATTTGATTATTACTCAAAGTACCAACGCCACGAATGCGCATTGTAGCGGTTTCAGAGATGTCACCTGAAGTTTGAGTAATAGTCAAGCCTGGAACAGCACCTTGAAGTGCTTTAGCAACGTCGGTTTGAGGACGTCCTTCCATAGTTTTAGCAACATCAACAGATGTAACTGCACCTGTCAAGTTTACTTTCTTTTGAGTGCCATAACCTACGATTACAACCTCGTCAAGAAGAGCATCAGATGGAACGAGAGTGAAAACCATTCCGGGAGCAGCAGTAGCTTCAGCAGCACGATAGCCGATGTAGCTCACTTTAAGCATTGTTCCGGGTTTTACTTTCACACTGAATTTACCATCAATGTCGGTAGCTGCACCATTGCGTGCATTACCTTTTTCAAACACACTGGCACCAATAACCGGATCACCATTTTCGTCAACGACTGTACCGGTGATGGTACCAACTGATTGCTCGGCGGCCTGTGGTTCAGGATTTGCAAATGCCATAACGGGCATTCCGCAAGCCAGCAATAGGGATAAATAAAGATGTTTTCTCATAAAATTAATAATTGATTAGTACTAATTGCTATATATTTTTAGCTTTTTTGCAATTGATAGATTTAGTTTAATTTGTTTTGTTTCAGATATTAGTCAAGGCGTCAAGTGTAGCCCGTTTTTAAATAATTTGGCATAAAATAAGTTATTTAATACTCTATCTCATCATTAGAGACATTAATTATAATATGCAAATTTAGACATTTTCAGACAAATAACAATTTTTATATCAAAAAAAATTAAGGCTACATCGAAAAATCTTTTTAACATTGGATTATCCTCTTCCTCTAAGACATGCACTACCAACGCGTACGCATCTATGGCTCAACAATTTACACATAAATACAAGCATGACAATTTCTAAACGAAAACAGTTTCAATATTTATAAAATTTTACCAATAAGCCGATATTTTACCGGTATATCCCAAAAAAAATACGAGCCATGGACGTGACTCGCATTTTAAATATCGAAATGACGTTGTTTTGACCTGATGTTATAGCTGAATTTGGGTGGCCATGGCCGACTGGCACATGAAGAAACTTGCCATTTCAGAAAAGCGTGAAGCATTCTCGGTTGTGAGATATTGACGGGAGCCATTCCTCGAACATTTGATGTCCATCTCGGGGTGACGTCGCAAATAGTCCTTTAGGCTTTCGGCAACGATTTCGCCCTGTGTCACAATGCGTGCTGTTGATGGCACATATTGTCTTATTTTTTGCAACAACAAGGGGTAATGGGTGCATCCAAGTATCACGGTATCAATATCAGGGCATTGACTAAACAAGCGTTCAACTTCTTGTTTCACAAAGTAGTCGGCTCCGGGATTTTCAGCCTCTCGATTTTCCACCAATGGCACCCACATCGGGCAACTTTGCACATAGGTGTTGAAGTCGGGATATAACTTAGCTATTTCAAGTTCGTATGAGTGGCTTTGCACAGTGCCGGGAGTGCCAAAAATCCCAACATTTCCGTTGAGCGAAATCTTGCCAATCTCCTCTACCGTAGGGCGTATCACGCCAAGCACTCGTCGTGTTTCATCAATGCGGGCCAAATCGTTTTGCTGAATCGTGCGCAATGCTTTTGCCGATGCTGTATTACACGCAAGTATAACCAAATGGCAACCTTGATTAAACAAGTATTCAACGGCTTGCAGAGTAAACTCATAAACAATTTCAAACGAGCGAGTTCCGTAGGGAGCTCGAGCATTATCGCCTAAATATAGGAAGTCATAGTCGGGCATGAGTCGACACATATCCTTCAATATAGTGAGACCTCCATAGCCTGAATCAAAGACTCCAATGGGCCCGGGTGTTTTATCGTTTTGTTTCATAACGCAAATTTACCTAATATTTGGCAAAAACAAAATCATTGCACGCATAAAAAAGAGCGATAAATCGGTAAAGACTTATCGCTCTATGCTATTTATTGAGAGTTTTTATTATTTAACGCCAAGTTTTGCTTTCACCATTGGAGTTACATCAACGACAGTAGCACCTGTATATACCGGAACAACATCGGGGAAGATAAATGTAAACCCGTTTTCTGTTCCAACGGCTTGGATAGCTGTTTGGATTTTTTGTTGAATTGGGGCCATCAATTGTTCTTGTTGACGTTGAAGGTCTTGTTGTGCAGTAGCTTGGAATTGAGAAATTTTTTGTTGGAATTCTTGAATTTCTTGAATTCTACGATCTTTGATTGCTTGAGGAGTATTTGCATCATTTTCAAGAGCTTGGAATTCAGTATATTTTTTCTGAAGTTCACCTCTTAGTTTATTGAATTCTTCTTCATAACCTTTTGAAACGGTGTCAAGTTTTGCTTGAGCAGCAGTTTTATCGGGAAGAGCCTCAAAAACATCATTGGCATTAACTACACCAAATTTAGGAGCTTGTGCAAACACGCACATAGGGAATGCAATCGCAATTGCTAACAAAATTTTCTTAATCATTTTAATATAGTGTTATGTTATTATTTGTTGATTTTAGGTTCTTTATAAATTCTTGTGCAAAGATAAATGTTTTATTTGGAATATCCTAACTTATCCAGCACCTCATTGCTGACATCAATGCGAGGCGACGCATATATGATATTTGCCGATGAAGCTCTATCAAATATTACTTGATACCCACGTTCCTCTGAAACTTTCTTGATAGCATTGTAGATGTCATCTTGGATTGGCTTCATGAGGCTTTGGCGTTTTTTGTATAATTCGCCTTCGGGTCCAAAATATTGATTGCGCAATTCAGTTGCTTCTTTTTCTTTTGCAACAATTTCTTCTTCACGTTTTTTCTTTTGATCGTCGGTGAGGAAAACCATGTCGGCTTGATAGTTCTTATAGAGTGTTTCAGCTTCTTTGGCTTTATTTTCCACCTCTTTTTGCCATCGTTGCGACACTTGATTTAGTTGTTCGTTTGCCATTTCATAAGATGGAACGTTTTTCAAGATGTATTCCATATCAACAAGAGCAAATTTCTGTGCCATTGCACCTATTGTTGTTGCGAGCACGAGCAAAAGAGTTAATGTCAATTTTTTCATAACGTAGTAATTTTTCAATTGTTAGAAATATAGCTTTTAACTATTAGACCAATTTACGAGATAAAAGTTTAAGCGATTAGAATTCTTGACCAAGAATGAAGTGGAAATGACTTCCTCCTTTTGTTCCATATACTTCGTCAAAACCGTAGGCCCAGTCAATACCCATCATACCCACCATTGGAAGATAGATGCGTACACCGGCACCTGCGCTTCGTTTCATATTGAATGGTGCAAAGTCTTTAACATCGGTCCAAGCATTACCACCTTCGGCAAATACGAGACCATAGATTGTTGTAGTAGGTTGCAACATGAATGGGAAGTGAAGTTCCATACCCAAACGAGAGTAGGCATAACCTTCCTTACCCCATGGAGTGAACTGACCATTATCATAACCACGCAAACCGATTGTTTCGGTTGCATAGGTGTAACTTCCTGTCATACCATCACCACCCACATAGAATGTTTCAAATGGAGATTTCAACCATTTGTTATAGCTACCCAACAAACCAAAGTCGGCGCGAGTCATGAATACCAATGTCCATTGTCCGTCGGGATCAGATAGCGGAGTATATGTGCGTGATTTAAATTTAAGTTTCCAATATTCGATCCAATTATACAATTCTTTCTTGGATTGTTCGGTATTTGATTTATACAACGCCTCCCAATTTTTATTTGAGAAGAGTGACACCGGAGGAGTGAGGTGCAAGCTCAATGAGAACATACTACCACTACGTGTGTATAAGGGGTTGTCAATACTGTTACGCGCAAGAGTCAAACCAAGCACAACCGAGTTGGACGTACCATTGTTCATGTAATAGAGATATTCCCAATTTTTGAGGTAATACCAGTTGTAGGATAGTTCGGCAGTAAATGTAAACCAGTCATCGGGCCAATCAAGACGCTTACCAAATCCTACTGTAACGCCGGCCATTTGCAAAAGTTTATTTGGGTCGTAGGCATTTTCGATGCTTGATTGGTAATAGTCTGAGCCATAACCATAGCTTGAGCCGTAACCATAGTAGTTATAATAGTTTGACCAGTTGCTATTATAGTAAGATGAGTTCACACCGGTTTGGCGGCTATAATAGGCCGATACAGAGAGTGAATTGGGGCGTTTTCCTCCAAACCATGGGTCAAGGAACGATACGCTATAGGCTTGATAATATCGAGCATTGGTCTGAGCACTGATTGTGAATGTTTGTCCTTCACCTTGAGGAATCAAACCTTTATAAGATCCTGGATTGAAAAGATTTTTGATTGAGAAGTTGGTAAATTTCAACGCAAGTTTACCAATCACACCCGTTTGTCCCCAACCGAGCGAGAACTCGATTTGGTCGTTTGCTTTTGATTCGAGATTAAGAGCAATATCAACCGTTCCGTTCTCTTCATTGGGATTGATGTCGGGTTGCATATTTTCAGGGTTGAAGTGTCCTGTTTGGGCAATTTCACGCAATGAACGCATGAGGTCGTTTTTACTGAACAACTCACCGGGGCGAATGCGCAACTCACGACGAACACATTTTTCATACAAGCGGTCGTTACCATTGATTACCACGCGGTTAATGCGAGCTTGAGGACCTTCAAACATGCGCATTTCCAAATCGATCGAGTCTCCAACAATGTTCTTTTCAATGGGCACAAGTTGATAGAACAAATAACCTCTGTTCATGTAGAAATTTGAGATAGCGTCATCATCTTCAAGAGTGCGCTCATTGAGGAGTTTTTGGTTATAAACTTCTCCGGGAGAAATTCCGAGGAAATTATTAAGGTCGTTTGTTGTGAAAATTGTGTTCCCAACCCACTCTATATCACGAATATAGTATTTTTTACCTTCTTCAAGAGAAATATATACGTCAACCGTTTTGTCGTCATATTTCACAACGCTATCGGCAAGGATTTTAGCATCGCGATAACCCTTTTCATTGTACTTGTTTATGATGCGCTTAAGGTCATCTTGATAATCATTCTCAACAAATTTCTTTTGACGGAAAAGATTGGTGATCTTACCTTTCTCATTTGTTTTTTTCATTACGCGTTGTATCTGACCATCGGTCATTACTTCATTTCCATCAATATAAATTTTGTGGACTTTTATCTTGTCGTGTTTATCAACTTTTATATCAACAATCACCTCATTTTGATGTGAGAGGTCGTCGTGCAATTCAATTTTAGCTTCAGCATTTTTAAAACCTTTATCCCCAAAATATTTTTCAATGATTGCGATTGCTCGGTTCACAATGTTTTGAGTAATTTGGTTTCCTTTCATCAATTGCAAGCGTTCTTGAAGGTCTTCTTTTTCACCTTTTTTCACGCCATAGTAATTGATTGACGCAATGCGAGGTTGTTGACGCAAAGCATATTCCAACCACACTTTATCACCGAGTATTTTTTCAACTTTAATTTGCACATTGGAGAACAAACCTTGTCGCCAAAAACGTTTAGCAGCATCATTAATCTCTTCGCCCGGCACTTGAATGCGATCGCCAATTTTCAATCCGGAATACCCGATTATGATATGATCCTCATAATTATCGGCGCCGGAAACTTTTATACCGGCAATTTCATAGGAACGAGGCATTCCAGTAAAAACGACATTCGGGTTATAGATAGTGTCGGTTTGTGCTTGCGCTTGGGCCGATGCACAATAGGCTAGAATTAATGTTATCAGTGATAGTAGCTTATATCGCATAATGTTATAGATTGGTCGGAATTATATATCGTTAGTTTTTTGTTAACTGTTCACTTGTTTTTCCAAAGCGACGTTCTCGTTTTTGGAAATCGTAAATCGCTTGGCAAAAATCCTCTTTTGAGAAATCGGGCCAATATGTATCGGTCACAAATATCTCAGAATAAGCGATTTGCCATAGCAAGAAATTGCTCACTCTCATATCACCACCGGTGCGTATCAACAAATCGGGGTCGGGCATTGAAGCCGTAGCCAAATGTTGAGCAACTACATCGTCGGTTATCTCTTGCGGGAGAAGTTTTCCACATGAAACGTCATTGGCAATGTTGCGACAAGCTTGGGTAATTTCCCATCGAGAAGAATAGCTTATTGCAAGGCACAATGTGAGTCCTGTACAATGAGATGTATTTGCCATGCACTGTTGCAATCGGCTCAATGCCTCAGCCGGCATACGACTGAAGTCGCCTATCATTGTGAGACGCACATTATTTTTAATCAAATCGGGAGTTTCTCTTTCTATTGCAGTAACAACCAAATGCATCAAAATATCAACCTCTTGCTGAGGACGATTCCAATTTTCGGTTGAGAATGTATATAGAGTGAGATATTTTACGCCCAATTCTGATGCTATTTCTGTGATTTTTCGCACCGTATTTACCCCTTCGACATGTCCGGCACTACGCTCCAGCCCTTGAGCCTTAGCCCAACGACCATTCCCGTCCATTATCACAGCGACATGGGTGGGGACACGCAATTTGTCTATTTTATCGAAAAGAGTCATTTCCTAATTTCGTTTTTAATCTACATAATGGCAAGTTTCACATCTCTCGCCAAACTCATATGTAACCGAGAACATTACCGCCGAATACCAATCGGTATTCTTGAGCATTGAACTCTTTATTTGATACATATCTTGTAAATGTTTGGAATCTACTTGATCGCCAAACACTTTTGTCATTGAAAACTCAAGGCCCAAATTCAAGCGCTCACGCAATTTGTATTTTACGCCAAATGCCATGGGTATATTCATGGCAAATGCAGTTGAGCCATCGCTTGAGGCCATTGTTGCACCAATGCCAAGGGCTAAATAGGGTGACCAACGGCGCAGTTTTTTATAGGTCTCTCCCACTCCATATCCAAAGAAGTTGAATTCACCTCTCACACCAAGGTCATAGGCCCATGATTTGAACTCATAGCTTTCGCCGGTTGGAAACACTATGTCATAATCGGCACTGTTCCCGCTCAACGACACAGCATTAAGCAATGCTCGCACAGCCCAGCGAGTGTCAATAATATAGCGGAATGAGAGTCCGGCTGCTACTCCGGGATGTTTGAAGAGATTACTCTCATTTACATCACCCAAATATCCGCTCATGCCCACTCCCGCGCCTATGTCAAATTTATATTTAGCTTCCTGAGCATTTGCCGGCATCACGCTTGACACCAGCGATATAGTCATAATAATCGCTATCAACGTCTTTCTCATAAATCCATTTTTTGAATGATACATTATAAAAACGACTTTTTGCGATTAATTATTGCACATTAATATATAGGACGGAATGATAGTCTATTCACTACTCCTCTCCACACTGTGTTATAGGTGCCACCCGATTCTCCTACACCTCCGAATAGATATATATAGGGGCATTCCCATTCATTTATTTCGGCTGTAACGCGTGACATTAGGTCGTCATTAACAAACAGCCAATTAGGCAATTTCTTTGATTCAAATTCTTCCCAACAAGTTGATGCACTTGCTCGTGATAGGATTGAGCTATACACCAATGCTTGAGCATTTTTACGAGCCGGGATATAGTCGGGCAATTGCAACAAATCATCAGCAAGAGACCAATGCAATCCCTGATCCAATGACACATACACACCCTTGCTTAAACTTCCGTCCTCGGCTTCACCAAACATAGCAAACAATGTTGAGTATTGTTTAGTAATCCACCTTGACGCACTTGTTTTGAACGAGAAATAGGGCACAATAGTCATGTTTTGACGTGCAGGCAAGTCACCTTTGTTGATACATGCCCATGTATCGCCATCAAATGCCCATGTATCACCCACGATGCGACCATCTCTACATTTACCTCCAACGATTATAGCTTGAGGCAAATCGCTCCATTTGGACTCAAACACCAACATTTGGCTTGTACCTGATATAGGGAAATTTTCTTCGATTGGTGTTTCAATAGTTGAGGGATATGTTACATGATAATAGATGCCATCTTTATTTACCACTCCCAACAACGAAGAACGATAACCGCCATAAATATGACTCCATGCTACATTACAAGATGTCCACTGAGTTCCTTCGGAAGATGTATATAAATTTCCATCAACATCAAGCATATATAGAGCATCTTCGGTTGCTGTTAGAGACAATATCTGAGGATTAAAATCAAACTCAATCAATTGTTTCTTCCAATCGTCATTAGCAGGATTGTCGGTAACAGCAAGACAATATTTGCTCTTATCTGATGTCAAGCAAAATGCTTGTCCTTTATATTCAACCGTTTTTTGTTGTGCAGGGATAAACATTGACGGAAGTTGACGACGTGCCACTCTGTTCCAATACAATGAGTCGGGCTTCATTTGATGCACATTAACTGTGATTGTATAGTCACGTGATTCTTGTAAATCAAGCGAAACAATATGAAGTTTCACCGGCCCATTGCTGAAATTTATACTGTCGGTAGAGTTTTCAAGATAGCTTATTGTCGTATCTGATTGATTTTTACGAGGTATAATCAAATCGCAAGCCGAGCACCCATCGGTTGTTATGTTTAGAATGAGTTTACGAACATCAGTGCCATAGGGCAACGAATCGGCATTGTAAATCAATGCATTAACAAGGTCTATTGAGAAATAAACCGAGTCAAGATTCTCAAGCACATCGTCATCTTCGGCAAGTGAAAATGCAGTTACCGCTGTGCTTGATGCACTTGTTGTAACTATCTCTGCATCTGAGTCATTACACGACACGACACCAACCAGTGCCACTGCCATTAACATATATAAAGCAAATTTCTTCATCATAAGATATAATTTTACAAGTTGCAAAGTTAACAACAATTTCAATAATATGACTTACCGATTGTGCTAAAATTGGTATAAACCGAGGGAATATTTACTAAACAACGTTACAATTGCCCCAACAATGCATCATTATCATGCTTTATCGGGGAAATAAAACTCAATTTTATTCCCATCTATCATTTTTATATCTCTCGGAGATATATTAAGCGATGGAGCCACACATCGACCCGATTGATTTAGATCAAAAGGTGCAGTTTCAACTCTTGCGACATCCCACACGCCACAATCAACAAATGATTTTAATAACGTTGCACCACCTTCAACCAACAATGATGTAATGCCATGCTCATATAGTTTGTGCAACCATGACTCAATCGGCTCATCGCCATCAATCTCTATCCACTCCACAAGATTGGCACATCTTGTATCACACTTAGATGCTAAATACATCGGGCGATTAAATTGGAGTTCCTTTATCAGTTCAGTGACACGATTGCGACGATCAACTATCACAACCCTCGGGCTACGACCGCCCCACAATCGAGTGTTGAGTTTGGGTCTATCGACGATAATCGTATTAGATCCAACCATAATCGCATCACATTGTGCGCGCAATTGATGCACAAGCATTGACGTGAGTGGCGTTGAAAAACGTTTAGCATTAGCATCTCTACTCCTCTCGTGGTCCATAAAACCATCTTTACTCTGCGCCCACTTCAATATCACATAGGGTCGGCGCAACTTATGGGCCGTAAAAAATCGCACATTCAACTGCTCACACTCTTGTTTTAATACCCCCACCTCAACTTCAACACCGGCGTCACGCAACATCTGCACACCACGGCCACTCACCTTTTCAAAAGGGTCGAGACAGCCCACAACCACACGTTTTATTCCGCTTTGAATAATGAGATTGGCACAAGGAGGAGTCTTTCCATAATGAGAACATGGCTCCAACGTAACATACATTGTACTATCACACAAGCCGTCACGATTCTTGACCGAAGCCACAGCATTAACCTCGGCATGTCCCTCTCCGCAGCATCTGTGATATCCTTCTCCAATGATTTTCCCGGCAGCATCTACGATGACAGCCCCAACCATGGGATTGGGCGAGGCATTATATCGTCCAATAGCTGCAAGCTGGAGCGCACGGCTCATATATTGAGGATTGATATCCATAACTATTTCTTTATCTTAAAAAAATAAAAGTCCTCAAAATCATTTGATAATGAGGACTTGTGGCATTTTTCGAGAGTACTCGAAGCGGGACTCGAACCCGCACAGCCGCAATGGCCAAAGGATTTTAAGTCCTTCGTGTCTACCATTCCACCATTCGAGCAACCTTAGCGCCATAAGGCGAAATGCGGTGCAAATTTACAATGAAGTTTCGGATTATGCAAGAGTATTTGCCGTTATTTTATCAACGAACGATAACATAACCATTTGAAGAGGTCAAAATAACACGATATTGAGTCATACCATAATTACGATTCAATGCCTCTCCCGAAATAGGACGTCCATTACCCTCATATACATCATAACGTGATTTACATTTTGGGCAATAGGCCTCTAATGAGCTCTTATCTATAATCACCCTTGTATCGTGACGTGATTCTACGGGGCATGCCAAATCAAAAGCCAACGGCACGTTATAATTACCATTTGAGGCTCCACTCAATAGTAGCACTCCCCCAAATCCGGTATAGGTCAATGCCGTATAAGCGAAATCGCTTGGAATGCGCTCCTGGCGTATGAAATAGCGAAAATCGCCATACCCATGAACGCCGTATATGGGCCACAAAGCCTCCGAAATCTCAATATTTACCGATGCCGGAGGAATGCGTTCATCATTGACCGACTCACACGATGCCAATAGCATCGCAACAATGGGGATAATCAGTAGTATATATTTTCTCATACTCGGCCAAGGAGGGCATCAAAAGCATTATGATATTCGTGGAAACCAAACTGAGCCAATGTTTGTTCGTAGAGAGCTGTAATCTTGTCGTTACATAGATTTCCTATTGAGCCCTCATGAGTGTGGTTAACAGCTTTTTCTGAGACAAACTCGCCTCGCTCAATAGCCAATCCCACTTGTTTATATGCGTCGCGGAACGGCACTCCATCTTTAGCCATTTGATTTACCTTTTCAACCGAGAACATCAAGTCGTAGCGAGAGTCGTCAAGAATGTGCTCATTCACCTTAACTTGAGACACCATGGCTGTAACCATATCAAGCACCTCAATCAATTGGTCAAACGCCGGCAAGAAATTCTCCTTAATCAACTGCAAGTCACGGAAATAACCCGACGGCAAGTTATTTGTGATGAGAGTTATTTCATAGGGCAAAGCCTGCAATTTATTGCATTTTGCACGAGTGAGTTCAAACACATCGGGATTCTTCTTATGAGGCATAATTGACGATCCGGTAGTGAACTCATCGGGAAGTTTTATGAACCCAAAATTTTGAGAATTAAACATACATGCGTCAAATGCCAATTTCGACACCGTCGCAGCCACCGAAGCCATTGCTTGCGCTACTATTCGCTCGGTTTTTCCTCGACCCATTTGAGCATATACGACATTATAATCCATCGATCCAAAGCCCAGCAAACGAGTAGTCATTTCCCTATTTAACGGGAACGACGAGCCATATCCGGCAGCCGAGCCAAGTGGATTGCGATTTGTGATTTCATATGCAGCGCGCATGATTGTCAAGTCATCTGCCAAAGACTCGGCATAAGCGCCAAACCACAGTCCAAAAGACGAGGGCATCGCAACTTGCAAGTGGGTATATCCCGGCAACAGAATATTTTTATATTTTTCACTCTGGGCAATCAACGCATTAAACAATCTTGTCATTGCGTTGGTGAGGTCTTCAATGCGAGAGCGAATAAATAATTTCAAGTCAACAAGCACTTGGTCATTACGAGAACGTCCCGAATGGATTTTCTTTCCCACATCACCGAGCCTGCGAGTAAGCATCAATTCCACTTGAGAGTGAACGTCTTCAATTCCTTCTTCAATAACAAATTCACCACGCTCGGCAATCTCATAGATAGCACGCAACTCGTTGAGCAGAGTTTGAAGCTCTTGAGCCGAAAGCAATCCAATTGATTCAAGCATCGTAATGTGGGCCATAGACCCCAATATATCAAAAGGAGCTAAGTATAAATCCATTTCACGATCTCGACCCACCGTATAAGTTTCTACGTCGTGGTCAACTGTGACATTTTTTTCCCAAAGTTTTGATGCCATAATAAAATATTCTTGTCCCTATCGGGCTTAACTACAAATAGTGAGAATCAACTCATTAAATTTTTCGGCAGCTTCCTGCAATTTACCGCCTATCATTGGACGCAACATTGCCGGAATTTCAACATCGATAACACTTGCAACCTCTGTATCATTTTCAACACCTTTGAGATTTACTGCAAGGGTCAAAGGAATTGGCGATTTCGCTGCCGACAAAACCATGCGTTCATTTTCTTTTCGTTCAACAACGTCAAATTGCAACTCGCCAACTTGTGGTGTCACCAATGTGATTGAATCATGAGAGAATCTCACGTCACCAATCATCTTACGTTGTTCTTCGGGGATTGAGTCAATTCGCTCTTGAAATGATTCAATATTTGTGATGCGATTATACACATCACCCACTGAAGCCGACACTCGAGCCGGCTTGCTTGAATATTTTGCCATCTGCTAATAGCTTATTTTTATAGAAAATTATTTATTGGGATACCAGTTTGCCGGGTCCTTACGCCACTCTTTAAGAGTTTCAATGTCACCATCTTTTATATAACCCGAAACGAGCGCAGCCTCAAGCATTGAATTATAATTGCTGAGTGTGCACAATGTTACGTTGGCATTCTTAAATGCTTCTTCAGCCACTGGGAAGCCATAGGTGAAGATTGCAGCCATACCAACAACTTCACAACCGGCATTGCGTATTGCTTCAACTGCTTTCAAACTACTTCCTCCGGTAGAAATGAGGTCTTCGATAACCACAACCTTTTGACCTGGAAGGAGGTTTCCTTCAATGAGATTTTCAAGACCGTGATTTTTGGGAGTTGAGCGCACATATACATATGGCAAGCCAAGAGTATCGGCTACCAACGCACCTTGAGCAATTGCACCTGTTGCAACACCTGCAATAGCATCAACATCGGTAAAATTTTCCATTATCAAACGACACAACTCTACCTTGATAAAGCTGCGAATATCGGGATAAGATAATGTTTTGCGATTGTCGGTATATATCGGTGAATTCCAGCCAGAAGCCCACACAAATGGGATCTCAGGTTGGAGCTTGATAGCACTGATTTTCAATAGCTTCTCTGCTAATAGTTGATCCAATTTTTTCATATTTGATAGGTATTATATTTTAATATTTCTGCAAAGATAGCACATTTAATTCATACTGCGTAATCGCAATGTAAAAAACCTTATTAAAAAAACAAGCGACCGGGGGAAGATCGCTTGCCTGTTAAGACCTCGTTTCACAACGAAAATCTTAACTATTGTCTACTTTTGTGCTTATTATGTTATTGTGATATGGGCATTTTTAATGTAAACGGAGATAAAATATGGAAATCCACATTGCTCCATTTACCTAATTTATTCGGTGCAAATTTAATTATTAAAATTTATTGCTCAATAAACTCTCAAAAAAAAATGAAACAAGAACAATATTTTTATTATATTTTTATTTTTTAGGTAATGCCAATTGCCGACCCTTCTATATAAATTTATTTACGGCGCAATCGTCCGGTAATATAGTTTAATGCTTCTTGTTGCATCTTAGACTTCAGCAACCAATTGACAATCAAGTATAAACCGAGCCCTATCGCACCCTGCAATGCAAGAGTCACCCATGCATTTAGTGAGAGTGTGTTAATCCACATCATCGGAATCATAATCAATAATGTCTCAACAAGATAAGGCAACGAATCTTGCACATAGCTCCATGCCGTGCGCCATGTCAAACGTGATGTAATTTTCAGCATCACAACAAAGGCCAACAACGAAGCTACAACCTGACCAATTAGCATCAGTTTAACCCCATAGGTTATATCATCGGGACGAGTCCATGCCAACATGGGCAATGTAACCAACAAGGCAAGAAATATAGCGCCGTCACGCAAAATAACGGTCCACAATATAATCTTTGCTCGACCAAGTGCTATGATATAGTTATTATATAACGAAGTCAACACAACAAACACTCCTCTCAACAATAGCAACTGAAATAGTGCTATTGAGGCGTCCCATTTCACACCAAACAACACATGAAATATAGGCTCGGCCATCACGCCAAGAAAGCCCATGATCGGGAATAACAGATAGGACGTGAATTTATTCATCTTTTTTGTGGCTCGCGCAAATCGTTCTTTATCGTCTTGAAACTGCGAAAGCACCGGCAAAAACGACGATGTGAGCACTTGGGATATCGAAGCGACACCCATCTTGCTCCACTTATCGGCCTGGCTATAATAACCCAACGACACCAAGTTTACTCTATTGCCAATAAAAAACGCATTTATATTTTGCACAAGCGTTGATATAAAAGAACTTGTCATCATAGCAGATCCCACTTTGAAAATCTCACGCAGAGACTGCCACGAAAAAGCCCACAATGGGAGCCAATGACTTGTCAGCCACAAAATTAATGTTTTCACTGTTGATTGAGTCAATGTCTGCCAAACAATGGCCCAAGCGCCAAACCCATTAATAGCGAGAACGATACCCACAATTGCACTCAAGGCAAGTGCCACTATGTTGGACACCGCAACCATGCGCACATTCATCTGCTTCATCAAGCGATTAATTTGCACGATCGAGGCCGCGTTTATAATAAACGACAGAAACATCACTCGCGACAATGCAATCAGTCGGCTATCATCTTGAAAACAGTCGGCAATGAGAGGCGCAGCAAACCATAGTGACAGATAGATAATTGTTGCCATTGCGATGTTAAACCATAGCACCGTACTGTAATCGAGATGTGATGGCGTTTTTCGTTGCAATAGAGCATAAGAAAAACCGCTGTCAACCATCAACGATGCAAAGGCTTGAAAGATTGCGACAGCACCCACAAGCCCAAAATCATTTGGGCTCAATAAACGTGCAAGCACAATCCCCGACACAGCATAGAGCAATTGAGACGACACGCGATCAATAACATTCCATTTGATCGTGCGAGCCGTTCGCAATTTCATATCTGCCTCGTCAGTCATCGCTTAAATACAATTTATTTTATCTATTAAACTAATTCTCCTCAAGAGAAATCGCATCTACTCCGATAGAATGATTTTTCACCACGGGATTACCACGATAATACACCTTTCCCGAAGCTCCATATATTGTCATTGCTTCAGTGGCATAACAACCAATAGAGCCGGTTCCCACTTGCACACATTTCACTCGTTGAGCTTCAAGTTCATCGGCTTGAATGTTACCTGTGCCTGTATTGTTGAGTTTTGCTGTTGTGCATTTTCCATATAGCACCAACATTCCGTTTCCGGTGTTTATCGAGCCATCAAGCTGCATAGCATCAACATCTCTCACAACAAGACGCCCATTGCCCACCAGGCGAGCCTTAAACGAGGGTCCCGATTGTGACGACATTACTCTCACAATAGAGTCACCACTATTTTCAACCTTTGTCAAAAAACGCGAATATACTTTTATTGTGGGCAGATTTTTTTCTTTTGCAGCATCGGCCGACACTTGTATTTCAAGTCGATTCTTTTTACTCGCAAACACTATGGCCGAAGCCCTATCGGCCGTAGCATCAAACACAGCCATTCCGGCCGAATCGGCATTGCAATAATAGTCAACATTGACACCATTTAAAACCTTTAGTTCGGAGAAATCTCCGACATTTAGCTCATAGTGCGACACCGTTTGCGCCAACCCGGTCAGCGCAACCGCCATCATTACCAATGCAACCAGATGTTTATGTAAGACTTTATTCATCTTTTTTTAAAAGCTATTTGTTTAGGACATCAACATTACCCGAGCCATTCCTAACGATGTTGAGATTTTCGGGATTTTGTCCCAAAACGATATTACCTGAGCCGTTTACCACTGCATTGAGTGTTTCAACAGCAACCTTGCGCATTTCGACATTTCCGGCGCCATTAATCACTACGTCAACATTTTTAGCCTTCACACGGCCCAATCTCACGTCACCTTTACCATTAACCACGATACCAAAAGCATCACGATTACTTCTCACTCGAAGAGACACCAAACGTGCATCTCCGTTGTTAATTATCTGCTCCAATGGTTGGCCATAAAACACTACAATACGAGTCATTACTGCATCGGCACTACCTTGCACATGCAATACGTTCCCATCGTTGAAACATCTTATCTTTTTATCGGCTCTTTTATCATAGTGATATACTATATAGCCCGCCTTTTCGGGATTAAATCTCAATTCGACTGTCACATCACCCGACACTACAACCGCATTAAACTCTTGAGCAGCTTTGAGCACCATGCGATTTATCGTTGTTTTTTCTTGTGCCGACATTGTCACTACACACATTAGCGCCAACATCATAAATCCAAAAATCTTTTTCATATTAAAACATGTTTTATATTGGGTTCTTATTCTTTTATCGTGCTATCACATTATCTTGTTTCCCGGAAATTTTCACTTGTGAAACATTGCCGTTATAATAGATTTTACCTGAGCCATACACTCCGGCTGTCATTGAAGACAAACTCAACGCCGAAGCATCAATCACTCCCGACCCCTTGAGTGCAAACGAAGCCTTTTGGGAACGGCCATTAATGATCATGTCACCGGGGCCGTTAACCGTTGCATTGGCAGCCGATGCCTGTATATCGGCCACTTCAACGGCACCTGAGCCCGACACCGAGCAAGTAATATTGTCAACAATCGTTTTTGCGCCCATGGCAATAGAGCCTGATCCGGCCATCGCGCAATTCAAATAATGCGTTTTAACCCCGATAGTGCGCATACGTCCCGAGCCGGTCATCGCAAATGCTACTCGCTGAGCCAACGGTGGTTGCGAAAGCACAATCTCGCCCGAGCCGGTATAGGAAACCGTCGATAACAATCCATTGTAATATACCACTATCGTAGATATCTTCCCTTGTAATGATGCACTGCTACCCTCAACCGAGATTGATAATCGTGCGCCCACATTGTGACAATCAACAGCTCCTTCCAACTCGGGGTGAGCATCAAACACAATGAGCCCGGCCGAATCGACATTATTGCGACATTCTACTTTTATTGCACCTTTAACATACAACTCGGTAAATTGGCGCGACTGGAACACACGACGCGACGATTGTGCCAATATTGTTCCGTTGACAATAACCGACACAACAATCAATAGCACAACTTTAACATAGCAATTCATAGGTTCAAACAATTAGGAATAATTTCATTTTCAATGCGATGCAATATCGCATTCAACTCCTCATAATTATCGGCTCGCAACATTGCGATGCGAGTGTCTCTAAAATGCGGAATCCCCTTAAACAATGGCGACGCAGCCAAGTGACGGCGTATGTGCAAAATTCCGCGATATTCATCTATTCGGTCAATACTTTCGGTTATCTGACGGTGTAGAATCTTAAACTTCTCAGCGATTGACAGTGGAGTACCCTTCTGCGACGTGAGCAACATTTGTTTCATGTCATGGAAAATCCATGGAGCACCAATCGATGCGCGCCCAACCATCACCCCATCAACACCATAACGGTCATACACTTCACACAATCGCTCGGGAGTGGTTATATCTCCATTACCTATTATCGGGATTGACACTCGTGGGTTGTTTTTGACTTTTCCAATCATCTCCCAATCGGCCTCGCCGGTATACATTTGCGAGCGAGTGCGCCCATGTATTGTGAGTGCTTGAATGCCACAATCTTGCAATTGCTCTGCCAAAGTCACGATGATTTTACTCTCATGATCCCACCCCAATCGAGTTTTTACCGTTACAGGTATTTTCACTGCATCGACAACAGCCCGCGTGATTTCCAACATTTTAGGGACATCGCGCAACATTCCGGCTCCGGCACCTTTGCCTGCCACTTTTTTTACCGGGCAACCAAAATTTATATCCAGAACGTCGGGCTTGGCGGCCTCGACTATGCGTGCCGCTTCAACCATAGGCTCTACCTCTCGGCCATATATCTGAATTGCGGTTGGTCGTTCTCTTGGATCGATGTGCAACTTGCGTGTCGTCGCGCTGATATTGCGTATCAAAGCATCGGCCGAAACAAATTCGGTATAAACCATATCGGCCCCCTGCTCTTTACAGATGAGGCGGAACGAATGATCGGTGACATCTTCCATCGGAGCAAGCATCACCGGCTTGTTTCCTAAATCTATATCGCCTATTTTCATATCTCATTTTTGAAAATATCAATGCAAAGATAACACATTTAATCCACAACACAACACTACCTACAACAAATCACACCATCAATACTATATCGGCCAACATCTCCCCTCGTCTAAACATTAAGACAAGAGTTCTTTACTCTCGGCTCGATATGTACACTCGCCACTGATATTTGATATTATTTAAGAGTTGTTTTTGGAATCAAAAGAACCATGGCTGCGGTAACGAAGGTGGGCAAAACCAATGAGGTGGAGAGTGCCAAGATTATGCTCAATGACTGTTGGCTCGGTGGCAGCGAAGTGGTAAAGAGTGATGTTGTGCTGTTTATGGAGGCTACGAAACAGTTGTCAAAAATCTTTGATAGTTGCACCTCAAGTCTAAAAAACTTGTAGAGGCACACCTTCTGAGTGACGACAACGAGAAAGACGGATTTGAGAAAGGTTGTGCCTTGATAAGGTCAAACCTGATGATAGATCCCTGCTCGGGTAGCGAGGAAGATTGGGCGTCATGGTATGCGCAAGCCTTGTGGCTCGAGCAGTTTCGATTAAGAAATCAGGCTGAGATGATAGCGAATCTATTTGGAGAGAAGAAAAGGTGATTAATCCCACCACCCTTTCATCGGGTTAAATTTCTCGCCAAGAAATGGCCCAATCATAAAACGAATGAGAGCGATAAACATTAAAATAACACCAATGAGTCCCCCCCCATATATAATATAGGCAATGATGTGTATTAATATATCTTTGAGGATTTCCATAAAACAACGCTTTATATGTTATAGATAACTTGTTTGCAAATATAATAAAATAATTTGAAATGGCATAACCAAAATTAGTCATAAGCGCTAAACGTGCTTGTGAATTTACAGACAAACCTAATACAGATAATAAAATTGAAAAAAACAGTTTCTTCATCGTGAGTTTCTTTTTTAATTACGTTTAACAATCTATCAGGGAAAAAGTTAATACTTTTAGTGTAGTGGTCCAGCACCGCCCCCGCAGCAGTATAGGTCAATCGGTTGTTTCCCTGATAGTCTCGCAGATAGAAGCGATAATACTCTTGTAAATTTGCATGGTGGTTGTCGCAATAATGGCAGATGCCGGCTGGAGCAGACCCCACCGCCAACACAAGCATTAATATTGCAACTATTCTATTCATTAATATTTTCACCATACAGAAAATGGACTAATATCTTTTGGGAAACCATTACCATGATTATTTTATGTTTCATTCATCTAACTGTTTTAATCTTACGAGATTTCCATGATTTAATATTTTCATTATCTTCATGAGTTGTAATTTCTATTAATGATAAAGTCTTGTCTATTTCCGATGGTATAAAATTAAAAAATAGGATTGTGTATCCATCTTTTAGCATAAAACGACTTTCTCTCGTTTCATCGAGTGCTATATTATCAAGACTATCATATATAGCTATTATATTATTCAAATAACTATAATTTCTTACGAAAATACTGTCTGATTGATATATTGTTGAGTCCTGTTCTTTTAATTTTGTCCAATCTTCTAATGTATATTCAGGAGGTTGTATAATGCCATCATATTTTGAAATAAATGAAATTATCGATATGGAATCAGGAACATAAATGGTATCGTTAATTTTATGCATTGAATTGTGAATTGAATATTCTGGAGATTCAATATAAATATATTGTTCGTCTGAAAGTTTAAATAATTCAATTCCTCCACTAATCCAAGATATTACATTCTTTGGTAATCTTACTGTATAACTTGAATTATATGTAATCGTCTCGCCATCTCCAACGCCTAGTTTATGAGCCCCAATCCAGTAACAGACAGAATCATGCGTATATAAACCATAATCTCCTTCTTGGATACAAAAAGACTTGTTCGCAAATACCTCGTAGGTTAGAAAAATCAATATTGGGAAAATCAATAATCTCATTTTTTAGATTTATTAATTCTATTAATAGCTCGCTTATATGAATCAAAGTAGTAATCGTCACTATTTATTGCTCCGGCATGCCATATCGGCTCACCTTCGTGGGGTTGCCATTGAGGTCATAGCGATAGGAGGTAGAGTAGTCGGGCTGATTATCCATCATCACATCACCCAGGGGATAATCATTACCTATTATTTTAGGATTAATTTCGCGGTTTAATATATAATATATCATAATCAGTTATTTTTGGGATTTAAATAAATCATTGATTTTTACATTCGGTTGTGCCTCTATATCTGTCCGAGCTTTATTGATAATAGAATTAATTCGTTCTGTTGCGGTACCTGATTGGTTAGAAAAATATCTAACAGCGTTTTATCATGGCTATCACTCGCGTCATATCGGCATGGTTGTTAAGGTCGTTTTGGCAAAGGTAGGATTTCCGCAGACATTTGCGTAAAGGGTCAACAACCTTTTAGGCATTTTTAACGCGCATCATATTCTGCCCGAAAATCTCATCAGCCTTGATTGGCACCAAAATAGTCCTACCGCATTAACTGCTATGAAAAATTTAACTACGCGCTCAACTTATAATTCAAGAGAAAATATAGCTGTTTTTATGCTTTATGAATTAATTGTGCTAATTTTGTAGCACAATTTTCAATTTGGAATTGTTGTAACCCAAAAGTGATCAATAGTCAATGGACGAGTCTTTACAATTAAGTCAAGAGCTTAAACAGCAACAGCGGCTCACTCCTCTTCAGGTGCAATTTGTCAAAATGCTTGAAATGACAGGTCCCGAAGTGGAGGACGAGGTGCGCCGTGCTGTTGATGAAAACCCGGCCCTTGAAGTGAGCGAGAACGACTCATCAATTCCTCTAAACATTGATGATGATGGCGAGCAGTTCCGAGAAAGTGCCGAAGAGATGCAACGCGCCGACTATCGCACCGAAGATGACATTCCTTCTTATCGTCTCGAGGCTCGCAATCACAGTGCCGACGACTCCCACTATGAGCCCGAAGCAACATATTCGCCCGACTCAATCATTGACACACTCACATCGCAACTCGACGAACTTGAGATTGATGATCTTGAGAAAAAAATAGGCTATTACATCATTGGGTGTATCGATGACAATGGCTACCTCTCACGAAGTATTCAACAAATTAACGACGACCTGACTTTCAATGTAGGGCTTGACGTAGATGCCTCGGTGGTAAAAAAGGCTATGAGTCACGTGCGATCGCTTGATCCGGCCGGGATATGTGCCATTGATTTGCGCGATTGTCTCCTATTGCAGCTCAACCGCCAAGAGCCATCGGACGTAGTGAAACTCGCCACCGAAATAATAGCCGATTATTTCGACCTATTTTCAAAAATGCACTACGACAAATTGTGCACCGAGCTATCTATCACTCAGTCCCAACTAAAAGAGGCTGTAAACCACATACGCAGTCTCAATCCCAAGCCCGGCAGCATCATTACCGGCAGCATAGCCGAAGACCGTAGCCGTCACATCATACCCGATTTCAGCGTCGAAGTTGACGGTGAGAACATTACACTCTCATTGCTTAACAACATTCCTGAGCTACAAATCGAGGCCACATTTGCCGAATGTGATCTTGACAAATTGACACCCCGTGAAAAAGAAGCCCAAACATTTATAAAACAAAAGCGCGAAGAAGCCCGTGGCTTTATTGCCGTACTGAAAATGCGACAAGAAACATTATACAATGTGATGAAAGCCATCATCTCAATCCAACGCAACTTCTTCCTCACCGAAGATGAGAGCCTCATTAAACCAATGATACTCAAAGACATTGAAGCAATCACAGGATATAATGTATCAGTAATATCACGAGCCACCTCCGGCAAATATGTTATGACCTCACGAGGAATTTATCCCATCAAGCTCTTCTTCAATGAACGACCAAAAGAAGATGAAGATACATCTTTTCACGAAATACAAGCCGTGCTCAAAGAATTGATTGCTTCGGAGAATAAGCGCAAACCCATGAGTGACGAAGCATTAACCGCCGAATTGAGACAACGTGGCTACGATATTGCACGACGCACGGTTGCAAAATACCGCGAGCGTCTGGGCCTCCCGGTTGCGCGATTGCGAAAAACATTATAATCATTTCTTCACTAAAAAGCTCTATGATTAATTTTTTCGCTCGTGTATTATCGGTTATTTTGAGTCCTCTGATTCTGCCCACCTACGGCATGATTATAGCACTGTGGACCTCATCACTGAGCACAATACCCACAATCAATCGCATAGCCGTTACAATCATGGTGTTTTTGTTCACCAATCTGTTGCCGGCAGCAATCATCGCCTTACTCATGCGCATGAAAGTAATTACCTCATGGGCCTTACCGAGCAAAAAAGAGCGCAATATTCCCTTTATCGTGGCTATATTGTGCTATGTGAGTTGCACAATTTATTTGGCCAATATCATGGCTCCACTTTGGCTACTAATGTTTTTGATTGCAGCCACATTAACCGCAATTACTTGTGGCATAATAAACCTGTGGTGGAAAATCAGTTTACACTGCGCCGCAACGGCCGGAGTATTAGGGTTGGCATTGCACATATTCGCTACATCAATAAATACCTGCAACATGCTACCCGTAATCTCTATTGCAATTTTGAGTCTTGGAGCCATTGCATCGGCTCGTCTCTTTTTAGAGCGACACACATTGGCCCAAGTTATCGCCGGTAGCATTGTCGGATTCCTTTGGGTATATCTTCTAACGTAAATTATTAAAACTACTAATCATATCAACCTAATTAATTATGACACCAATCGTAAGCATTATAATGGGAAGCACCTCTGACCTTCCCATTCTAGAAAAAGCAGCCGCATTTCTCGATCAAATGGAAGTGCCTTTTGAAATGAACGCACTATCGGCACACCGCACACCCGCTCAAGTTGAAGAATTTGCAAGAAACGCAAAATCACGTGGCATTAAAGTAATCATCGCAGCAGCAGGAATGGCGGCAGCTCTTCCCGGAGTTATCGCAGCAATGACTCCACTACCTGTGATCGGTGTACCCATCAACTCGACCCTCGACGGACAAGATGCCCTTCTTTCAATCGTGATGATGCCCCCGGGAATCTCAGTGGCAACCGTAGGAATCAATGCAGGATTGAATGCAGCAGTGATGGCCGTACAAATGCTTGCATTGAGCGATGAAGCATTAGCCGCACGTTTCGACGGATATAGAGCTAAACTTCAAGACAAGATTGTTAAAGCAAATGCCGATTTGAAAGAAGTAAAATACAACTTCAAGACAAATTAAACATCAACCCATAACTTGCCTCAATCATGAGTGTATTTGATTATACCCGACGCAAATCCCACTCGGTAAATATCGGAGGGATTCCGTTAGGCAGCGATTTTCAAGTGAGGTTACAATCCATGACCTCAACGTCAACAATGGATACCTCGGCTTCGGTCGAACAATGCAAACGCATTGCCGATGCAGGCGCCTCATATGTGAGACTCACAGCCCAAGGCGTGCGCGAAGCGAGCAACATGGGCATCATACGCCAACAGTTGCGAGATGCCGGCTATTCAATCCCCCTTGTTGCCGACATACACTTCAACCCCAAAGCCGCCTTTGAAGCTGCGCAACAAGTGGAAAAAGTGCGCATTAACCCCGGAAACTTTGTTGACCCGGGACGCACCTTTAAACAACTATCCTACACCGACGAGGAATATGCATCGGAGATAACAAAAATCAGCAATACACTCATTCCATTTCTTGACCTATGTAAACAACATGGCACGGCGATTCGCATCGGAGTAAATCATGGTTCGCTTAGCGACCGCATCATGAGTCGCTATGGCGACACACCGGCCGGAATGGTGGAATCGGCCATGGAATTCCTACGAGTGTGTGTCGCGCAAAATTTCTACGATGTGGTAATCTCCATAAAAGCCTCCAACACCGTCATCATGGTCGAAACCGTGCGACGCATGGTCAAGGCCATGGAGAATGAAGGCATGGATTTTCCTCTACACTTGGGAGTTACCGAAGCCGGCGACGGAGAAGATGGTCGCATAAAATCGGCTGTGGGCATCGGCACCCTTCTCAGTGAAGGCATCGGCGACACAATTCGCGTCTCACTCAGCGAGGACCCCGAATTTGAGATTCCGGTAGCACGAACATTGGTAAACTATATCGCTCAACGCTCCTCGGCCCCATCTATTCAAGGCGAATTCTACACTCAATATGATTATTGCGCCCCTCAACGTCGCAAAAGCGTGGCAATAAACAATATCGGTGGCGACAATCCCCCAATTGTTGCAATCGACAATGATGAATGCAACACCTCGACCGAGACCGGTTTACGAGCCGACATTTTTAACGCCTCCAACTATATCAATCGTGGCGATTTCATCGAAATCAATGCCGCTCAACGTCCAACACCTGCCCTCAAAGAGCAGGCCGACAAGGTTATTGTTCTCTATAGTTGCCATAAAAACCACATTGGCGAAATGCAAGCTTGGCTACATCAAGCAATGCAATTAAACATCTGCAATCCCGTAATCCTACGCATTGACTATGGAGACGCAGCGGCCGAAGATGTCGCAATTATGGCAGCGGCCGACTTTGGCACTCTATTGATGAATGGATTTAGAGATGGTATATGGTTGCGAGCATCTGCCATTTCGCCCGAAGAAATCACTCGTTTTGCTTTTGGAATTTTACAAGCGGCACGATTGCGCATAACTCGCACCGAATACATTTCATGTCCCAGTTGCGGCCGCACTCTCTTTGACCTCCAAACAACACTCAAAGAGGTAAAAGCAGCCACTGCCCACCTCAAAGGGTTAAAAATAGGTGTCATGGGGTGCATCGTAAACGGTCCCGGAGAAATGGCCGATGCCGACTATGGGTATGTGGGAGCGGCCGCCGGAAAAGTGAGTCTCTATAAAGGTAAAACTTGCGTAGAGAAAAACATTCCCGCCGAAGAAGCAATCGAGCATCTGATAAATCTCATAAAATCATCTGACGACTGGGTTGACCCCGTGTAAATTTTCATGAAAGCCGAAGAATTGGTATTATATCACACTCTGCCTAACGGACTGCGCATCGTTTACCGTCACTGCGATTCGTCTGTTGAATATTGTGGTGTTGCAGTAAACGTCGGTAGTAGAGATGAGCAATGCGACGAATATGGACTTGCCCACTTTGTTGAGCACACCATATTCAAAGGCACCGAACATCGCAAATCGTGGCACATAATCAATCGTATGGAATCGGTTGGAGGTGAGCTGAATGCCTATACCACCAAAGAAGAAACCGTTTTATATTCCATATTCCCCCAAGGGAATCTCACTCGTGCAGTTGACCTCATCGCCGACCTCATCATCAACTCGCGTTTCCCTTCGGCCGAGCTTGAAAAAGAACGTGACGTTGTTACCGACGAAATCAATTCATACCTTGACACCCCATCGGAAGCCGCCTATGATGATTTTGAAGACCTATTGTTTAAAGGCTCTCAGCTTGGGCATAACATACTTGGCAATGTTGACACGCTCAACAACATCACTTCATCTACCTGCAAATCCTATTTGCAACAATTCTACACAGCTCCCAATATGGTGTTTTTCTACATGGGAGCAACATCGGCATCGAAAGTTTTTAAGACAGTAGAAAAATATCTCGCCACATTATCACCACATCAACCATCGAGACAGCGCATTGTTCCCCCGCAAGCGCCTCGGTTTGAGATTAAGCGAGAAATAGAATCACACCAGTCCCACACCATTATCGGAGCACGACTTCCGGGCTTGTACTCACCTCAAAGATACACAATAGCTCTGTTAGCCAATATCTTGGGAGGACTGGGCATGAATTCAATGTTAAACGTGTCCCTACGTGAAAAACGTGGACTCGTTTATACTGTCGAAGCTTCAACCGCAGCATTTTCCGACTCCGGGGCATTAATGATATACTTTGGTTGTGACCATGACGATGTGAACAAGTGCAATCGTTTAATTTCAGGGATTTTATCCCGTTTGGCTGAATCTCCGCTTTCAGTGCGGTCAATAGATGCGGCTAAGAAACAATATCTTGGACAACTCGCTGTTTCATCAGATAATCGCGAACAAGCTGCAATATCCACAGCTCGCGCAATGTTGTATCATGGTGAAATATCTTCGGCCCAAGAACTCCGAGATAAAATCATGAGAATCACACCGCAAGATATTCTTGACGTAGCGCAACTCTTCATTCCCGAAAAATGTTCAACCCTCACATTAGGATAGATTTACACGTTTTGCACCTTGCATTACCAAGAATAATATTTAAATTTGCAATCATATTCCAATAACATCAAATAAACGCTATTGTTCCATGCTTGAGCTTAGTGAAATATATCGCGCGGCAGACGTACTCAAAGCCGTTGCCCGACACACCGAATTGATTGAAACAAAGAAAATCAATCCGTTGGCCCACATATATATTAAACCCGAAAATCTTCAATACACCGGATCGTTTAAACTTCGTGGCGCATACTATAAAATTTCACAACTATCTGACTCGGAAAAATCACGAGGAGTAATTGCATGCTCAGCCGGAAATCATGCTCAGGGTGTTGCACTCGGTGCAACCCACAACGGCATCAAATCATTGATATGTCTCCCAGCCGGAGCTCCTATTTCAAAAGTTGAAGCTACAAAAGGATATGGCGCTGAAGTGTGCCTTGTCCCGGGAGTATATGACGATGCCTATCAACGAGCCCTTGAACTGCGAGATGAACATGGCTACACATTTGTTCACCCCTTTGACGATCCCAAAGTTATTGCCGGACAAGGCACTATTGGTCTTGAAATTCTTGAAGACATGCCCGACGTAGAGGCAGTTATAGTCCCCATTGGAGGCGGAGGGCTCATCTCGGGAGTAGCATTCACCATCAAGTCACTACGACCCGATGTGAAAGTATATGGAATACAAGCCCAGGGAGCTCCAAGCATGGCTCAATCCCTACATGACGGACACATCACTAGACTTTCCAACGTTTCAACAATTGCCGATGGGATTGCAGTAAAAGAGCCCGGAGTTAACACGTTTGAAATGTGTCGCAAATATGTTGACGACGTTGTAACTGTATCGGAAGATGAAATTGCAGCAGCTATCCTCAATTTAATTGAACAACAGAAACTTGTAGCCGAAGGTGCCGGGGCCGTATCGGTTGCAGCCGCAATGTTTAACAAAGTACCCATTGAGGGCAAAAAAGTAGTGTGCGTGGTTTCGGGGGGTAATATCGACGTGAGTATTCTCAACCGAGTTATCACTCGCGGTTTGACAAAAAGTGGTCGCAATTGTTCTTTCACTATTATGTTATATGACAAACCGGGCCAACTCTCGGCCGTTTGTAATGTTATCGCTCGACTTGGAGGGAACATCATCTCGGTAAATCATGAACGCACCAATGCCGGCACACACATTACCGGCTGCACAATCAGAGTGACACTTGAAACGCGTAACACTCAACATATCGCAACAATTCTATCAGGGCTCAAAGAGGCCGGGTATGAGGTTATAGACTGATATATTCTATGCTTGGGGGCCATTGACAGTTGGAGTTTTTGACCTAAGTTTATCCCTTAAGTCAAATATTTTTTCCTTTTTGTCGTTTTTAACAAATTCTCAAATTTTCATAAGAGAATAAATTGTAAGTTTGCATCTTAATTTGCAAACTTAGTACATATATTCATCTAATTTTTCAAGAAATTTTATGAAATTTCAATCATTAGGAGCTACATTACTCTCCTTTGCGATTGCAGTCCCCGCCTATGTTTCAGCACAAGAGACTGCCAATGTTGACACGCTCGCGTTGTCATTGGATCAATGTATAGCTATCGCACTTGACGACAATCCTGCGATCAAGATAGCCGATATGGAAATCGAACGAGTTGACTACTCTAAGAAAGAGATTATCGGTCAATTGCTACCGTCAATCAGTTTTGATGCAACCTATAGCCGCACTGTTGAAAAACAAGTTGCCTATATGAACATGAGCGCATTCAAAGGATTGGGAGGTTCTTCGTCATCGGGAAGCGAATCTTCAGACGAGTCCACAACAACTTCAAAATCAAGTGGAAATAATGGTATCAAAATGGGGCTTGACAACTCCTATGCAATGGGATTTACAGCCGCAATGCCAATTATTGCGCCTCAATTGTGGAAAACGCTAAGCCTATCTGACACTCAGATACTTCAAAACGTTGAAGCTGCTCGCAAATCACGCATCGACTTGATCAATCAAGTAAAAGCGGCCTACTACGGGCTATTATTGGCCGAAGATTCCTACAAAGTTATTCTTGAAAGCTTTGAGAATGCGAAATTCAACCACGACGTATATCTCAAGAAATATCAAGTGGGTACAGCATCGGAATATGACGTGCTCCGTTCATCGGTTACAATGAAAAACATTGAACCCGAATTATCTCAAGCCGAAATTGCAATTAAACAAGCTCGTCTTCAGCTAATGATTTTGATGGGCATGGAGGCATCGGTACCGGTTAAGACAACCACCAAATTGTCGGACTATGAAGAAACAATGTATGACAACACATTATCATTGAGCCGTTCTATCGCAGATAATAGCGACTTGCGCATGTTGGATCTTCAAACCAAATCACTCAAAGATGCTCTCTCAATTCAGAAAATGGCTTGGTTCCCAACCCTTGCACTCACAGCAAACTACAACTGGACCTCATCGACCAACGGAACTCCATTTAAGCACATTAATTGGAATCCCTATTCGGTTGTTGGCCTCACCTTGTCAATTCCAATTTTCCAAGGCGGACAACGATATACGCGCATAAAACAAGCGTCAATACAAGTTCAAGAAATGAAATGGCAACGCGAAAACCTTGAGCGCACTCTAAAGATGCAAGTTGACGTTGCAATTGACAATATTCAAATGAATGTAAAACAAATTGCATCTACTTCTGAGAGTGTAAAACAAGCCGACAAAGCTCATCAAATAATGACCAAAAGTTTTGAGATTGGTGCGGCATCATACCTCGACTTGCGCGACTCAGAGCTTGCGCTCACAAGAGCAAGACTTGCCTACTATCAATCAATCTATAACTATCTCATTGCCAATAGCAATCTTGAACTTTTACTTGGCAATGCCGATATCGAGAAATACTCCAACTTGAATAAATAACAATCAAACAACGCATATCATGAACGCGACAAAAACGCTTATCAAATCTTGCTACGCAATAGCTCTTGCTTGTGCCATGACCGCTTGCAGTAGCGACAAAAACAACGAAACCAATACAGGTCAAACCGTAGAACTGCCTAAGGTTGAAATTCAAAAAGTGTATTCTCAAGACGTTGACCAAATTTCGGAATACACCGCAACAGTAGAAGCTTATAAAACAAACAACATCTCGACTTCTACTGCCAACCGCATAAAAGATATTCTCGTTGATGTAGGCCACAAAGTTGCAAAAGGCCAAAAACTTGTGGTGCTTGACAATGTGAACATCGATCAACTAAAAGTGCGTCTCGACAACATCGAACGCGAATACAACCGTGCCGTACAACTCCTTGAAATCGGAGGAGGAACACAATCGGCTGTTGACCAACTCAAAACCGAACTTGATGCCACTCGTCGTCAATATGACAACCTCGTTGAAAACACAGTACTCATTTCTCCTATTAACGGAGTTGTTACAGCGCGCAACTATGACCCGGGCGACATGACCGGCGCTACACCAATCCTCACAATCGAGCAATTGCGCCCTGTTAAGGTACTTGTAAACATCTCGGAAGGTGATTTCACAAAAGTGCACAAAGGCATGAAAGCCGACATCAAACTTGACGTTTATGGCGACGAATTATTTACCGGAACAGTAGCATTAATTCACCCTACAATTGACCCGGCTACAAGAACTTTTACAATTGAAATTGATATCAACAACAACGATGAGCGCATCAGACCCGGAATGTTTGCTCGCGTCATCATGAATTATGGCACAGCCAATCACGTTGTTGTACCCGATCGCGCCGTTGTGAAACAAACAGGCTCAGGCAATCGCTTTGTTTACACCTACAAAGATGGAATTATAACCTTCAACAAAGTAGAATTGGGACAACGCATTAACAATGCCTACGAAGTAATCTCAGGTATTGAAGACGGAGCCGACGTTGTAATCACCGGCCAAAATCGCGTGGTAAACGGAGGTAAAGCTGAATTAGTTACAAAATAACAAAACATCACAAACCACAATTATAGATTATTATAAATCATGAGTTTATATTCAAGTGCAGTAAAGCGTCCGATTACAACCACCCTATGCTTTGTGGCTGTTACAATTATGGGGCTTTTCTCGCTATCAAAATTACCGATTGACCTTCTCCCAGATATTGAAACCAATACTATATTGGTTATGACCACATATCAAGGAGCAAGTGCTCAAGATATTGAGCAAAATGTAACCCGTCCGCTTGAAAACACTCTCAACTCGGTTGAGCACCTCAAGCACATCTCATCAAAATCACGCGAAAATATATCAATAATCACGCTTGAATTTGAGTTTGGATACGATATTGATGCATTGACCAATGATGTGCGAGACAAGCTTGACATGATAACCAGCTATCTGCCAGATGCTGTCAATACCCCCATCATCTTCAAGTTCAGCACCGACATGATTCCCATCATGATGCTCTCGGTCCAAGCCGATGAAAGCATGCCAGGTCTTTACAAGATTCTAGATGAAGCCGTAGCCAATCCTTTGGCGCGTGTTGATGGAGTTGGTTCTGTATCTATTTCGGGAGCTCCTAAGCGCGAAATACACGTATATGTCGATCCTGTACGTTTGGAAGCATACAATCTTTCAATTGAGACTATTTCAAGCATCATAGCAGCCGAAAACCTCAACATTCCAGGCGGAAGTTTTGATGTGGGTTCTGACACTTATTCATTGCGTGTTCAAGGAGAGTTCACATCACCCGAGCAAATGCGCAACATTGTCGTTGGATCAAAAGATGGTCGAAACATATATCTCCACGATGTCGCACGCATTGATGACTCGCTCGAAGAACGTGCACAACAAACTCATACCAATGGCATAAAAGGTGCTATGATAATTGTGCAAAAACAATCAGGAGCCAATTCAGTAGAAATTTCAAATGAAATTCTTGCAATGCTTCCCGACTTGCAAAAACGTCTTCCCTCCGACGTTAAACTTGACATGATTGTTGACACCTCAGAAAACATCAATAACACCATCGACTCGTTAGTTGAGACCGTATTGTATGCATTGCTATTTGTGGTCATAGTCGTATTCTGTTTCCTCGGTCGCTGGCGCGCTACATTGATTATATGTATCACAATCCCCATTTCTCTTATTGCTTCATTTATTTATTTGGCAATTACAGGAACAAGCCTCAACATCATATCTTTGTCTTCTTTGTCTATCTCTATCGGTATGGTGGTGGACGATGCAATTGTTGTGCTTGAAAACGTAACCACACACATTGAACGAGGTTCAGACCCCAAACAGGCTGCGATACACGGCACCAACGAAGTAGGTATTTCAGTAATAGCATCTACGTTAACACTCATTGCTGTATTCTTCCCATTGACACTCGTAACAGGCATGACCGGTGTGCTATTCCAACAACTCGGTTGGATGGTAACAATCATGATGATTATTTCAACCACATGTGCGTTGTCCTTAACACCAATGCTTTGTTCTCAATTGTTACGCAAAGGGGTAAAACATGGAAAGATGTACACTCTCCTATTCACTCCTATCAACCGAGCTTTAGATGCACTTGACCGTGCCTATGGTCGCTCATTGAATTTTGTCGTGACGCACAAAATATCATCAATCATCGTGTGTACAGCAATCTTCATTGCATCTATATTCCTATTGAAATTTGTGGGGACTGAATTCTTCCCTACTTCCGATAACGGCCGATTGGGCGTATCACTTGAGCTTCCGATAGGTACTCGCGTTGAAATTGCCGATGAAGTTACCGCACGCCTTGCCAACGAATGGCGTGAAAAATATCCCGAAATAAAGATATTAAATTATACTACAGGACAAGCATCTACCGACAACACATTTGCGTCATTACAAAACAACGGTTCTCACATTGTGTCAATGAATATTTCTCTTGTTGATCTTGACCAACGTGAGCGCCGAATCACTGAGATTGCAGAATTAATGCGTGAAGATCTCAAGAACTACCCCGAATTCAAAAAACAACAAGTAAATGTTGGTGGTAGTCGTGGCGGCGGCATGGGTGGCCAGTCAACAATTGACTATGAAATCTATGGCTATGACTTTGAAGAAACCGACTCAGTTGCACAACAACTCAAACGCATTCTTCAAAACATCAAGGGAACTGCCGATATCTTAATCTCTCGCGATGACTATCAACCTGAATATCAAGTTGATTTTGACCGCGAAAAATTAGCAATTTACGGCTTAAACTTGCAAACAGCTGCAACCTACCTACGAAACCGCATCAATGGTAGCCTTGCTTCTCAATATCGCGAAGATGGTGAGGAATATGACATCAAAGTGATGTATGCTCCCGAACATCGCACCTCAATCGCCGACATTGAAAACATTCTCATCTATAGTCCAACCGGAAAAGCAATTCGTATCAAAGATGTGGGTAAAGTCGTTGAACGTTTTTCGCCACCTACAATTGAACGTAAAGACCGCGAACGCATCATCACCGTTTCAACAGTTGTTTCAGGCGTGCCAATGAGTGAAGTTGTTGCAGCTTCACAAAAAGAGCTAGATAAGATGGATATTCCGGCCGGTATCAACATCGAACTCGCCGGTAGCTACGAAGACCAACAAGAAGCATTTGGAGACCTACTCTTGCTCGGATTGCTCATTATCATTCTTGTTTACATTGTAATGGCTGCCCAGTTTGAATCTTACGTTTACCCTGGTATTATCATGACATCTCTTCCATTTGCATTTACCGGTATATTCGTGCTATTATTTATCACCGGTCATAATCTAAATGTGATGTCAATGATTGGTGCCATAATGTTGATTGGTATCGTGGTGAAAAACGGTATTGTACTCATCGACTATATCTCACTCAACCGTGAACGCGGAATGAGTATTCGCACCGCTGTAGTTGATGGAGGTGAATCACGTCTTCGCCCTATCATAATGACAGCTTTGACTACAATTCTTGGTATGGTACCAATGGCCGTTAGTACAGGTCAAGGGGCCGAAATGTGGCAACCAATGGGTGTGGCAGTTATTGGAGGTTTGACATTCTCTACACTACTCACCCTCTTCTACGTTCCTGCAATGTACTGTCTATTTGCAGCCGTTGGAGTAAAACGCACCCGCAAAGCCCTTCGCAAGGCTAAACTTTAGGGAACTTTTATAAATTGCTTTGTTCCCCACAACTATTGTTTAACCAATTCGTGGAATTTATAGAAATTCCCTTTAATGAATCATCTCAAAAAATCGCATTCAAATGAAATCAATATTCATAGCATTTGACCAAGCCTACTACGAACGCATAATTGACATGCTTGAAAAAAACAATTGCCGTGGGTTTACTGCATGGCAAGAAGTTCAAGGGCGTGGCACCAAAAGCGGAGAGCCTCACTATGGCTCTCACGCTTGGCCTTCGTTGGCTTCAGCTATAATCACCTTTGTGGACGATTCACGCGTTGAATACGTATTAAACGCACTCCACCAAATGGATATCGAAACACCCAAATTGGGGCTCAGAGCTTTTGTTTGGGACGTTGAAAAAAATATATAGCATTTTTTTCTAAAAAAGTTTGCACATGTCCACCTTTAGCAGTACCTTTGTACTGCATTTGCGCACGTGGCGTAATTGGTAGCCGCGCTAGACTTAGGATCTAGTGTCGTGAGACGTGGGGGTTCGAGTCCCTTCGTGCGCACCAAGCCTGAACGAGGAAGATTCTTTGAGTCTTCCTCATTTTTTACATTTACTTCATTTTCTGGCAAGGGAACCTTTTATTTCAATAATTCCGAATATCTGGCACTGTATCAACATTTAATTCTTAACACAACATTACATCGCATGAATTGCTTACTCGTAATTTTTAAGCCAGGAATACCATTCTATTCAATAAACGATATTCAACCAATATTACAGCGTGCTATGCCCCAATATACGCTAAACAATAGCGGAGATAGTTTAGACCTATCTCCATGGGCAGCCGATATCATTGAACCTTATTTTCAATCAGAATCAAGCCAAAAGATATTCCTACAAATATCATTCTACATACGTGATAGCTGGCTATATTGTCATGATGAATATGTGAACCTCAAAAATCTTGTAACTGATATCTGTTCTGTACTTGAGACTGACGAATGGTGGTGGAGCTCTGAAATGCAATATGACCAATACGATGAATATACTCCCATGCAAATTGAGACTTTTCTTAATAACAAGGAGCACACATTAGAATTTAGAGAGACTCTTAATATAGAATCTTACGACAACATCTGGTTTCTACACGACAGTTCAATTTGAGCATAGCGTATAAACTTTTAGTTCGCTGAGGCTGGTTCGAAGCAATAGCTCCCCACGATTGGTTAAATCTCGTCTTTGCTGACTCTGGTGTAGGTGGGGTGGTGCTCGCAAACCGGAGGTTTCGGGCTATGTCCTCAACCATCGGTTATTACATTAGCTTCGCGTCCCGTGCTTCGCACGTCTCCCACACAAAATAACTCTTGAGCCATAATTTTACTGAGCCGGGCCTTCTTCCAATTTTTATGGCACAAAAAAAGCGAGACCGAAATTCAGTCTCGCTTTGTGACTCCGACAGGATTCAAACCTGTAACCTTCTGATCCGTAGTCAGATGCTCTATTCAGTTGAGCTACGGAGCCATCTATTTGCGTTTGCGAGTGCAAAGTTAATGCAAATATTTGTAATGGCAAACATTTTTGGCCATTTTTTTGCGAATATTTTTCCGCGCCAATGCAAAGTTCTGAAACATGGATATTTACAATCCGAACGATACCGTTGTAAAATATCGGAGAGATCCATCGTTGGCATAACCGGGGCTAAATTCCAAAGACACATATCCTCCATCGTAACCAAACCATGTTGCCACGAAGCCATTATTTACAGCCTCATATCTAATTGGAGCACCATAACGTCCTACAAAAGTCGTATAAACCTGATTGTAGCGACTGCGGTCGTAATGGCGAGTTGAGTAACTGAATCTGCTACCATACAATCCAGAGGAGCCATAATAGAGCACTGCATCGGGCCACATGAGCGACAATTGGTTCACATTGCGCAAATATACTACGTCGCTACCATAGCCATCAACAGCATAACCATTTAAAAACAGATAGTCGAGCGATGCATTTATGGCCGACCCAAATGCGAGACCTAAAATGCTATGAATCACCGGACACCCACGGTGGGGTCTGAATGCCGGAGGAGGCGTAGGACGATGATAGACCTTGTAATGCGGACGATGTGGGCGATGAGGCGGAGCTACATGCACCGGACGATGATTGTGTCCGTGGTGGGGAGTTCCCACTTTTGGAGGCCTATTATGATTTGGGCGATTAACATCGTGAGACTTTCCGGGCTTGTGGTTGCGATTGTCATGTTGATTATATCGTCCATTGTCACGATTGGGTTGGCGATTATTTTTGTTTGCCGAATGCTTTGAGTTATTGCGATTTTGATTGTTTGTCGATGAGCGATGAGAATTACCACGTTGCTCTGTGCGTTCCCCACGGCGACCATCACGACGTCCTTGTGCTTCAATTGTTGGCGTAACAAGTATTCCACACATGAATGCGATTGTTACTATTCTAAAAAGTCGTCTCATAGTGATAAGTTTTATATGTTAATAATTTTCTTGTTTTCCTTTTGGAGTAAATTCATCCTTAAAAGTTTAATCAAATTGGCATTTTTGGAATAAAATGGCAGAATTTTCTACCTTTTCGCCAATCCCGCTATACCAAATAGGAATAATACCGACAAAAATATCCCATTAATAATGGGGCCTTACCTCAAAAAAAACGAAATCCAGCTACTCTCTCGAGCCGCCGGATTCCTAACCTATGATTCACTTATTTGTTGTTGCGATCTTAACAATTGATATATTTGTACAAAATTAGAGAAAAATATTAACGCAAGCCATCAACCAACACATTTATTAGATTTTAATAACACATTTTTTGAATAGCCCATTCCAAAAAGAAGTTTTATAACATAAAATTATAATATCCGCTTTATTATTACTAAATTTGCAAAATGAAAGCGACAGAGTTATTAGAGTGTGGCAATGACACCAACAATCTCAGCATCGCAATCAAAGCCTGAAAGTAACAATAATTTTCTAACAACTTAAATACGTGTAATAATGAGACTTATCATTGAACCTAATTACGACGAAGTATCTCGTTGGGCTGCCAATTATGTTGCAGCACAAATCAATGCGGCCAATCCAACTCCCGAAAAACCTTTTGTGCTCGGTTGCCCCACAGGAAGCTCTCCATTGGGACTATATCGCAACCTCATCAAGCTCAACAAAGAAGGTAAAGTATCGTTTAAAAATGTTGTAACATTCAACATGGACGAATACTGTGGCATTCCTCGTGACCACGAACAAAGCTACTACACTTTCATGTGGACCAACTTCTTTAACCAAATCGACATTCTTCCCGAAAACGTGAACATTCTCAATGGCAATGCTGAAGATCCCATTGCTGAATGCGCTCGCTATGAAGAAAAAATCAAATCATACGGAGGTATTGACCTTTTCATGGGTGGTGTAGGTCCTGACGGACACATCGCGTTCAATGAGCCAGGTTCTTCTTTGGTTTCTAAAACCCGCATGAAAACCCTCACTCAAGACACTATTATCGCCAACTCTCGTTTCTTCAACAACGACGTAAACCAAGTGCCCAAAACAGCATTAACAGTTGGTGTTGGCACTGTTATGGCAGCAAAAAGCGTATTGCTCATCGTTAACGGCTACAACAAAGCTCGCGCACTACGTCATGGTGTAGAAGGTGCAGTATCTCAACAATGGACAATCTCAGCACTTCAAATGCACGCAAAAGCTATCATCGTGTGCGACGAAGATGCTTGCGCAGAACTCAAAGTTGGAACATACCGCTACTTCAAAGACATTGAAGGCGCAAACCTCAATCCCGACACTCAACTCTAACGAGTAGATTGATTTTTCAATACAAAAACCGCAACAACACCGAGGTGTTATTGCGGTTTATTTTTACCTATAAATTCCAGGAATTTGTCAAACAATAATCATCGGGAGGTTTCCTTATGTTTCGTAGCTCCTACCCTTTCAATCGTTTCCCCACCACAAACGCATCGGCCACCTTGTCGCCCACGGCAAGATAATCGTGGCTTATGGGGTCATACACCACCGGTTTAACTTTCCCCAACGAGATGTTACCCTCTGCATCAAGCACATCATTAACAGCCGACACATTCACAATGCGACCAACCATGTAACACGACTCCTCATCATACGACACAAGTTCACACTCAAGCGCAACCGGCAATTGCTCAATAATTGGAGCATTTACACTTTGGGCTTTTTTCACCGTAAGACCGGCACGAGAAAGTTTATCGGGCACTTTGTTTCCTGAAACTATCCCCACATAATCACATTCTACAATAGCGTCAGCCGTAGCCGGGCTAACCGTAAACGCGCCTGTTTTCAAAATGTTGCGAGTAGTCTTATGATTCTCCGATAGGCATATACCCACCATGTCATCGGTATAAACGCCACCCCATGCAGCATTCATCGCATTGGGAACTCCATCGGCATCGTAAGCCGCAACTATCAACACCGGCATTGGGAACAGCCATGTTTTCGCACCAAAATCTTTTCTCATATTTCTCTTGTTTTTTTAAATTAACACTAATCATTCACAATTGTTCGCCGACAATGACGGCCGCCGAACAGAGCTCTTTACGCAAAAGTATAACGAATTATTCAATTGAACAAGAGTTGACGATTAAAGAAAATTGCTTACTTTTGTGAGAACAAACCCAAACAAGACTTCTCATGCCCATTATTGAAATAAAATCTCTTGACACTGAAGGAATTGACGTTTACTCAACCCTCACCGAGGCTCAGCTACGCAACCGCATTGAGCCCGACAAAGGTATCTTCATAGCTGAGAGCCCCAAAGTAATTGCCGTGGCATTAAATGCCGGCTACGAGCCCATATCATTACTGACCGAGCGACGACACATAGATGGCGACGCCAAAGAAATCATAGATCGTTGCGGAGATATTCCCATTTTTACAGGAGAGCGAGAATTGCTCACAAGTCTTACAGGCTATAAACTCACCCGAGGTGTCTTGTGCGCCATGCGGCGAAGAAAAGACCACTCGGTTGACGATGTTTGTAACAATGCTCGCAGAGTGGTAGTCATTGATGGAGTTGTTGATACGACCAATATCGGTGCGATATTTCGATCGGCGGCAGCCCTTGGCATTGACGGAGTGTTGCTCACCCGCACGTCATGCGACCCTCTTAACCGACGTGCTGTGAGAGTTTCAATGGGCTCAGTTTTCCTTGTTCCTTGGACATGGTTAGATAACCCAATAAACTCACTCAAATCTTTAGGTTTTCGCACCGTAGCAATGGCTCTAACCGATAACTCCGTTTCGATTGATGACAACTCACTAATGAACGAGCCACGTTTAGCAATTGTGATGGGCACTGAAGGTGACGGGCTTGACAAAAGTGTAATCAATGAGGCCGATTATGTTGTGCGCATACCCATGTCTCACTCTGTCGATTCTCTAAACGTAGCGGCAGCTTCGGCCATTGCATTCTGGCAATTACGAGCAAAATAAACTCCCTTGCAATATACTTTAGACACAAAAAGAGGACTTTCGGTCCTCTTTTTTCTTGAGCGGTAGACGGGATTCGAACCCGCGACCCTCAGCTTGGGAAGCTGATGCTCTACCAACTGAGCTACTACCGCGATTGTGGCACAAAGTTTAATATTATCTCTGGAAAAATCTAACGAATGAGGGAAAATAATGATGGCGGCACTGGTGTTCAATGACTTATGAGGACTTTTGAAGAGAGCCTCGCCGATGCAAAAGTGCAAGGAAATGAAAGGTAATGCGTGCGGACGGTTTCTTATCCATTACCCGATAACGAGGTAAGTTTATAGGTCGTCGGAGTCTATTTCTACTCTCTGCCACATTCTGCATAACAATGTACAACTCGCTGATAA
>JAFVPD010000017.1 GCA_017505535.1 Muribaculaceae bacterium
ATTTTAAAAGAGTGTAAAGCCGCTGCTGTAACAAGCCTCTTAGATTTGGCGACAAAAGCAGTTTAGTTTACTTCTATTCTATATATACATTGGACTAAACTAAACCACTAAATTTAATAGCTATCGCAGGTGCAATTTCAGTTCCAATTAAAGGCCATTTTACCATGCAACGAAATGCAAATATGCTAAAAATTCTAAAAAAGTACATTTTTGCAGATTTTATTGGTTTCTTTGCAAAAATGCAGTCCCCTATCTGTCCCCCGAACGAACTTTTGCCCTTCGGAGAGACTTTATAAGATACTGAATATTAATTATTTATAGTACGCATTTTACTTTTTGCGTGGGAAAATAATTTTTCTGCATTGGGAAGTAACGGATATTTTCATTATTTGGGCCTTTATTGAGGAGAATGAATCAATGTTTGAAGAATTATAAAATTAACACTTTATGAGACCATATATTATATGCCATATGATGTCGCTTCTTGATGGGCGCATTGATTGTGATGTTACTGAACAGATTGAGAGTGGCGATGAGTATTACGATGCTCTCAACCAATTGTGTTGTCCTTCGACGCTGATGGGTCGAAGGACGATGCAGATGCATTATGCTCTTCCGGAGCCTTTTGTTGCTGAGGACAATGCGCCTATTGCTCAGGAGCATTTTCATGTTGCCATTAGCGCCAAAGGTTATATCGTTGCCATCGATACGATGGGCAAACTTCGCTGGCCACAGAATCAGTTTGACGGAATGCCTCTATTGGTTGTCACTTCGGAAGATTGTCCAAAGGAATACGTTGACACTTTAACAAAGCAAAACATTTCATGGGTGGCTACCGGTAAGGAAGGAATTGACTTGCCAAGAGCCATGGAAATTCTATACGACGAGTTTAATGTTGAACGATTGAGCGTCACGGGTGGTGGAAACATCAACGGTGCATTTCTGAAGGCCGGGTTGCTTGACGAGGTGAGTATGATGTGGTGTCCGGGCATTGATGGGCGCAAAGGTATGGCTGCGGCGTTTGATGGTTTGGCTACAGACGTTCCTCCTACCAAGCTCCATCTGATGAGTGTTGAGAAGATGGGCGAAACAATTTGGGCTAAATATAAGTTATAATGGTATAACCTATTATATTCAATGAAAAAGATAATCATCATCGATGGCGGTCCTCGAAAGAATATGAATACTGCCAAGTTGTTGCAACGATTTGCCGAAGGTGCTAAATCGGCGAGTAGTGATATTGAGGTAAAGACTATCAGACTCTATGACCTCGACTATAAAGGATGTATGTCGTGCATGGCATGCAAAATCAAGGGGAAAGCTCAAAACGTCTGTCGTTTCAATGATGCGCTGACTCCCATTCTTGAAGAGATTGCTCAGGCTGATGGTCTTGCGCTCGGATCGCCCATCTATTTCGGCGAGGTTACCGGACTGATGCGCGCTTTTTTGGAGCGTTTGGCATTCCCATGGCTTTCTTACAACGACTATAGTCTGACGGCCCCCAAGCGTATGCCCGTGACACTTGTCGAGACCATGAACGGCACGCCTGAACGCAACAACAGCAACCATTTCGGCACAATGGAATGGTGCATTACGTCAGCTCTTGGCGAGCCTCAACGCATTGTGGCCTACAACACTTGTCAAGTGGGAAAATACGACAACTACGAATTGGGCAGTTTCTCCGAAGAAGCCAAACATGCTTGGCGTGATGCCCATTGGGAGGAGGATCTTCAACGAGCCTACGATGCCGGCCGCAAGATGGCAGAGTCGTAGTCCAATACGAGAAATATTGTTTTTCTCTTGCTTGGTGTAAGAGATATTTTTATACCTTTGTGGTATTATCGTTATCTATGTTTTCTTATAAATACCTCGAAGAAAAGGCCTACATTTTTGGACCGATAGCAGCTCGCAACGACGACTAAAAAGCAAACTAATCCGCCATCATGTCGGGTACAATACTTGTTGCGATGGCGGTTTGCGTTGGTTTCTTTCATTTCTTTGTTGTATCTTTGTCGGTACAAATAACAACGAAATATATGAAATCAGACAGGCCATTAATATTGATAAGCAACGATGACGGGGTTGAAGCCCGTGGATTGTATCATTTGATTGATTGTGTCAAAGACTTGGGCGACATTGTAGCTGTTGCGCCGGCAAGCCATTGTTCAGGGCAGTCGTCGGCCATTACGGTTGATCGCATTCTGCGTGTCACGAAGCACAATGATTACTGTGGGGCAAAAATTTACTCCGTAACAGGCACTCCGGTTGACTGTGTGAAACTGGCGATGCACGCCATCGTTGATCGCAAGCCCGACTTGATGCTCTCGGGAATCAATCACGGCTCTAACGCAGGCAACTCTATCATATATTCCGGAACAATGGGGGCGGCTCTTGAAGCATGTATGATGGGGATTCCATCAATTGGGTACTCATTCCTTTCCTACGAGTCAAATGCCGATTTTTCGCCTTCATCGCCCTATATCAAAGAAATCACCGGCAAAGTCCTTGAAAGTGGGCTTCCGGCCGACATATGCCTCAACGTAAACATTCCCGTTGACAATATAAAGGGGATAAAAATGGCGAGGGCAGCTCGTGGCTATTGGACTGAAGAATATGCCGATTATCTCGACCCCATAGGACGAAAGTTCTATATGCTCACAGGCCATTTCTGCAATCTTGAGCCCGACTGTGATGAGACGGATATTTATTGGCTCAACCAACAATATGTGACTATCGTTCCGGCTCATGCTGACATGACAGCCGGCGATTATATCACCGATTTAGCCAATCTGTTAGGGGTGTAAATATTGTCCTTTACAACGTGTGGCTTTGCCATAAGCCACTGCATGTTGTGGACATGTGTGGTAGCACCGCAGACACATTGTGCAGTTTCCACCCCACTTTGGTTGTCGGTCAATCATTACAATATTTTGCAAAGGACACTCTTTGGCACATCTCCCACATGCAACGCAATCGTGCGTGGCATGAAATGGTTTGGGCGACATACAAAATCTCATAAAATAGGGATAAATAACATGTGTTTTCACCCAAGCCCAACTTCCTTTTGTAACATCGATAATAAATTCTTGGTGTGACTGATGGGACGATATTTGACGTGCTACATACTTAACACGGTCAGGTGCTGCCAATAGTTTTTGATTCTTTATTTCAGGGGTATCCACGTCAAAGCCCTTCATCAATGTATAGGTATTGGGCATTATAACGGAAAAAGCATCACCGGCAACGCCCAAGTGATTTTTGCGTATTTCTTTGCGCCACTGCTCATGAGCAAGCCCAATATCATCGCCACATGTGCACACCATGTGATGAACTGTCTCGGGGTGAAATTTCAATCTCTGATTTCTGATAAATTGTTTTACCACCGGAGGCAATCCCCATGAATATATTGGGAACACCCATATAATCTTTGAGTCGGTAACATCTTTAAGCGTTTCAGTTATGTCATGCGCTTTATCTTCAAGCAACGACGCCAGCTGCATTGCAACCCATCGGCTATTGCCTGTGCCACTGAAATATAGAATCATTTTAATGGATTGTTACTTGAGTTGCGCCAAAGCCATATTCACGAAAAGATGCATCTTGCACTGAGCATTGCTTGTATTTATAATTCAGTTCTTTGAGCAAAGCATTGCGCAGTACGCCCTCCCCTTTTCCATGTATAAACACTATTTTTTGTCCCTTGTTGCGCAAATTCTCGTTCATAACACGTCGGAACTCGTTAAGTTGTACCTCGAGCATATCACTATTTGACAACCCCGCAGTTGAATCGAGCAATTCATGAATGTGCAAATCGACCTCTATAATTTGCGCACGTTTTTCCTTGCGTTGCACCGGTTGGCGATTGGGCTTATCGGCTTGTCGCTTTGCTCGCATGGCATCTTCGAGTTGACTACTGTCAATTACCATTTGACGATAGGGAACGTCATTTTTAACCAAGTCTATTGCAATCACAGGACCATCAAAATAAACATTATCATGGAAACAATGCAATTTGAAAAATTTGGTGGTATCGAGAGTATATTCAACTGCAACAGGTGATTTCAATTTAAACTCCTTGTCACGTTTAAATGCGATATATTGCACTGCAACGCGATCCATCTCGGGTAACATTTCACGAGTCACCTCGCCCAAGAACAATTGTATATTAGGCTCAACGATACCTGCATAACGTGTAACCCACCCGCTGCCATCGGCACGAGTGAGATAGGTAAAATATAGATAATAATTGGAATCGTTTACAAGATAGGCGTCATACGTAGTGGTATTTAAGTGTTTAATCTCTTCGGGCTCATATGCCAATACGATATTGAGTTTTTCTCCGGTTTCGGTTTCTACCACAGCCTCGGGCTTGGGGCTCTTTGGCTGTTCGGGGACAATTGTAGGAGCCACATATTTACTTGGCGTCGGTTCGCTTTTAGCCACAGGAGTAACCACAACACACTCTTTGAGCAACACCGGAGTCTCAAATCCATCTTCATCAACATAGGCAATGTTGCCCTCTATTCTCACGACTTTACCGCCTCCCACTGAATTGAGGAAACGTACAATATCACCAATTTGTGCCATAAATTTCAGTCCTTAATGTAATCTAATTGTAAAGTTACACCTTTTTTGCCAATCTCAAAGCATAAATTCCGGGAAATCACAACATTGCTTCTTCACGTCACTACAATCACATTAAATCATCATTTTCAATTGTTCTATCGGTAGTCTTCACCCTCGATTTCAATGTGCCAAATCGGTATGAGACTGACAGTGAGATGGACTTTGACATATATTTAGTGACCGATTCTCCAATAAAATCACCGTTAACAATATGTGTAGGAGCTCCTTGATACCTCGAAGCAAAAACATTGTAGGCTGTTAACTTTGCCGTTAATCGTTCATCTTTCAAGAAACCACGCTCTACACCGATGTTATAAAAATATTGCCCATCTTGATAGTCATAGGGCGAGATTTCGGCACCGGGGTCACGTCCCATAACAATCGACATACGCAATTGCCACGGCAATCGTTGAGACAGTTGGCCATAGAACGACAAACGCCAACGATTCAGTTGCAAATTCATAGCCTCATTTTCCGCAATTTGATAATAAGCTCCATAGTTCAGCGTCAGTTGAGTAGAACGGTTTGGAGTCCATTGCGCAAAGCCCTGCAACGCTGTCATTTCATAATGCCCGGAATTCCCATAACTTGAATAAATCACACCATCTACCACCTTTTGCTCCGAAACAAAAGCATTGTCGATAAATGTGTGGCGCAATGTTGTGTTAACCACTATGCGATTGGCATTCAATGCATATCCTATTGTGAAATTGTGCTGATTGGCACTCTTCAACTTTGGATTCCCTCTTGTCACATGTGTTGGAGATGAGCTTTCCACCGGATTTAAGCGTGACATCGATGGTCGTTTGATGCGTATGTTATAATTTAACGTTATGAGGTTTGCATCATTTAGATTTAAGCGGCCACCGACTCTTGGAACAATGTCATTTAAATCGCGATGGAAATCAGGTGCTGACTCGTCATTGTAACGCCCTCCCATTCGTGAATATTCATACCTCAGCCCTGCATGAGCTGCCCACCGAGTCCTATCCAACATAAACTCTCCATACATAGCTATTATATGCGAATAATGCTCAAAATCCAACTGATATAGAGTCCCATCTACATAATTCCGATACTTTTTCTGTGTATTATTTCTATGAATGTATTTTGAACCAATATTGAGATCTCCCAAGCCAAACAAAGGCCTAACATAGTCGGCTTGTAACGTATGTTCCATCTGGCGCGATTTTGACGTCGTACTATATGAATTACTTTCCAATATAGCATTTTGCATCTCATCAAAGTAATTCATCTCACCTGTTAATTTCGAATCATTCATATTCATCAAATAAGAAAAAGATAAAGCCTCGCCTTTAAGATGAGTTTGATGCTGAAAATCCATTCGAGCCGTCACATTAGAGTTATTATATGGAGGAGATTTATACGTTTCATTAAATTGCGACAAGACATCTCCATCGGACGACATCATTATAGAACTCCCCTGCAAATCATACTTAAACCTCATCAATTGAGCATCAACCGACATGGACAACAAATTGAGGCTATCCACCTCCCAACTTGCCGACAAACCTATTAAATGAGCTCCACCCGGCATACGATCCACACTCTTGCTGTGCAATCTATTGCCACTACCTTTGTAGGTATAATCATCGCATGAGAAGGTTGTTTGCGTCTCTCCATAATAATTATACCCATAGTTTGTGTTTAAAACTACCGGCCCTTTTTGAGTGGTAACATTGCCCGAAACCGAATACACCTCAGACGTTGTTGCCGATGCTCGTGCCATGCCTTGGACACCGTCAACCACAGCCCGCTCGTTCATTATAATATTTATTATGCCATTTACCCCCTCCGCGTCATATTTTGATTCGGGATCAGTTATGACTTCAATGCGTTTCACCATTTGCGCAGAGATCGAATTCAGCACCTCCTTCGCATTTTTAGCAAACAATCCGAAAGGTTTTCCATTCTTATAAATCACAAAATCAGAGCTCCCATTAACCATTATATTGTCATTGCCATCAATTGTTACCAATGGCACTTTTCTCAACATTTCAATTATTGTGAGCGATTTTGCATCTTTATCTTCTGCAACATTATACTCTATTTTTCCGGCAGAAATCTTCACAAGTTTTTTATGGGCAACAATCTCCACTTCGTTCAAAGTTCCCAACAAAGTATCGGGCTCTATCGGAGTGTTGCTCCTAACAATTTCTATACTTGCAATCAATGCAAATATACTACATAAAATCGGTCTTTTCATATCGTTTTGCTGATGATTAATTTCATCACAAAACTAATAAATCAATCCCTCCCACGCCTTATATTGCCTTATATCAACCATCGACTAAGACTCTGAGTGCAAACGATATACAACTTTATTTTTGTATCATTCCAAATCATCGGTCACAAGCTCATCAATATACTCCTTTAACGGCTTGGTCAGACCCATTTTTCTTGCTATACGCGCTCGTTTTGTATTTGCCGAATATACATTGCTATACCCCATACAAATTGCGATTTCGGTATAAGAAAATCCGCAGCACACAAGCCCAATGATATACAATTCATCATCGGTTAATGTGTCATATTTCTTCTCCAAACGGCTTATTATATTATTGTAGTTCTCATCAATGAAATACCTCAAATCTTTCCATATTCCTTCGGGAAGTTTGCTTCGCCGGACTTTTACCTTGAACTTATTCATGAACGTGGCAGGAGCTCCACTATATTCATGCGATAGTTCTATCATTTCTCTTATTGCTGTGATTTGAGATGATATAGCGTTCTTCAACCGGGTCTCCGTTTCAAGCATACTCATCAACTTTAATTTCGAGTCAGAGCTTTCTTTCTGTAATTGCTTAATCATTTCGAGATTGCGAATAGCCATCAATCTCATTCTCACAATCTGAGCTATTAACGCGACAATCAACAGCAACACTATTGCTACGACCAATTTCTGCGTCTTAGCACGCTTTTCGTTGGATTCTGAGGCCTGTTTCAATCCCTTATCAACGATGGCGAGACAATATCTACGATGGTCTTGTAATGATACATTTTCAGGCAACATGCTATCATTCAACACCTCGGCCCTCATATAGCAATCCTCGGCTTGAGCAACACTGCCCGCAGTTTCACAATATATACCTTTCAGCACAAGAGCCATTACCAACCGCCGATTTTCCTGAGTGCTATCCTTTTCATAATAGGACAACGCATGCTCAAGCAATTCGCTATTTGTAATCGAGCCCTTAACCTTATAATCGGCCTGAGCGCTTAACAACGCATAACACGCATAATCACTCTCACTCTTTATTGAATCGGGATTAATGCTATTCAACAGAGCTAACGCGCTATCGGGGTGAGTATACATCAATTCTTCGGCCGAGGCAATCCGTCGGTCGGCCGAAAAGCCTTGATTATTACCGCACCCGGTCAAAAACAATATCAGTATGCCAAATATAACGATGAATGTTCGCATAAGATTATCTCGCTTTGTAACTCCTACAAAAGTAGCCAATTTCTACTATTCTGCCACTCTTTTAGGGTTAAATCACATTAAAAGCTACGCCAACAAAACAAGCGAGCACGACCTTTGAGAGTCGTGCTCGCTTTAAAATATGTATCTACGTTGTTTACTTACGTGGAAGGTCAATTATATCGGTAGATCCAAAAACTCCTTCGATATCTTCTTTGCTACCTACAACCAAACGGTCGTATTCGCGGAGACCTGTACCTGCAGGAATCAAATGTCCGCAGATTACATTTTCCTTCATACCTTCGAGAGTATCAGTCTTACCGTTGATTGCGGCTTCATTAAGCACCTTGGTTGTTTCTTGGAACGAAGCAGCCGACATGAAGCTTGAAGTTTGCAATGCTGCACGTGTGATACCTTGCAAGATTTGTTCTGAAGTGGCGGGAACGGCGTCTCTCACTTCAATAGTGCGAAGGTCACGGCGTTTCAACGCTGAATTTTCATCACGCAACTTGCGAGCTGTAATAATTTGGCCAGGCTTAACGTTTTCTGAATCGCCTGCGTCAACTACTACTTTTTTACCCCAGATGCGATCATTTTCTTCCATGAAGTCACGTTTGTCAACAACTTGTTGTTCAAGGAAACATGTATCACCCGGATCAAGAATGTTGACCTTACGCATCATTTGACGCACAATTACCTCAAAGTGTTTATCGTTAATCTTCACACCTTGTAGGCGATAAACATCTTGTACCTCATTCACGATATAGTCTTGAACGGCTGTCGGACCCATGATATTGAGGATATCGGCTGGAGTTATAGCACCATCAGAGAGTGGAGTTCCTGCACGCACATAGTCGTTTTCTTGAACAAGAATTTGTTTTGATAGTGGAACAAGATACTTCTTAACTTCACCAATCTTAGATGTTACTGAGATTTCACGATTACCACGTTTAACCTTTCCGAATTTAACCTCACCATCGATTTCTGATACGATTGCGGGGTTAGATGGGTTACGTGCTTCAAAGAGCTCAGTCACACGAGGCAAACCACCGGTGATGTCACCGGCACCTCCTGTAGCACGAGGAATCTTAACAAAGATTTCTCCGGCTTTAACTTCAGCGCCATCGTCCAACATCAAGTGAGCTCCCACCGGAAGAGCATAGGTCTTAACGATTTGTCCATTGGCGTCAACGATATTTGCTTCAGGAACTTTAGCACGGTCTTTAGACTCAGTGATAATCTTTTCACGAAGACCTGATTGTTCGTCGGCTTCAACGCGGAAAGTAATGTTTTCGATTACATTTTCAAAGCTGAGTTTACCGGCTACTTCCGAAACGATAACGGCGTTGAATGGGTCCCATTCGCAGATTACATCACCCTTGCTCACTGTATCTCCTGCAGAGAAGTACAATTTTGAACCATAAGGAATGTTTGCATTGGTAAGCATCATGCGAGTTTTGGGATCTACGATGCGCATTTCACCCAAACGACCAACAACTACTTCAACATTGCGTCCCTTTGAATCTACTTCATCGGTTTTAACTGTACGCAATTCATCTATTTCAAGAACACCTTCATAACGAGATGTTACGGTTGATACGGCTGCGATATTTGATGCAACACCACCCACGTGGAACGTACGCAATGTCAACTGAGTACCAGGTTCACCGATTGATTGGGCTGCGATAACACCAACTGCTTCACCTTTTTGAACAAGACGATTATTTGAAAGGTTGCGACCATAACACTTAGCACATACACCTTTCTTAGACTCACATGTGAGCACAGAACGTATTTCAACCGATTCGATTGGTGAAGCATTAATGCGTTCGGCTGCATCTTCGTTAATTTCTTCGCCTGCTGAAACGATAACCTCGCCTGTTGTAGGATCTACTACATCGTGAACTGATACACGGCCCAAGATGCGTTCGCCAAGAGAAGCAACCACTTCGTCGTTATTTTTAACTTCGGTACAAACGAGACCACGCAATGTACCACAGTCTTCTTCGTGAATGATTACATCATGAGCAACGTCAACAAGACGACGAGTAAGATAACCGGCGTCGGCAGTCTTCAACGCAGTATCGGCAAGACCTTTACGGGCACCGTGAGTTGAAATAAAGTACTCCAACACCGACAAGCCCTCTTTAAAGTTCGCAAGAATTGGGTTTTCAATAATCTGACCACCTTCGGCACCGGCCTTTTGAGGTTTAGCCATAAGACCACGCATACCTGAAAGCTGACGGATCTGGTCTTTAGAACCACGCGCTCCTGAATCAAGCATCATATACACAGGGTTGAAACCTTGTTGGTCGGCCGAAATTTGCTTCATGAGCGTATCGGTCAAACGAGAGTTTACGTGTGTCCAGATATCGATTACTTGATTGTAACGTTCTTTGTCGGTAATGAATCCCATAGAGTAAAGATTCATCACTTCTTGAACTTGTTCGTTTCCTTCTTTTACAAGAGCTTCTTTTTCGGCCGGGATGAGCACGTCGCCAAGGTTGAATGACAATCCACCCTTGAATGCCATCTTATAACCCAAGTTCTTGATGTCATCAAGGAATTGAGCAGAACGTGGAATACCACATTTCTTAATTACTTTACCGATGAGGTCACGCAATGATTTCTTTGACAAAATCTGATTTACATAACCTATTTCTTCGGGGACATATTGATTTACCAATACACGACCTACTGATGTGTTTTCAACAAGACGCTTAACTGGGTTACCATTTTCATCTATATCATCTACAACCACCGATACGGGTGCGTGTAGAGTTACTCGTCCTTCGTTATATGCAATTTCGGCTTCTTCTGCGCCATAGAACACATAACCTTCGCCCTTGTCGCCTTTACGCAATTTAGTAATGTAGTAAAGACCAAGCACCATGTCTTGAGAAGGCACTGTAATAGGCGCTCCGTTTGCAGGGTTAAGAATGTTGTGTGCTCCAAGCATCAACATTTGAGCTTCCAAAATTGCTTCATTACCCAATGGCAAGTGTACGGCCATTTGGTCACCGTCAAAGTCGGCATTGAACGCAGTACAAGCAAGTGGGTGCAATTGGATTGCTTTACCCTCAATCATTTTTGGTTGGAATGCTTGGATACCGAGGCGGTGTAGAGTCGGGGCACGGTTCAACAACACAGGGTGTCCCTTCATTACATGCTCAAGAATATCCCATACGACAGGTTCTTTGCGGTCAACAATCTTCTTGGCCGATTTCACTGTCTTAACAATTCCGCGTTCAATGAGTTTACGGATTACGAAGGGCTTATAGAGCTCGGCTGCCATATTTTTTGGCAAACCACATTCATGCATTTTCAATTCAGGACCTACGACGATAACCGAACGAGCTGAATAGTCGACACGTTTACCGAGAAGGTTCTGACGGAAACGACCTTGTTTACCTTTCAAGCTATCTGAAAGAGACTTCAATGGACGATTGGCATCGGTTTTAACTGCCGATGATTTACGAGAGTTATCGAGCAAAGAGTCAACAGCTTCCTGAAGCATACGTTTTTCATTTCGCAAGATTACTTCGGGCGCTTTAATTTCAATGAGTCGTTTCAAACGATTGTTACGAATGATTACGCGACGATAAAGGTCGTTAAGGTCGCTGGTAGCGAAACGACCACCATCAAGAGGCACCAATGGACGCAATTCGGGTGGAATTACGGGCACAGCTTGAAGAATCATCCATTCGGGTTTATTGCGATTGCGTGATGCACGGAACGATTCAACAACTTGAAGGCGTTTCAAAGCCTCAGTTTTGCGTTGTTGAGAACCGTCGGTGTTGGCTTGGTGACGCAATTTATATGACAAGTCATCAAGATCGAGACGTTGTAGCAAATCATAGATTGCTTCAGCTCCCATCTTAGCGATGAACTTGTTGGGGTCTGTATCTTCCAAATATTGATTATCGGGAGACAATTTCTCTACAACATCGAAGTATTCCTCTTCTGAGAGCAAATCCAATTCTTGAACATTCTCTGCAGCTCCCGGTTGAATTACGATATAGCGTTCATAATAGATTACAGCATCTAATTTCTTTGAGGGCAATCCAAGCAAATATCCGATTTTGTTGGGGAGTGAACGGAAATACCAAATGTGTGCAACAGGCACCACAAGTTTAATGTGACCCATGCGTTCACGACGCACCTTTTTCTCGGTAACCTCTACACCACAACGGTCACATACGATGCCTTTATAGCGAATGCGTTTGTATTTTCCGCAATGGCATTCATAGTCCTTAACGGGACCGAAAATGCGCTCGCAGAACAAACCATCGCGTTCAGGCTTGTATGTACGATAGTTGATGGTTTCGGGCTTGAGAACCTCACCACTGGATTTCTCCAGGATTTCTTCGGGCGATGCAAGCCCGATAGAAATCTTGGAAAAACCGGTCTTTATCTTATTGTCTTTTCTAAAAGCCATATTTGTTCTTTAAAAAGATGTTATTGTTCTAAGTTGATACTCAATCCTAAGCCACGCAATTCATGGAGAAGCACGTTGAGTGATTCGGGAATTCCTGCCGGTGGCATTGGATCTCCCTTAACAATTGCTTCATATGCTTTGCTTCGGCCGGTAACATCGTCACTCTTAACGGTGAGGATTTCTTGTAGAATGTGCGCAGCACCGAATGCTTCAAGCGCCCAAACTTCCATTTCTCCGAAACGTTGACCACCAAATTGAGCCTTACCTCCAAGAGGTTGTTGAGTAATCAATGAGTACGGACCAATGCTACGAGCGTGCATCTTATCCTCTACCATGTGACCAAGTTTCAACATATAGATTACACCAACAGTAGCCGGTTGGTCGAAACGTTCTCCGGTTCCACCATCATAAAGATATGTTTTACCATAGCGAGGCAATCCTGCTTTGTCGGTCCATTCATTGAGGTCGTCAAGACTTGCTCCGTCAAAGATTGGAGTAGCAAATTTTTCGTCCAATGTAGCACCGGCCCAACCGAGTACAGTTTCAAATATCTGTCCAAGGTTCATACGAGAGGGCACACCAAGAGGGTTCAATACGATATCCACGGGAGTACCATCGGCCAAGAATGGCATATCTTCTTGACGAACGATTCGAGATACAATACCCTTGTTACCGTGACGACCCGCCATCTTATCACCTACGCTGATTTTGCGTTTCTTGGCAATATATACTTTGGCCATCTGCATGATACCTGAGGGTAATTCGTCACCGATTGAAATGTCAAATTTCTTACGACGCAATTCAGCATCAATTTCTTTTGATTTACGCAAATAGTTTACAATTGTAGCACGAATCAATTCGTTCTTATGCTCATCGTTTGTCCATTTGCTCAAATTGATGGTGTCATAGTTGATTTCTTTCAACAATGCAGCCGAGAATTTTGAACCCTTAGAAATAACTTCTGATTCAAGATAATCCTTAACTCCTTGAGAAGTTTTACCGGCTGTGAGAGTGAGCAATTTCTCAACAAGCACATTTTTCAATGCATCTTGTTTTGCTTCATACTCTTCGTCAAGTTTAGGCAATTGAGCATTAGCACTCTTGCTCTTCTTGGTTTTAGTAGCGCGTGAGAACAAGTTTGTTCCAATAACAACACCCTTCAATGATGGAGATGCTTTCAATGATGCATCTTTCACATCACCGGCTTTGTCACCAAAGATTGCACGAAGTAGTTTTTCTTCCGGAGTTGGGTCTGACTCTCCCTTAGGAGTAATCTTACCAATCATGATATCACCGGGCACTACATGTGCACCTACTCTGATAATTCCGCGTTCGTCAAGATCCTTAGTAGCATCTTCGCTCACGTTGGGGATATCAGATGTTAATTCTTCCATTCCGCGCTTAGTTTCACGCACTTCGAGTGAATATTCGTCAACGTGAACCGAAGTCAAGATATCTTCACGCACCACACGTTCGTTGAGCACAATCGCGTCCTCATAGTTATAACCCTTCCAAGGCATGAACGCAACTTTCAAGTTGCGACCGAGAGCAAGCTCGCCTTTTTCAGTTGAATAACCTTCAGTGAGGATTTGACCTTCAACCACGCGCTGACCCTTTTCACAAATTGGACGAAGGTCAATTGTGGTGCTTTGGTTGGTTTTGCGGAATTTTGGAATGCTATATTCTTTAACCGGACTTTCAAATGAAACGAATTCTTCATCTTCGGTGCGGTCATAACGTATGCGAATCACAGTTGAGTCAACATACTCGATAACACCTTCGCCTTCAGCTGTAATTTGAGTGCGAGAATCGCGTATGAGTTGACCTTCCAATCCAGTTCCAACAATAGGTGCTTCAGAACGCAACAAAGGTACGGCCTGACGCATCATGTTAGAACCCATCAATGCACGGTTGGCGTCATCATGTTCCAAGAAAGGAATCAAAGATGCAGCAATTGAAGCAATTTGTGTTGGAGACACGTCCATCAACTCAACATCACCCGGAGCAACGATGGGGAAATCGGCATCAAGGCGAGCTTTCACTCTGTCACGAACAAATGTTCCATCTTCATTGAGCGGAGCATTACCTTGAGCAATAACTTTTCCTTCTTCAATTTCAGCAGCAAGATAAACAATCTCGTCGTTGTTGAGATTTACCTTTGCGTCAGAAACTTGACGATAAGGAGTTTCAATGAAACCGAGTTCGTTGATTTTGGCATATACACACAATGAAGAAATAAGACCGATGTTTGGTCCTTCAGGAGTCTCGATAGGACAGAGACGACCATAGTGGGTATAGTGTACGTCACGAACCTCAAAACCTGCGCGTTCACGAGAAAGACCACCGGGGCCAAGAGCCGACATACGACGTTTGTGTGTCATTTCGGCAAGAGGGTTTGTTTGGTCCATGAATTGCGACAAGGCATTAGTTCCAAAGAACGTATTGATCACCGAAGAAATAGTCTTCGCATTGATAAGATCAATTGGAGTAAACACTTCATTGTCACGAACATTCATGCGTTCACGAATTGTGCGTGACATACGAGCCAAACCTACTCCAAATTGGTTATATAATTGTTCGCCAACAGTGCGCACACGACGATTGCTCAAGTGGTCAATGTCATCGACATTGCTCTTTGAGTTAATCAACTCAATCAAGTACTTAATGATTGCAATGATATCCTCCTTGGTGAGGACTTTAACCTCCATAGGAGTATCAAGATTGAGTTTTTTGTTAATGCGGTAACGGCCAACTTCGCCGAGGTCATAACGTTTTTCAGAGAAGAACAAGTTAGTTATGACTTCACGAGCACTTGCATCATCCGGTGGCTCCGCATTGCGCAATTGACGATAGATGTATTGTATAGCTTCTTTTTCAGAGTTACTTGTATCTTTCTGCAATGTGTTGAAGATAATAGAATAGTCGGAAGTTGTAGCATCTTCTTTGTGAAGAAGAATGTTTGACACTCCGGCATCAAGTATCTCTTGAATATGATCTTCCTCAAGAATAGTTTCACGATCGATGATAACGTCGTTACGCTCGATTGAAACAACTTCACCGGTATCTTCGTCAACAAAGTCTTCTACCCATGTTTTGAGTACACGAGCAGCCAACTTGCGACCAACGGCTTTCTTGAGGTTGGTTTTATTCACTTTGAGTTCTTCAGCGAGACCAAAAATCTCAATGATGTCTTTATCACTTTCTAGACCTATTGCACGCAAAAGTGTGGTTACGGGGAGTTTCTTCTTTCGGTCAATGTAGGCATACATCACATCATTGATATCGGTTGCAAATTCAATCCATGAACCACGGAATGGGATTATACGAGCCGAGTACAATTTCTTGCCATTAGCATGAGTGCTTTGACCAAAGAAAACACCTGGAGAACGGTGCAATTGAGAAACAACTACACGTTCTGCACCATTAATTACAAATGTCCCTTTCTCGGTCATATAAGGAATAGGACCAAGATACACATCCTGAATCACAGTTGCAAAGTCTTCGTGTTCAGGGTCGGTACAATATAGTTTTAGTTTAGCTTTGAGGGGTACACTATAGGTCAATCCGCGCTCTAAACACTCATCAATAGTGTAACGAGGTGGATCGATATAATAGTCAAGAAACTCGAGCACAAAATTATTACGAGTATCTGCAATAGGGAAATTTTCAGCAAATACCTTATAGAGGCCCTCATTATTTCTTTTCTCCGGCGGGGTATCCAACTGGAGGAAGTCTTTAAACGACTTCAACTGAATCTCCAAAAAATCGGGATAAGGAAGTTGTTTCCTAACCGATGCGAAGTTTACGCGGGGTTTATTATTTGAAATTGACATCTAAATTAACGTTAAAGGGAACTCAAATTAAAATAAGACACAAAAAGGTTAAGAATCATCGTCGAGAGGATTCTTAACCTAATTACCTGAATCTCAGGCAATATTATTTAAGTTCAACTTCAGCGCCAGCTTCTTCCAATTGTTTTTTGAGACCTTCAGCGTCTGCCTTAGCAAGGCCTTCTTTTACTACGCTGGGAGCGCCGTCAACCATTTCTTTAGCTTCTTTCAAGCCAAGACCAGTGAGTTCTTTAACGAGTTTTACAACTGCAAGCTTGCTTGCTCCTGCGTTCTTAAGAACTACATCGAAAGATGATTTTTCTTCAGCGGCAGCAGCACCACCAGCTGCGGGAGCAGCAACTGCAACAGCAGCAGCAGCGGGTTCAATACCGTATTCGTCCTTAAGGATTTGAGCGAGTTCGTTAACTTCTTTAACTGTAAGGTTAACAAGTTGTTCTGCAAAAGCTTTTAAATCTGCCATGATATAAATTGTTTTTAATTGTTTTTGTACTTAATTGAATTATGCTTCTTTGTTTGATAATGTTTCTAAGATGCCATGTAATTTTGAGCCTCCAGAAGTAAGTGCTGATACAACATTCTTGGCTGGAGATTGAAGAAGTGCAATAACGTCTGCAATGAGCTCGTTTTTGCTCTTGATAGTTGCAAGAGTATCGAGGTTTTCTGCACCAACATATATTGTCTCTTCTACATAAGCTGCTTTGAAACGGGGAAGGGTTGCGTCTTTCTCTTTTTTGAGGACTTCTTTAATCAATTTAGCAGGTGCATTACCTACATTGGAGAACATGATTGAAGTAGCGCCTTTTAATACAGGATACATTTCAGAGAAATCTCCTTCAAGACTGTCAAGTGCTTTAACGAGCAACTTGTTCTTGACAACCATCAACTTGATGTCAGCTTTGTTACATGCACGACGCAAGTCGCTGGTTTTTTCTGCATCCAAACCTGCTGTTTCTACCAAGTAAAAACAACTGTATTCGTTGAGTGTCGCAGCAATTTTATCTATTATCAGTGATTTATCTTCCTTTTTCATTTTCTTAATCCTTTAAAAATTATTCATCAACTGACTTAGAGTCCACTTTAACTCCGGGGCTCATTGTACTTGAAAGATAAATGCTCTTGATATAGGTACCCTTTGCAGTTGCTGGTTTTAGCTTAATAAGAGTATTTATAAACTCTTTAGCATTTTCCTTTATCTGCTCAGCAGTGAATGATACTTTACCGATTGATGAGTGTACGATACCGTTCTTGTCAACCTTAAAGTCAATCTTACCTTTCTTTACTTCCGATACAGCTTTAGCTACATCGGGGGTCACTGTACCGCTCTTAGGGTTAGGCATCAAACCACGGGGACCAAGAATACGTCCCAACGCACCAATTTTACCCATAATAGCAGGTTGAGTGATGATCACATCTACATCGGTCCAACCACCTTTGATCTTTTCGATATACTCGTCAAGACCTACATAGTCGGCACCAGCAGCAGTAGCAGCAGCTTCAGCATCAGGGCTACAAAGGACAAGCACTTTCACTTGTTTACCAGTACCATGAGGCAATGTTACTACACCGCGCACCATTTGATCAGCCTTACGTGGATCTACGCCTAGACGAACATCGATATCAAGCGACGCATCAAATTTTGTAAAAGTGATTTCTTTTACTTTTGCTGCAGCTTCCGCAAGAGTGTAAGTCTTCCCAGCTTCAATCTTCTCTAAAGCCAACTTTTGATTTTTTGTAAGTTTTGCCATTTTTCAATTGAAGTTTATTAGTTATTTTCAGGGAATGCCCCTTTTACGGTGATACCCATACTTCTGGCTGTTCCTGCAACCATACGCATCGCAGATTCAACAGTAAAACAGTTCAAATCAGGCATTTTATCTTCAGCAATAGCCTTTACCTGATCCCAAGTAACTTCTGCTACTTTGTTACGGTTAGGTTGAGCCGATCCGCTCTTAACCTTTGTAGCTTCAAGCAACTGAATTGCTACTGGGGGAGTCTTTACTACAAAGTCAAAGCTTTTGTCAGTGTAATAAGTAATTACTACAGGTAAAACTTTGCCTGCTTTGTCCTGGGTACGGGCATTAAATTGCTTGCAAAACTCCATGATATTAATACCCTTAGAACCCAAAGCAGGTCCTACTGGAGGTGATGGGTTTGCTGCGCCACCTTTAATCTGCAATTTGATCTGTCCAGCAATTTCTTTAGCCATTTCTTAATCTTAATTTTGTTTGTTATTAAACGCGAAATTCTCAAACTCTGTGCGTAACCACATCATTCTTATTCTCGCTCAACTTGCGAATTGTCCAACTCAAGAGGGGTCTTGCGGCCAAATATCTTAACCATGACTTTGAGTTTTTTCTTCTCAGCATTAACCTCTTCAATAACTCCGTCAAAACCATTGAACGGGCCATCAATCACCTTCACGGTTTCTCCGACCATATAGTCGTTTACACCTTCGGTAGTGAGGTCAACAATCTGATCAGCCATACCCATCATGCGCATAACTTCACTTTGACGCAAAGGTTCGGGTTTCGCATCTTTACCTTTCCCTTTTAGGAAGTCAATTACATTTGTAGTATTTCTCAACTCATGCATTACTTCACCATGAAGGATAGCTTCTACAAATACATAACCTGAATAAAGATTTTTTTCTTTTACAACCTTTTTTCCGTTACGCACTGTAACGACCTTTTCAGTAGGAATCAACACTTGAAAAACATATCTGCCAAGGTCGGTCTTCTCGATTGCAGCATCGAGAATTTCCTTTACCTTAGCCTCTTTACCCGAGATGGCACGCAAAACGTACCAAGCTCGTTTTAGCTCAGATTTTGTTGTTTCAGCCATTGAACTCCCTGCTTAAAAGATATTACCCAAATTATAGATGAAGTGCATCAAGTTATTTACCACTTGATCCATCACAAGAATTAGTAACGATATAATAACGGAAGCAATCATTACTATAATTCCGCTCTTGATCACCTGTTTCTTGGTAGGCCAAGAAGTCTTATAGCGCAATTCAGCATAAGACTCCTCAATATTCGTAAGTAGTTTAAGTTTTTTCATTTTATTTCTTCTTTAGCACGGGACGAGAGACTCGAACTCCCGACACCCGGTTTTGGAGACCGGTGCTCTACCAACTGAGCTAGTCCCGTATATTATCGGTTCCCGTTAAAAGGAACCCCTCTTTCAGGGAACCGATATAGGGTTGGTTATACCTTATTAGTCAAGGATTTCAGTGATTTGACCTGAACCTACTGTACGACCACCTTCGCGGATAGCGAAACGAAGACCTTGGTCACATGCTACAGGGTTGATCAATTCAACGATGATTTCCACGTTATCACCAGGCATTACCATTTCTACCCCTTCAGGAAGAGTGATTTCACCTGTTACGTCAAGAGTACGGATGTAGAATTGAGGACGATAGTGGTTGTGGAATGGAGTGTGACGACCACCTTCTTCTTTCTTCAAGATATAAACTGAAGCTTTGAATTTGCTGTGTGGTTTAACAACTCCTGGGTGGCAAATTACCATACCACGTTTGATTTCGTTCTTGTCGATACCACGGAGAAGAAGACCTACGTTGTCACCAGCTTCACCTTGATCGAGGAGTTTACGGAACATTTCAACACCTGTTACAGTTGATTTGAGTGATGCACCGAGACCCATGATTTGAACTTCGTCACCAACTTTAACGATACCAGTTTCGATACGACCAGTTGCTACAGTACCACGACCAGTGATAGAGAACACGTCTTCAACAGGCATCAAGAATGGTTTGTCGATGTCACGTGGAGGAAGTGGAATCCATTCGTCAACAGCGGCCATAAGTTCCATAACTTTTTCTTCCCATTGAGGTTCACCATTGAGAGCACCAAGAGCAGAACCGCGAATGATAGGAGTATTGTCACCATCATATTCATAAGAAGAAAGAAGGTCACGCATTTCCATTTCTACGAGGTCGAACATTTCTTCGTCGTCAACCATATCACATTTGTTCAAGAAAACAACGATACGGGGTACGTTCACCTGACGAGCAAGAAGGATGTGCTCACGAGTTTGAGGCATAGGACCGTCAGTTGCAGCACAAACGATGATAGCACCGTCCATTTGAGCAGCACCAGTTACCATGTTCTTTACATAGTCGGCGTGTCCAGGGCAGTCAACGTGTGCATAGTGACGATTTACAGTTTCATACTCTACGTGAGAAGTATTGATTGTGATACCGCGCTCTTTTTCTTCTGGAGCGTTGTCGATTTGGTCGAATGACTTCAATTCAGAAAGACCAGCTTTTGCAAGTACAGTTGTGATAGCTGCAGTCAAAGTAGTCTTACCGTGGTCAACGTGACCAATAGTACCAATGTTTACGTGTGGTTTGGTTCTTTCGAATTTCTCTTTAGCCATAACTTTGCTATTTTTTATTTGATTAAATGTTTAATTTCTCTTCATTAATAGCCCTCGGTAGCTCTTAGCTATCGGGGTTGTTTTAGAGCCGATGACGGGATTTGAACCCGTGACCTCTTCCTTACCAAGGAAGTGCTCTACCCCTGAGCTACATTGGCATTTTGAGCGGAAGACGAGGCTCAAACTCGCGACCCTCAGCTTGGAAGGCTGATGCTCTATCAACTGAGCTACTTCCGCGGGTTGTGGGCGAAGATGGATTCGAACCACCGAAGGCATACGCCAGCAGATTTACAGTCTGCCCCATTTGGCCACTCTGGTATTCGCCCGGCCAGTCATTTCTGACTTTTTGAGCCTCTTGTCGGATTCGAACCAACGACCCCGAGATTACAAATCACGTGCTCTGGCCAACTGAGCTAAAGAGGCATCATTTTAAGCCCAATCGTCCACGAGGGACCATCAAGCGAGTGCAAAGGTACGTCAACTTTTTCTATCTACCAAATATTTTTACTTTTATTTTTAAGTTTTTTCGCTTTCAATCTTTTTAACAGCCTATTCGCCACCTATTTTTACCACTCCACATCACCTTCACCCCTCCATTCTATTCGCATTCAAAATCAAAATCGTTATTACACATTATTATATATAATAGGCCCATTCCAAAACCATATCGTCCTTTATACTTTATTATTTCAGTTTTTTGTGTACCTTTGTGCAACAATAAATCTTTACAACAATGAACAACTCTATATCTAATCGCATTGCAGCATTCCGCAACGAAATGAAATCAGCCGGAATTAGCGTAGCAATCATTCCCCAAACCGATCCCCATCAAAGCGAATACATTGCCGACCATTGGCAAGTCAGACGTTGGCTTAGTGGATTCACCGGATCGGCCGGTTCTTTAGTCATAACGCTTGACAAAGCCTTACTTTGGACCGATTCCCGCTATTTCCTTCAGGCAGCCCAACAGCTCAGCAACACAGAGATAAGCCTCATGAAAGACGGACTATCCGATACCCCATCAATCGCCCAATTCCTCGCATCGGAGCTCCCCGACGGAAGCCTTATAGGCATTGACGGCATGGTGTTCTCACACGCTGAATACACAGCATTAGTGCAAAATTTAAGACGACTCACTTATGCATCGTATGATATCATTGACTCATTCTGCCCAATCAATCGCATTTGGAGCGATCGTCCAGCACTACCCAACGGGGAAATCTTCGTTCACGAACTAAAATACGCAGGGCAAGAAGCTGCGCAAAAAATCAGCAACACACTACAAAATTGCGCGCAACAAGGAGCCGAGAGCGTTCTTATTTCAGCACTTGATGAAATTGCATGGATATTAAATATTCGTTGCAACGACGTAGCATTCAACCCAGTTGCAACATCATTCCTTTTCCTCTCTCAGAACGAAGGGCAATCGACACTTTTCATCAATGAAGAGAAGCTAAACGATGCCACTAAATCTCACCTCTCTCAATTAGGTATCAAGGCCCTTCCCTACAATGCAATTATCTCATTTCTCAATAATCTCCCATCAAATTTAAACGTCCTCATCAACCCCTCAGCTACAGCCCAACGCATTGCATCGGCTCTTGGTAGTCGAGCAGTTAAAGGGTCCTCCCCTGTAGCTTTAACCAAAAGCATCAAAAACGAGACACAACTCGCAGGACTTCGCAACGCAATGAAACGCGATGGCGTGGCTTTGGTAAAGCTTTTCATGGATATAGAAAACCGCATTGCTAATGGCATTCCAACTTCAGAAATCGAAGTTGGCGAGCTCGCAGCCAAATATCGTAGTCAAGGGGATCTATATTTCGATGATAGTTTTGACCCCATAGCCGGATATGGTCCACATGGAGCAATCGTACATTACTCTGCTACATCAGAAAGCAACGCACAGCTCCAACCCGACAATCTATTCCTACTTGATTCTGGGGCTCAATATCTTGACGGAACAACCGACATCACCCGCACAATTTCACTCGGACAAACAACTCCTCAACAACGCCGTGATTTCACCCTTGTAATGAAAGGTCACATCGCCCTTGGGTCGGCTATTTTCCCTGCAGGAACACGAGGAGCTCAACTTGATGCACTTGCCCGACAATTCCTTTGGAAAGAAGGCCTATCATACCTTCATGGCACAGGTCATGGCGTGGGACATTTCCTCAATGTACACGAAGGGCCTCAAAGCATTCGACTCAACGAGAACCCCACCCCTCTCACTCCCGGCATGGTCACCTCCAACGAGCCAGGACTATACCGCGAAGGAGAATATGGAATACGTTGCGAAAATCTCGTTTTAACCGTGCCTGCGTTCTCTTCTGAATTTGGCGAATTCCTTCAATTTGAAACACTCACATTGTTCCCATTTGACATTAATCTATTTGACACATCAATAATGTCAGACGAGGAAATCCAATGGGTTAACAATTATCATTCAACCGTTTACAATAGCCTATCTCCGTTACTTGATGAGGCTCAAAAACAATGGCTCAAAGAAAAGACAACACCTCTAACACGCTAAATATCTACTGACATGGCTTTAATAAAACCTCTTTTAGGAATAACCCCCACCATAGGCAAAGATTGTTTTCTTGCCGACAACGCAACAATTATCGGCGACGTAATAATGGGTGACGAATGTAGCATTTGGTTCAACACAGTGCTACGTGGCGATGTAAATTCAATACGCATAGGCAATCGCGTAAACATACAAGACGGCTCAGTCCTTCACACCCTCTACCAAAAATCAACCATAGAAATTGGCGATGACGTCTCAATCGGACACAACGTAACAATACATGGAGCCAAGATTCACAATTTGGCACTGATTGGCATGGGTGCTGTAGTCATGGACGATGCCGAGGTTGGAGAGGGTGCATTGGTTGCCGCCGGCAGCGTAGTATTATCCCGCACAAAAATAGGGCCAAACGAACTTTGGGGAGGCGCTCCCGCAAAATTCATCAAAATGGTTGACCCGGCACAAAGTCGCGAGATAAACCAAAAAATTGCGCGCAACTATCTCATGTATTCAAAATGGTATGACGACACCGAAGACAAATAGTTGACCTATTCTAAAATATTAATACGACAAAAAGCAGTCGAAAACATTTTTTCGACTGCTTTTTATTGCTATTCGTCTTTTTCTGACGTTAAGTTTTACTAAAAAAGCCTACTCCAAATTTATTATACTTAACTTTGCATTTATATATAAATAAATTCAATTTAACTGCTTATATTATGTTCCTTAAATTTAATTCACATTATCTACTAAAAAGAATTACACTATGTTTGATGCTGATATCAGCAACCCCCGTAATTGCTCAAATCGACACTCACGAAGTCGGAGATATGGGTTACCTACGTAGCCCCATGGAATCGTCCAATGGGATTATTGCCACAAACAATCGATATTCTGAAATATATACAATAAAAAACAACACTCTCACTCCCATCTTGACAGCAAACAACTGCGGACTTTATACAAACCTCAGCAAAGACGGTCGTCTTCTCGGGTTCAAGAGCTTCAACGACAATGACGAACAAGCACCTGCCATACTTGACGTAACAACAGGCATAGTCACCCTCCTCGAAAGCTACACTCACCAATGTGGCCAAGTCTCTTTTGCCAATGATGGAACAATAGCCTACACAATGGGCAACACACTTATCATTCGCAAAGGCAACACACGCAAAGCCTTTGATTTAGGGTTTTACACCAATATTGCCAACATCTCCCCCGATGCAAGCCAAGTGGCTTATAGCAATATCGATGGCCGCATGTTCATCATTGACACAACAACAGGGAAAAAAGAAAATGTTGCTATAACCGACGGATATCTCGCCATTTGGTCGCCCGACGGATCAAAAATTGCAGTTCAAACAGCCAATGGGACTCTTGCCGTACAAGAACGCACCACTAAAAAAATTCACGAACTCGGTTTTGGCGAATCGGTATCTTGGGCAAACAATTCCGAAGAGTTGATTTTCACGCGCATTGAGAGAATGAACGAAATGGAAGTAAGCGGTAGCTCTATTCGAAAAATAAACTTTGACGGTAGCGCTGAAATCGCCATTGTTTCGGCATCAGATAACATGCCCACCGATGCCATACTCACCCACGACAACAAACTACTTATTCCTTATAAAACAGGGGCCAAACGCGGCCTTATGATGAAAGAGCTCTCTGATGGCATCACACCCATGACAGCATCTATCAAAGAAGAAACCGTCATCAGCATTGCCGAAGATGATGTTTTTGGGCAACGACTTTCAAACCCTTGCGATAATGCCAACATTAAACCCGCGATATCAACATTGGCTTTCCAACAAAAAATTGGAGCAAATGATATTCCATACTTAAGCCAAGTCTATGATTCTCCCTCAATCAATGGTTGTACTCGATATGGATATGTAACATGTGCCCCAACATCGGCTTGTATGTACCTCGGATACTATGGGCTTCTCAACAAAAAAGCTACCACATCTCGGTATGACGGGACCACCAAATATTATGCCTACGCAATAGGTCAAACATTTACAAACCAAGCCGGCTCATATACTTTCAATCTAGGCAAATACAAATATTGCGCAACCATTTATGGGGCCTATGGTTATATGTGGAACACAGGCTCTCCACAATCACATATTGAAGACTTTATGAAACTTAATGGTTGCACAAGCACGTCTAAAACCTACACAGCATCAACAGCATGGAGCCGATTCCAAACCGAATCAGAAGCAGGTCGTCCCTACCTTCTATGTGGATATTGGGGTTCTAGCGGTCACGTTGTACTCGGATTTGCCACAAACTGTAAATATCGCAGTGCTTCAGGTTTTAGCCAACAAACCGGTTCATTTGTTTGTCATGACCCCTATGGCGACTACAATGACAGCTCATGGGCCGATGGAGACGGCTACCACTCAACCTACGACTGGGTAGGATATAACAATGGTCAGGGTAATATTGGCTCTCATGCATGGAGTGTTAAAGTCATTCCTCCGACAAGTTCTGTACCCAAAGACCCATGCATTACAGCAAGCACCTATAACGTCAATCTATCGTGCGCTGTTGGCAAAACTGCTACGGCCGAAGTGACTCTTGATGGTTATCTTCTCAACAAATGGACTACTGTGACAGTAACCGACAATAATACCGGATACTTTAAAGTGTCGCCCGAAGGATTGAATGTGAGCGGTTACACTCACGATTTCGATCCCGAAAACCCAAAAATCACTATTACATTCTCGCCCGACAAAGCCGGCACTTGGGGTGGTGATATTAACGGTGATGGATTCACTGATTATTACATCACACTTCACAGTGTTGATACCGAAGGTAAAGACGTTTATCAATGGATCGCTCTAAATGGTACTGCTCTTGAACCAAAAATCACTGCAAGTACCTACGTAGTCAAATTAAATTGCGCTGTCGGTGAAACCGCATCGGCCGAGGTGACTCTTGATGGTCAA
>JAFVPD010000018.1 GCA_017505535.1 Muribaculaceae bacterium
CCCAAAACAATTCACTATTTACAACCTCGTATGGAGCGAAGATGGTGTTCCCGCTCTCCGTCGTGAATATGTAATTACTCACAACATCGGTACCAACGTTTATGACATCGCTTGGGACCTTGCAGGAAACATCTACATTTGTGGTAACTCAGGTGAATATTTGAAAGGTTTTGCACTTCCACGCAGCAAAGCGTTCACAACTAAAGCTGCTCACCGTCACTCATTCCAAGTCTCAGACAGTGGCGTTGTTGGAATCGAATCAATCGAAGGCAACACTGCAGCTCCTGTTTACTACAACCTCCAAGGTATCAAAGTTGCCAACCCCGAAAACGGTATCTATATCGTTAAACGTGGCAACAAGGTTACTAAAGAATATGTAGCAAAATAAGATTCTTATAATATCCTTATTCAAAAGCCGTTCCGGAAACTCCGGAGCGGCTTTTTGTTTACAGGTGGATTTTTACCCCCCCAAAAAAATTGCAGAAATATTTGGTTTATTTTATAAACTTATTTATCTTTGCATCATAATTTATTTCTCAAACTTTAAACTTAACAGATATGGAAGAACGTAACATCACTGAACGCGAAAGCATTGAACTAATTGCGTCAATGATTCAGAACAGCAAACGTCGCATGGAACTTGGGTCGGGTAACGTGCTCATTTCATGGGGTTATGTCACAACAATAGTGGCTCTAATCGTTGGAATAGGCCATTTAACCACAGGCCACGTCGAGTGGTTGTGGCTATGGTTTGCAATTCCGGCAATCGGATATCCATTACACTATTTCTTGGGCAAAAGAAAAGAGCGTAAAGAATTGGTAAAAACAGCCATAGATAGATACATTTCAGGAATATGGGTCACAATCGGACTGTTTTTTGCCACACTCATGGTAATCTGCTTTATTTTTGGAATGAACGGGCTGAATGCTTGGGGAGTAATGTTCCTACTCACATTACCCTGCTGCGGATTTGGCTGTCTCGCTACCGGAATAATACTCAAAGAGTGGTCGTTGATCGCAGGCGGATTAATAAGCATGATACTTGGCAGTCTGTTCATGATGTGCTATGTGTGTCGTATAGACATATTTGGGTATGATATATTTGCATTTGCTTTAGCATTTGCACTGATGATGATAGTCCCCGGGCACATAATTAATCACAAAGCACGCAAAGCATCATGTTGAAAGAGCTCGACCCACTGTTACACAGCCAATTAAGGCTGGCAGTAATGTCAATATTGATGACCGTAGAAGAAGCCGATTTTGTATATCTTAAGGAGCAAACACAATCGACGGTTGGGAACTTGAGTGTACAAATCACCAAGCTCCAAGAGGCCGGCTATATTGAAGTAGAGAAAGGATTTCAAGGGAAACGACCTCGCACAACGTGTCGCGTCACCCCCGTCGGACGCTCAGCATTTGAAGAATATGTGAGCACCCTGCGCCAATACCTCAACATTTAAAGGGACAACACTATAAACACTAGCCCCGCGAAGGACTTTCGCGGGGCCGATGTTTTGACATATTATATCGTATTAATAGCGAGTTACATATCTTTGATTGAAAGCCCTCGGTAAATAAACGTAAAATCTTTGAACGGGCCCACGGCTTTCGTAAAGACCTCCGATTTAGCCCTTAATAAATCATCGTCAAAATTCTTCTCTTGACGCTTCACCTCAATAAATTCAATAGTGTTCTCCACCTCATCTTCAGCAACGATATCAATTTCATTTTCACCTTTGCGGTCGTGCCAATATCCCATACGAGTATATCTACCTGACTCTTTTAAAACTTCAATAAAGTAATTTTCAAGAGATTTTCCACTAAATGTTGAAAAGTCACGATCGGCGATTGTTCTTAATCGGTCATTACCTCCGGCCTCGATGATGTGGGTATATTTGTACACAAATCGGAACCAGAATTTTAAAAACTGATCGTTGATTGCATAGTGCACGTTCTTATTACTTGATTTTTCATAAATAGGTTGCATTTTGCTTATCAAACCATACTCGTCACATAGATTTTTCAGGTATCCCGACAACTCTTTTATATTAAGAGCACTCTCCAACTCCGACCGAGTGTTGCGCCCTTGAGCTATTAACGTCAGTATAGAGAAATAGATTCCGTAATCCTTCCCAAATTCATCAACAAGCATATTTTTACCCTCGAACAAAAAATAAGAATCGCGGTCGAAAAACATGTCCAGCATCTTTTTCTCTGTGAATTTTTTTCTATCGATGAATAATTCAACATATTTAGCCACCCCACCGGTCAATGCATAGAGAGCCAATAGGTCGGACTTCTTATATCCGGGGCAATATTCGGCCATAATCTCCTTTAACACCGATGGAGGAAATGGACGAACATGGATTGTGTCGGTGTGTCTTCCAAATAGAGGTTGTTTCTTGTCCTTGAATATCTTATTCATCAAAGTATTCACCGAGCCGGCCACAATCAGATTAAAGTGGGCATTGTTTTTATAGCTGTCCCAGATATTCTGCATATCGGAATAAATTGAAGGATTTACCCTATAAAAATCTTGAAACTCATCAATAAATAAAGTGATGTGCCGAGTCAATGAAAGCTCCATAACATACTTGAATATCGTAGCAAATGAAACTCCATTTCCATCAATCACTGGGATATTGAGTTTTGTGCGAATCTCATCTATAAAAATCTGACAAAGCTCTGATTCGGCTTTACGAGCTACAAAAAAGTAAAGAATGGTAGTGTTTTCATAGAACTTCTTCACCATCTCGGTTTTGCCAATGCGACGACGCCCCGTGATGATGGTAAATTGGGCAACCTCATGAGATGCCTCTTCAATTTCTCTCAACTTAGCAAATTCTTTTTCTCTATCAAAAAATCTCATATTTTTAGGTTTTATCGTAACAACCTTTACCGTAACCACAATTACGATACCGCAAATTTACAAATAAATTTGTTATTTACACAAAATGCGCCAAGAAATTATCGATGCTTTGTATAAATTTGATGCAGACAATCGCTAATAGAGTAAAAGCAGAGTAATATCTTCCAAAAACATCAGCCCCGCGAAGGACTTTCGCGGGGCCGGTGTTTATGACATATATCGTATTAATAGCGAGGGACGTTGCAACTTGCACAGCGATCGTGGAAGTGGCTATCATATCGGTTGCAATAGGGGCAATCTTGACCCGAGGAGTTGTAATGAGCAACCCACGAAGAGCGAGAGCCTCCTGTATTTGGAGTTGGGCTTACACCGGTTCCGCCACAAGAGGAGCAGGTGCCACTATTGTGGCTGTTACTACGAGAGGAGCGAGATGAAGAGGAGCCGCTATCGTAGGAAGAACTTCCTGAACTTACATATATGCGTCGTCCATTTGCATCATATAGATGAGAATCATAGAGGACGTAGCCACCTGTTTGCACACAAAGTCGGCAACGTCCGGTTTGTCCACATGATGCGCAAGGAATATATGTTCCATATCCTGCGCTGACGATACCACCCTGTCCCATGCATATACCACAACGGCCTGTGCCTCCACACATTCCACAAGGTTTATAGTAAGCCTCAATGCGTCCGCCATGGGCATAAACTTTGACCTCTTTGAACCCTATTGGAGTGCGTTCACGATAAGAGTTAACAATTTGATTTTGAGCCATTGAAGGCAAAGCCATTACAATTGCAACAAAGAATAAAATTAAACTTGAACAAAATCTTTTCATAGTAGGAAGTCAGGTTCCGTAATTTCTATACTCGCCAGGCAGACCCGGAACCCATTATAAAATCTGCCTACGAGTTTATTACGCCACAAAATTAACAAAAATTTCAGTTTTACGACTCACCCTGTACCAAAAACTTTCCATCAAAAAAATGAGCTAATAAATATTTTATACATTTTCATACACTTTTCATCAATATAATTTCCGAAATAATAAAAGTTGTGCTAACTTTACAAAACAAACGTATCACACACCATAGACTTTTATTTTAATCATTAATTATAAAATTCACACCATCATGTTCAAAAAGTTATTTTTGATTGTAGTGTTTACTCTATGCACTACATGCGTTGTTTTCGCAGCGAAAGAGATCAAGCGCCCCGAGTCTTACAACTACTTGAGAGGCTTAGAAGCAATCCAAAACAATCAGCTTGAAGAGGGATTGGAGTATTTCAACAAAGAGATTGAGGAGAATCCTAAAAACGGCTATGCTTATGCATGGATTGCGTCAATCAAGTTAGACCAACAAGAGTATGGCAACGCTCTGACAACAATAAATCAAGCACTCAAGTACATTCCTCAAAAAGACAAGGAATACCGAGCGTTTGCCTATTCGACTCGTGCCGAAATAAACACCTCACTCGAAAACATTGACAGGGCATTGGTCGATTACAAAAATGCCATCGAGTGTTCACCCGATGATGAGAGCTTATATGAAAAGCGAGCTCAAATCTACTATCTGCAAGGAGAGTATGACTTGGCCGAGGCGGATTACAACAAAATAATCTCACTCAACGAGGGCAGTATCGTCGGGCACATGGGTCTGGGTCGTAATGATAATGCTCGCAAAGAGTACGAAAAAGCAATATCTCACTATGACTACGTGGTTAAATTGGCCGGCTATTATTCCTCGGGGTACTCGTTCCGAGCTGTGAGTTACATTGCTTTGCATCGTTACAATGAGGCAATCAACGACATCATAAAAGCGTTGGAAATCGATTATGACAATCATGCGTTTTATTTAATGCATAATGTGGCAGATTCAGCATTTAACGAGCTTGAGGCACGACTGAAAATTCAATGTAAGAAACGAGAAGACGATAGTTTTTGGCCATATAGTTTAGGCTCTATATATGAACAAACAAAACAGTTTCAGAAGGCTATCGAACAGTACAAAATCAGTGCTGACAAGGATAACTCACCAATATTGCACTATCGAATAGCTTGTTGCTATGAGTCATTGGGGAACTATTCATCAGCAATTCAGCATATCGACATTGCTATTGAAATGGATTCAACCGACTATGATTATGTCATGAGGAAAGCTGATTTATTGTATGAATCGGGAAGAACTGCCGAAGCAATTGCCGAAATGACAAAATACATTGCACATGAGCCAGAGTTTTATGGCGGATACTATTGCCGAGGTTTCTATAAAGACAATACATCTGATGCTGATGGCGCAATTGAAGATTATACGATGGCTATTGCCTTGAATCCGGGATATGCCTATGCATATTTGGGCCGAGCAGATATGTATCAATTAAAGGGAGAAGAATTGCCGGCTAAGAGAGATTATGAAAAGGTAATCGAATTGGACACCGTTCCCTCAAATGAATCATGTGCTCAATATGCATTCTTGGAACTTGGCGAAAAAGAAAAGGCTATTGATTATATGGAACGAGTTATTGCCAACGATAGTGTATATTCGGGAAATTACTATGATGCAGCATGTCTTTACACTCGAATGGGGAACAACGACAAAGCATTAGAAATGCTCAAAATGGCTTTAGAGAAAGGCTTCAGACGATTTAATCATATTGAACACGATGATGATTTAGATGGAATACGCCATTTAGAGCAATTTTCAAAAATGATACGTTTGTATCAAGATAAAATCAAAGCCGAAACAGAGGAAAATCCCAATAATTTGTATTCGGAAAAAGAAGTATTGATTCCATTTTCAAAAGAGGGGGATATTTGTAAAGTGAAATGCACTATTAATGGACTGCCGTTGCATTTTGTGTTTGATACCGGAGCATCAGACGTGTCAATTTCAGATGTAGAAGCGTCTTTTATGTTCAAAAACGGATACCTGACAAATAAAAATGTGATTGGGAAACAAAACTATGTTACTGCTGACGGAGGTGTGCATGAGGGGACTCTAATCAATTTAACTAATGTTGAGTTTGGAGGATTGAAACTATCAAACATACGAGCAACGGTGGTTAAAAACCAACGTGCGCCACTCTTGTTGGGTCAATCGGTATTGAATAAACTCGGGAAAATTGAGATTGATAACACTAATCGCGTCTTGAAAATCACCTACCACGAGGCAAAATAGCATCAAGTTGAAACCGGAATATGGATATGGCCGTCGACTCATCTATATATCGGGGGAATACATCATTAACCTTTGTAAAGTGATTGGTATTATTATAAAAACAAAATAATTAATCACACCTTAACCTAAACAAAATTATGGAAATTTTTATTATCACAATCGTATCGTTTGTAGCAATCTATTATCTATTAAAATTAATAATGTATAAAAAAGATGAGTCAGAGCCTGCTGTCTATTACAGTAGTTCATCGGAGTCGGAAACTACCCCTTTAAACAATGAGTCAACGCCAAACATCGTGTTTGACGCTTTACAATCTCTTGGTTGTCAGCCCGAATTTGGAGAGCACAACATTCTAACAGTTTCTTATCAGGGCGAAACATTTGAATTTAATTTCAGCGAGAACCGCTCTCGATTCGTTCGAGTGTGGGATCCTTGTTGGGCTGCAATAAATGCCAATGATCCTCAATTTAATTTAATTAAAGATGCTGTAAACGCCGCAAACTTTAATTTTGGCCCAACTGTTTTAATGACTGAGCCCGATGAAAACAATATGGTAGTATTTCATAGCCGCTTCGATATAATAATTCTCCCAGAATGTCATGATAATGACAAATACTTGAAATCGATACTTGATTCGTTCTTTTACGCTAAAGAGTCGACAAGAAGTAATTACCACCATCTTAACACTGCGCAGACCGAGCTTCATAAGAATCGCCGTCCTATAGGCTTTTCAACCCCAGAATAATACGACAATATTTTTAGCGACACTAAGTAGCTTCTCATCGAGAAGCTACTTAGCAAAAAGAGAGGGTGTATCAAAAGAATGACACACCCTCTCGTTGACGTATTATCTAAGTCCTATTACACTCCTTGGAGTTTAAATGTGATGGGCAATGTGTACCACACACTTACTGCTTGTCCATTCATTTTACCCGGAATAAAGTTAGGAAGAGATTTCACTATGCGCACTGCTTCTTTGTCAAGGTCGGGGTCTTTAGAACGCACGACTTTAACTTCACCGATTTTACCGGTTTTGGTAACAACAAATTGAACAACTACACGACCTTGGATATTGTTTTCCATGGCCATAGTCGGGTATTTAATGTTGTTTGAAATATATTTCATCAATTCGGCTTCGCCACCGGGGAATTGAGGCATTTGTTCAACCGCTGTATATACTTGATTGCAGGATGAATCATCACTGTCTTGATATGCCGGAGACTCCTCAGACCCTTCCATATCATGTACATTTTCGCAGTCTGACGATTGAACAGAGTCGCACATCGCAACCGAGTCGGATAAGATATATTCTTCTTCGACAAACTCATCTGCTGCGTCGAATTGTGCTTTTGAAATTGCATAGGAAATGATTGCTTCGATGAATTGCTTGTCAGTTCCAACGAGATTGATTTCGGCTTCAAGATTTTTCAAGTTGGCATCAACTCCGAATGGCAAATCAGAGGCCACCATAAGAGGGTTGGAACGTTCAAGTTTTAGACCCAACGCAGAGAATGCTCCGGAGAACCAATCGGCAGGCATGATTCCACTATTTGTCTTATTCATCTCGCGATTTGAGATGATTAGATAGTCATCTTTCTGCATCACATTAATCACCCCTTGAGAAGGGATAGATAGGATAAAGCCATTGTCGGTTGTAGAAATGGGCATACCTGACATTGTAGCAAATGATTGTAATTGCAATATGATAGTCGAGATGTCACTTTCATTTTTCATCTGAACCATTGTAAAGAATGACCAATTACCGAGTGATGGATCTTCATAGGATTCAGTTCCGGCAGTAGGACCTCCGGCAAAAGCGATGGTACCACCTAGCATTTTCAAATAGGGCAAAGCAGTTGCCATTGCGATTGTTAATTCACGATTTCCTGCTGCCAATTTGTTTATTTCTTTACTATATTCATTCCAATCCATATCGGGATTTATAGCAATTGCCCCGGCAAATATATCGGTTGGAATCATATATTTTACAAATTCCGAGTCAATCTCTCCGACATAATTTTCAAAAGCCGGTTTTGAGCCATCGGCCAAACAAAAATCGCAAGAACTTGTAAGTCTTTGTTGCTCAAACTTCAGACCATAGCTATATACAATTCCGGGGAAACTACTTAATCCTATTTGAGCCCAATAGGTTTGCGGAAGAGAGACAAGAACATTTACATCGTTAGGTTTTGAGAGCATTTGAGCTTTCCAATCAACCGACTCAAGTGAATTTTGGGCATCAATATTCACCACTTGAGCGCAGCTAAACGTATGGTTATCAAACACGAAACACAATTCGCCATCAACCAACAAATCTATATTAGCACAGCTATACCATTCAAAACTTTGATACGTACCATTGCCGGTAAATTGATTCTTTTCAATGAGCGATTTAAGCGTAGTAACATCGGCAACTTTAAGGATTGCCACAGCCGCATCTCTTTTAAGCGAAGGCACATATATCGCAACGTCTGAGAGATCGACACCACTGTTGAGTAATTGATATACAGTTTCCCTCTCATTATTATCGGGAATCTTGTCCAATAGAGCTTGCAACTCAGGAGAAAGAGTCACTTGTCCATTTTGCACTGAGCAACCGGCATTCTCAATGAGAGCCTGCGCGTCGGCTACTAGAGCAACCTCGGCATCGGCCGGGATATACTTTATCAGACTTGTGTTTTTTTCTTTACACGAACTCATCATTACAGCTATCACCAATAGCATGTAACCGGCAAATTTTGTCATTAACTTCATAGTCTAAAAAAATTTTATCAGGTTAATTATTTACATCAACGATAGTTTTAGGTCTTTGGCAAAAGTATTGTAATAGGGCGTTGTTTCGGCTATGTGATTCAACACCTTGCGTTCCGACCAAACTTGAGGCGAAGGCTCACCATCATTGAGCGAAATCTCAAATGAGATGAAATCATTGCCCAAGCTCATTGAAAGATGTTTCTTAATATCAATCATATTGACTTCAAGCACCTCCTTTTGAGCCGGATTTTCGACCAATAGCTCATATACATTGTCTCTTATGCGCTTTGGGAACGCCGTTCTCATCGTGTTCACCAAAATGTGGGCCGAAGCATGACCTTGTATATAAGACAACCATGCAGCATCAAGCGATTCTTGAGTGTAGGGTTTATTGTTCTTCGGCAAATTCCGAACGACTGTTTGTGAATCCTCCACGCTCTTGGTTGAACGAATGGGCGCAGTATGAGCAATCGTGCCAATGCGTCGTGGAGTAGGCGGAGGGGGAGGAATACTTCCCGGGCTCACACTCTGAGAAATTGTCGGTGCCGGATTATCGGAAACCACAGGGGGCACAACCCTATCAGGTGAAGGATACTCAGCCGCCGTAGAAACAGGAGCTGCATAGGTTGCAGGAGGAGGGGTTGTAACTACAGGAGTAGCAACCGGTTGCTGACGCGAAACAGTGGCAGGAGCGACAGTGGGAGCCACTGCCTCAATTTTTTTCAACTGCCCCTCTCCGTTGCCACCATTATTGGGGGAGGGGCTGAGCTGTTGGCACAATTTAATGAGCAACAATTCCACCAGGAACTGCTTGTTTGACGCAGCACGATAATCCAAATCGGCTTTGTTACAAAGATCCATAGCCTGATATAGATATTGCACAGAGCAACGTTGCGCTTGCGAAGCCATCGCTGCCTTTTCATCGTCGCTTGCTTCAAGGAGGCACAATGTAGCCGGCTCACGAGCCACCATTAAATCGCGGAAATGAGACGCCAATCCATTTATGAAGAATAGCGAGTCAAACCCACGATCACGAATTTCCTTATATAATAATAGCGCGTCGGGAACATTTTTAGAGAGAAACGCATCAAGCAATCGGCCATAATAGTCGTTGTCGAGGACGTTTAGATTTTCAATTGTCGATTCATAGGTGATGTTGCCCATCGACGAAGCTGCTACTTGGTCGAAAATCGACAATGCATCACGCATGGCGCCATCGGCCTTGCGAGCGATTACGTTTAACGCAGCCGTTTCCACCGTTATACCCTCTTGAGATGCCACATACGACAAATGGTCGATCATATCTTGAATCGTGATGCGATTAAAATCGTAGATTTGACATCTTGACAAGATTGTTGGTATGATTTTGTGTTTTTCAGTTGTAGCAAGAATGAACACTACATATTCAGGCGGCTCTTCAAGAGTTTTCAGAAAAGCATTGAACGCCTGAGACGAGAGCATGTGCACCTCATCGACGATAAACACGCGATAACGGCCGTTTGTTGGAGGCACCAGCACCTGATCGACCAAAGCACGAATATCGTCAACGCTATTGTTAGATGCCGCATCAAGCTCAACAATGTTCATTGAGCGTCCCTCGTTGAACTCACGACACGATTGGCATTCATTACAAGCATCACCATCGGCAGTGCGATGCTGGCAGTTGATTGTTTTGGCAAAAATGCGAGCACACGAAGTTTTACCCACCCCACGCGACCCGCAGAACAAATAGGCATGAGCCAAACGCTCACTCTCAATAGAATTTTTGAGAGTAGCAGTCAGCGCCTTTTGTCCCACTACGCTTTTGAAAGTTGACGGCCTATATTTACGAGCCGACACAATATAATTATCCATTTTTATCTCAATAAGAGTTAAAATTACATCGATTCAAGAATTCTGACAAAGTTAATGAAATGGCGTCTTATTAACAATAATAAGGATATAAAAAAGATAAAAACGCCCTCAAGAAAGATGGAAACGAGGCAAAAAACAGCTCAAAGCACAAAAAACGACGCTACTATTTAGCGCAATCCAAAGAAAAATAGTATATTTGCAAGCTGAAAAATTATGGAAATTAATTTATAAACATTTTAACATATTTATCTAACACATGCAAAGCAAAGGAACATTAGGAAGCATCGTTGCCGGAGTCATTGCGATTTTCTTGGTACTCGTGTGTCTTTTCTACCTCTCTTTCTCATTTGTTACAAGCAACTATGAGCAGAAGGCAGTAGAGTATGCTACCAACGCAGCAGGCGGCGCCGACAAAGTTGATTCCGAGCCTTACAAACAGGCTTACAAAAACTACATGGATTCAATCGGAAAGGAACCCGTTTATATGGGTTATACCTTTAACGAAGTACAAAAATGGGGTGTAGGACTTGGACTTGACCTCAAAGGTGGTATGAACGTGATACTTCAAGTATCAATGCCCGACATACTTCGTTCAATGAGCACAGTAGAGTCAGATACACTTTTTGACTCAGCACTTGCAGCAACCGATGTAATCATTAAAAATCACGAGTCAGAAGACTATGTGAAAACATTCTGCGAACAATATCGTCAAAAATCACCAGCAGCCGATTTCTCTGTAGTGTTTAAAGACATCATCACAGACCGCAAGGCTACTGACGACGAAGTAGTGAGCAAACTCAAACAAGAAGTAAAAGACCGCGTAAACAACTCGGCAACCAACGTATTGCGTAGCCGTATCGACCAATATGGTGTTGTATCGCCCAACATTCAAGTACTCCAAGGAAAAGACGGACAAATCCTTCTTGAACTTCCTGGTGTAAAAGAACACGAGCGTGTACGTCAATTGCTTCAACGCTCAGCCAACCTCGAATTCTATGAAACATATAAATTTGAGGAAATTGCAAATGCTCTTTCACAACTTGACAGCAAACTTGCTACCGATACAGCTGATGCCTACACAGGATTCTGGAGCTATTTCCTTCAAGGAGGAGCACAAGGCTCACCCAACGTGGGACTTGCAACAGTTATGAACAAAGCTAAAATCGATGAAATTCTTGCTTCGGCCGTTGCAAAACAAGTACTTCCTTCTAACCTCAAACTCGCATGGGAAGTAAAACCCCAAACAGCACAATTCAACGACACTGTTACACACAAAACAAAAAATATTGACCTTTACAGCCTCATTGCCCTCAAAGCAACAAATGGCAAACCCGCGCTTGATGGTTCATGCGTAATCGCTGCTTCAGCCGACTACGACAACATGCAAGGTAACGTGGTTTCAATGACCATGAACAACGATGGAGCAAAACAATGGGCACGCGTAACCGGTAACAACATCGGCAACAGCGTAGCAATTGTACTCGACGGTATGGTTTACTCATATCCTCGTGTAAACGGCGCAATCGAAGGTGGTCGCTCACAAATCACAGGTCAATTCACAATTGAAGAAGCACAAGACTTGGCCAACGTACTCAAGAGTGGTAAGATGTCGGCAAAAGTTGAAATCATCAGCGACATGGTTATCGGTCCGTCATTGGGACAAGAAGCTATTGAAGCCGGTTTCACATCATTTATCGTAGCACTCGTGCTTTTGATGCTCTTCATGATGGCATACTACGGAGTAATCCCCGGTTTGATTGCCAACTTTGCCCTCATTTGCAACATCTTCTTCACATTTGGTATCTTGGCATCATTCCAAGCAGTGTTGACACTTTCAGGTATCGCCGGTATCGTGCTTGCCCTTGGTATGGCTGTTGACGCCAACGTGCTCATCTTTGAACGTACAAAAGAAGAACTTCGTGCAGGCAAGAATGTTCGCACAGCTATCGCCGATGGTTATAGCAATGCATTCTCAGCAATCTTTGACTCAAACTTGACATCAGTAATCACAGGTGTTATCTTGCTTCTCTACGGAACAGGTCCTATCAAAGGTTTCGCAACAACATTGATCATTGGTCTTGTATGCTCATTCTTCACAGCAGTTTATTTGTCTCGTCTCATCTTTGTATGGGGAGCAAAAGCAAAACCATTCCAAAACCTCACATTCTCAACACCATTGTCGCGTAACTTCCTCACAAACACTAAGGTTAACTTCCTTGGCCAACGTAAAGTGAGCTTCATCGTGTGTGGATTGGTTGTTATCGTCGTAGCGGCATCATTCATTACTCGTGGTCTCAACCAAGGTATTGACTTCTCAGGTGGTCGCAACTACATTGTGAAACTCGACAAACCTGTAACACCCAGCGAAATTCAAGATAAACTTGCGCCCGAGTTCCCCAACTCAACATTGACAGTAATCAATATTGAAGGAGCCGACCAAGTGCGTGTCTCAACCAACTATCGCATCAACGAAGAGTCATCTGATATTGAGCAAGAAATCACATCTAAGCTATTCAACACGCTCAAACCATACTTGCGTGAAGGTATGACCGACAAAGAATTCTCAACTACCGACGAAACACAAGGTATCATGAGTTCTCAAAAGGTTGGACCTACAGTTGCAGATGATATGCGTGACGAAGCTATTATCGCCGTGATACTCTCACTCATCGCAATGTTCCTTTACATCTTACTACGTTTCCACAACGTAGCATTCTCAGTGGGAGCACTTGCAGCAGTTGCATTCACAGCATTCACAATCATCGGATTCTACTCATTGTTCTGGGGCATTCTTCCATTCGCTATGGAAATCGACCAAACATTCATCGCCGCAATCTTGACCGTTATCGGTTATCAAATCAATGACACCGTGGTGGTATTTGACCGTGTGCGTGAAAATGTTGGATTGTACCCCAAACAAGACTTCGGAACAACAATCAACAACTCAATCAACAACACTTTGAGTCGTACGTTCATGACATCGTTCACAACATTGCTCGTGCTCTTGTGTATCTTCATTCTTGGTGGAGATTCAATCCGCAGCTTCACATTTGCGATGTTGTTTGGTGTAATCATCGGTACTCTTGCGACAATCTATATCGCATCGCCCGTTGCTTACCTCATCGACCGTCGTCGTTCAGCTAAAAAAGGTGCTAAAGCCTAATAAGCTTAACCAATCATAAACGCAGAAGCGCAGACCATTAAAGGTTTGCGCTTCTGTTTTTTGTAATATAATAAACAACTCGACCACGCCCAGAGACCCTATTCACAACAAAGAATTACGCGCTACCACGCACAAAAAACTTACAAAAAATTCTATCTTAAAGCAATTCAATCATATCTTTCAAATCCTTGATAATATTATCAGCAATCTCAGATGTAGAATCTCCTAAATAATCTTCAAAATGTTTGTAGGCTGTCCACCATTTATTCGACTTATATCCCTTATATGAAATGAATTTTATCAATTCAATATGTTTTTCAGTTAATGGTGACACATAATTTTCACCCCAAAATGGTCCATATCTCAATCCAATCAATCGTTTATCATAATCATTCAGGATAACAAACAATTCAAAATTCTCAAATATAAACTTTACACTTGAATTAGGTCTTGAGTTTGGTTTAGTCTCTTTTTTATCTGAAAATAGTTCACTGATACGCTTCATTACACTATTATAAATCTCCTCCTTACCTTTCTCAAACAAAGAGAATGATTTAAGATATGGTTCTAAAACTATTTTAACTTCTTCAAAAGAATTTAATTTATAGGAAAGTGCAACGAATTTTTTAATTAGTAAATTTTCCCATTTTGTATGGCGACCTGATGGATGGGGCATCCCAATATATTTCACTCCATTCCTAACACCATAAAATAATCCTTCTGAAGAATATTCTTCAGAATACTCCGTGAATTCAAATTTATCTTTAAATAACCTGAAGTAATCTGATGCACCCATACAAATTACCACATTTTTTGATGGTTGTAATACATCTATAAGATTCAGTGTACATTCGATTGTTTCCTTATATGCACATGGAGGCAAATTCTTTGGACTTGAAGAACAAAAGAAGGTCGCATTTGTTAATATACGCTTGGTATCATCTTCAAGCAATTCTTTTGTGAATGTTGGCAATAAATAGAATTTAATATTTTGCCAATATTGCCATCGACCATCAATTTTTCTTTTATTGTTTCGCCCGTCCCACGTATCGTTGCCTTTTAAAAATCTATCTAAAAATTCTTCATTTTCTACAAAATCTGCATCATGTCCTGGATTTTTACCAAGAATAATAATTTCAGGGCTTTCCTTTATTTTATTTAATGGGCTTTGACTTGCAATAAAATCATGTTTAGAATTAGTTTTTACTAAAACATTTTTATATGTTTTGATTGATTTTTGAGCCCAATCTTGGATTGACTCTTGTATGTTTTTTGATTCTTTCATCTCACTTTTTCTTCAAATTTTTGAACTACTGATAACAAGTCGGGGGTAAGATAATAGCGACAATGGAACACATCCTCGACACGTAACATCAAAAATATCCTCGCCCGGGATAGCGATGCTCCATAAAAAGCCACATCGTGATTCCACAAATGAAAATCTTATGAAGATAAGACAAGTCGCAAAACCTATTGAGAAAATCAATTGCTTCCTACTCTGTCCCTACCATTGAAAAATCGCCCGAATGGACTACGACATCAGCCACAGGTAATTCCTTAGGCTTCCTATGACAACTATGGGTGTCTGATAAATGCAATATCTTCATTTGCTATAACTATTATTTTTTTGCAAATATAGCAATAAGGTATGTCAATTCGTGACACATATTAAAAAGTTTTCATTTTATGACTCTATAAAGGATAGAAGGATAGATGATAATCTCTCCAGAGCCGAGATCATAAGGCGTCAACTATGAAATTTAGTTAAAACTATAAGTTTTAGTTGCGTAACTAAAACTTATAGTTTACCTTTGCAGTGAAGTTAATTCAACACAAAGCGAGAACTGCGTCATAGATTTATAACGATTGCATAATAATCGTTCATTTATGACTCATTATTAAGTAAACAACTAAAAGATTCAAGCATGAAACAACTAACAGAAAAAGAAGAGGAATTAATGAATCTGTTTTGGGAACGAGGTCCAATGTTTGTGAGAGAAATAGTAGAACTCTACCCCGATCCTAAGCCACACTTCAATACGATATCAACATTTGTGAGAGTATTGGAACAGAAAGGCTATGTGGGGCATGAACAATTTGGGAACAGCTATAAATACCATGCCGCAGTATCGCGCGAAGAATTTAGCCGCAAGACATTGCGCTCGGTGATGAATCGCTACTTTGACAACTCGTTATCGGGAATTGTGAGCGCTTTATTTAAAGATGAAGACCTGAGCGACGACGAGATTAGAGAACTAATAAAGAAAGTAAGAGAAAACAATAATAAATAGATTCTACTATGGGAACACTCTTTGCTTACTCGCTGGGAATATCACTACCCATTATCGTGATGTTTGCGATATACAAATTATTGCTCTCACGCATGACATTCCACCGGTTTAACCGCATGGTTGTTCTATCAATATATGCCACAGCAATGTTAGTAATACCCCTATTGCAATGGTTTGCGGCTCAGTGGGGCGCCAATAACAACGGAGAGAATGCAACGATAGGAAATATTGCCGCTCCATTAATTAGCATAATGGAAAAGCCTTCGGAAATGTCATTAATGGCGTTAGTGCTGGGCATATATATTGTTGTATCATTGCTGATGGCGATTAAAACGCTGATTTCTTATTCACGGGTTGCATTATTGATAAAAACGAGCGAGAAAGTGACACATGATAGCTTCACAATAGTTTTTCATCGTAAAATGGGGATAGTGCCATTCTCATGGGGTCGATGGATTTTTATGAGTCGCAAAGACTATGAAGAGCATGGAGAATATATCGTTGCCCACGAATTATCGCATCTCAAAGCGCGCCATTGGGTAGATTTGCTTGTAGCAGAGGTAGTAATTGCGATAAATTGGTTTAATCCGGCCGTATGGTTCATGCGCACCGAATTGCAAGACTTGCACGAATATGAGGCCGATGAAGCGGTGCTCAACAATAGCTCAGTAAATAAAGAAGATTACCAACTATTTTTAATAAAAAAGACTGTCGGCGCAAGGTTCGCGGCCATCGCCAACAGTCTGAATCACAGTTCACTTAAAAAACGTATAACTATGATGTTATCAAAAAAATCTCGTAGCAAGGCGCGCATGCGTGTGCTTGCTTTAGTGCCCGCAGCGGCACTTGCATTGGTCTTTGTCAATAACCCGGTAGTAGCCTCTACCCTAACGACAGTGTCATCAACTGAGATAAATGAGGCTTTGCCCGACAAAGATAGTAAAAAATTGGCATTAACCGCTGCCGAAAAGATGCCAAAGTATCCCGGCGGAGAGAGGGAATTGATGAATTACATTGCTCGTAACATCAACTACCCCCAATCGGCTATTGACAACAAAATTGAAGGGCGAGTGGTTGTTAGCTTTGTAATCTCAGAAACAGGAAAAGTAACTGATCCACAGGTGATGCGTAGCGTTGAAGCGTCGCTTGATGCTGAAGCCGTTAGGGTAGTCTCAACACTTCCCGATTTTATCCCCGGCGAAATGAATGGCAAAAAAGTCGCAGTACATTATGTTATTCCTGTAACGTTCGCCCTCTCGGGAGATGATTCCAACGACAAAAATGTGGTGACAATCCCTTCGGGAGACAAAAAGCAATCGCCATTATATGTAGTTGACGGCGAGATTACACAGGACATCTCATCGATTTCGCCTAATAATATCGAATCAATTACAGTGTTGAAAAACGCTGAAGCAACTGCCCGTTATGGCGAGCGTGGAGCAAATGGAGTAGTTCTCATCACCACCAAGAAATAATCTCAAAACTGCATTGTTGCAGAAGAATGGACCTGACGAGGGCAAGTGAGATTAACTTGTCCTCGTTATTCATGTATCTCCGGCAGGGTTAATCTCTGTTAAAAGGAGAATATATAGTTATTTGCCGGGGGAGTATGTTGTAACTTTGTACTTATGACAGCACAAAGACATTACGAAAAATTAGAATCAGAATCACAGACAATCATAAACCGGCTCACGACAATTGCTCGTCGCATATCGTGGCTTAGAGTGGTGATATTTGTGGCTACAATAGGGGTGCTATATACTTTATGGCACGACACAATGGCATGCTGGATTGTGGCATTAATAGGCATTACTACTTTTGTAGCAGTTGCCCGATATCATGATAGAATATTACACCAACGGGACATTCAAGAGGCCCGCAGAAACTTTGCGCAAGCACGATTGAGAGTTCTCAATGGCGATTTATCACAACATCCACAAGGAGAGATCCACATTGACCCAATGCACCCATTCAGCTACGACCTTGACCTGTTTGGCCGAGGTTCGCTTTATTCGATGCTTGACTCCACCTCAACACCAATGGGCGCCGATTATCTTGCTCAATGGCTGAAATCTCCGCTACTGAACGATGCTGAGATAATTGACCGCCAACACGCCATCGCCGAATTGTCGTCAAAGCATGAGCTACGCTCAGGATTTCACGCCATCGGGAAAACCATCAAGGCCGAGAATCAGGCTAAAAATGCGTCAACAGATGGAGAAACGCCCACATTCTCAATGCCCATTGCACTGAAAATTTATTCTAAAGTGGCGGGGATATTATTTGCTGCAGTGGTGGTGATGGCCATAATGGATTTAATTCCCGGAATGAGCGTTCTGTGGCTATTTATAGGCAATCTTTTTGTTGCAGGGCTCACAAAACGTCGCATTGACACGATTCATGCATGGCTCTGCTCCACCGTAGAAGAACTCACAACCCGAGCATCGTTGTTTCGGCATATCGAAAGCGCACAATTTGAGTCGGCAATGATGCAGAAGCAACAACGCCGATTTAGTCACGCAGGGACCTCGGCAACACACCTTATCAATAAACTGTCGCGCCATCTCAAATCGCTTGATCAACGCTACAATGTAGTGGGATACATGCTTTTTAATGGCACATGCCAATGGGATATCCTCACAGTAGGCCATATTAACAAATGGATGAAAGCTCATGGCGAATGCCTTGAGCAATGGCGCAAAACATTGGGCGAGGTAGATGCATTGTGTGCACTTGCTACCTACGCCTTTGAGAACCCCGATTACAGCTATCCTACGATTGATTGCGACCATCACATAATTATGAAAGCCGAGCAAATGGGACATCAACTCATTGCTCGTTCACGTCGCGTCAACAATCCACTCCCCCAAATGGGAGGACACTCCTTTTTAATAATCACCGGAGCCAACATGGCAGGCAAAAGCACCTATTTGCGCACAATCGGCATAAACTATCTATTGGCAATGATTGGAGCCCCTGTGGCCGCAAAGTCAATGATATTTACCCCTACTCATTTATTCACCGGGTTACGAGCCACAGACTCATTGGCAGATGGCGAAAGCTATTTCTTTGCCGAGTTAAAACGCTTGCAAACTGTGGTGAAAGAGGCATCAAGCAGTAGGCCCATGTTTATTTTGCTTGACGAAATATTGCGTGGGACAAACTCAGCCGACAAGCAACGAGGATCAATTGCCCTTGTGAAACGTCTGATAAATCTGCCTGTTGCGGGAATTCTTGCCACTCACGACCTTGCACTGGGAGACCTTGCACAAGAATTTCCCGAAAATATCAGCGCCTACTGCTTCGAGGCCGAAATAAAAGATGATACCCTCACATTTGACTACACACTCCACACAGGAGTAGCCCATAATCTAAACGCATTTTTCTTGATGGGAAAAATGGGAATCGTATAAATCACGCTCATGAACGACTTTTCAACTACCGACATAAAACAATTGCTTGACGAAGAAGCCCGTCGCATAAACAATCTGTCATTTATCGACAAGGACCCGGTACAGTTTCCACGGCGATTTGAACGATTGCAAGATATTGAAATCGTGTCATTGCTTTGTGCCACCATCGCATGGGGCAATCGCAAAATGATTTGTTCCAACTGCGAAAAACTTCTCACCCTCATGGAATATCGCCCATTGGAATATATTCTCGATGAGGGATATGAAGAGTTGCCCGAAGGGAACATACATCGCACATTTTTTGTATCAAATCTACGACACTACATGCGTGGACTGCGACAGATATACCACCAAAACGGATCGTTACAAAAATATGCCCGAAAAAAGGGAGTGCAACACGCCGAATTTCCTTCATGGCATCTTGTCGCAGCAATGAATGAGACACTTGCCGAAGCCAATAACGGCCATAGAGACAGCCGATGCCTCCCACTTAACCTCGATACAACGGCATTGAAACGCATAAACATGGCTTTGCGATGGCTCGTGCGCAAAGATGGTATAGTTGACTTGGGAGTGTGGGACATTTTAAGCCCTTCGCAATTATTTATACCACTTGACGTGCATGTTGGCAACACCGCCCGAGAATTAGGGCTCATCAACCGCCGAGCCAACGACCGTCGCACCACCATAGAGTTGACACAAGTATTGCGCCAATTTAACCCCGAAGACCCCGTGATTTATGACTATGCACTCTTTGGCATGGGACTGAAATTATAGGGAATTAGCAACACCTCAATGGAAACGCTTTAAGATAGATTAACGCAAAGAGACCTCATTGGTTTGATGGTTTGTTGTAACTTTACCAATTTAAAAGACTCAATTAGTTATGAAACGTATCTTTCTGATATTTTATTCGTTATTACTCTCAATTACAGTGCTTGCCGCCGGCAAGAATTTGAAGATAGAATTTGACCATCGCGACTATGACTTCGGGACAATCAAAGAAGCCAAAGGCCCAGTGAGTCACACGTTTGAGTTTAAGAACGTAAGCGATGAGCCGGTTTCAATAATCAGAGCTACCGCATCATGTGGTTGCACCCGTCCTGAATATTCTGAAGAGCCGATAAAAGCCGGCAAGAAAAGCAAGATAAAAGTCACCTACAACCCTGCAGGTCGTCCCGGCGAATTTGATCGCAAGGTAACACTCCGCATTCAATTTGCATCGGGCAAGCAAAAACGCATTATCCTCTCCATCAAAGGAGTAGTAATCCCCGATTCAGACAACAACGATTCAAATAACGATTAATAGGAAACATGTCACTCTTGCGCACCACACTCACAAGTATCGCTTTGTTGGCAGCAATGTTCATTACTGCCCAATCAGAGATAACATGGCTTGAAACCGCACACGATTTTGGCGTAATCAACGAAAACGATGGCGATGCCACCTGTGAATTTCGCTTTGTCAATACCGGCACCGACTCGGTGACAATTGTCAGAGCCCGCGCGTCATGTGGCTGCACAACCCCCAAATACAGTCAATCACCAATAGCCCCCGGCGACACCACAATAATCAGCGTAAGCTACGATCCGGTAGGCCGTCCCGGACGCTTCAAAAAAAGCATCTATATCAACACCAGCGCATCGGACGAACGCGAGACCTTGCAAGTGAGCGGAGTGGTGATTGCCGCCGAACAAACGGTAAAAGTGCGCTATCCGATAGAAGCCGGACCATTGCGCTTGCGCCGTTCATTGATAGCACTTGGCGAAGTTGATAAGGGCAAATCAAAGACCGAATTTCTCGATGCCTACAATGTGAGCCGCGACACAGTTTACCCCAAATGGATAAACGTGCCCGACTATTATACCGTTCTCAGCGCCCCCAAGGCCATTCCACCCGGCGAACAGGCAACGTTTACATTCTATTTTAACAGCGTCAAATGCCCCACATGGGATCGCGTAGCCGACACACTATCGCTCGTGCCGGCCGAAGGAATAACCCCTATTGACATATTATCGGTAGCCACCATTGAGGAAAATTTCAAGCGTTTGACACCCGGAGAGCGCATGAATGCTCCGGCAATAGCCGTTTCACCTCAACGCATCGACTTGGGCATAATAAATCGTTCAGATGATATTATCACCAAAGAAATAACGATTGAAAACTTCGGGAAACGCACGCTTGAGTTGCGTCGCGTGTATGCCTACAATGCCAACGTTGATGTGAGCGTAAACAAAGAAAACATCAAGAAAGGCAAAACGGCCAAAGTCACCGTAAAAATCGATCCATCAAAAATTGAGGGAGAATACCTCAATGCCCACATCATAATCATCGGCAATGATCCGGAACGGCCTAAAACCACCGTGCGCATTACCGCCGAAATCAAAGACTAAAAACTGAAATTCTTAACGCATAATCAATACCTCCATTATGGAACATATAGAAAATGATGACCAATTTGCCGGGTTAACCGTAAACAGCGGAGTTGAACAACCTCCTGTGGTGAATCCTTATATGAAAAAACGCCGTCGCCAACCACTTCCCTCACCCTCAGAGATGGTCGAAGGAATACTCAAAGGCGATGTCACAATTCTCAGCCGTGCAGTGACACTCGTTGAGAGCCTATCGGCCGACCATCAAGCAATTGCTCAGGAAGTGATTGAGAAGTGTCTCCCATACTCAGGCAACTCACGACGCATAGGCATTACCGGAGTTCCCGGGGCAGGGAAAAGCACATCGATTGACGTGTTTGGCTTACATGTGTTGAAAGATGGGGGCAAACTCGCAGTTCTCGCCATCGACCCCTCAAGCGAACGCACCAAAGGCAGTATTCTCGGCGATAAAACCCGCATGGAGAAATTGTCAATTCACCCCAACGCATTTATACGTCCCAGTCCTTCGGCCGGCTCGTTGGGAGGTGTTGCGCGCAAAACACGCGAGACAATCGTGCTTTGTGAAGCAGCCGGCTATAATAATATCTTTGTCGAAACCGTAGGCGTAGGCCAAAGCGAGACGGCAGTACACTCAATGGTCGATTTCTTCTTGCTCATTCAATTGGCCGGCACAGGCGATGAGCTTCAAGGCATCAAACGTGGTATCATGGAAATGGCCGATGGTATAGTCATCAATAAGGCCGACGGTGATAATATTGACCGAGCACGATTGGCACAAGCGCAATTCCGCAGTGCGCTCCACCTATTCCCACCCACATTGTCGGGCTGGATCCCTGAAGTTTTGTGCTACTCAGGCTACTATGAGCTTGGCATTCCCGAGGTGTGGGAAATGATTGACCGCTACTTTGAGTTTATCAAGAAAAATGGATATTTTGAGCGCAAGCGCCAAGAGCAGGCTCAATACTGGATGTATGAAACCATCAACGAGCAATTGCGCAACAACTTCTATAACAATGCCGATGTATCGGCACTTCTCGCCGACAAGGAACAACGAGTGCTTGACAATCGCCAAAGCTCATTTACCGCAGCTCGCGACGTTCTCGACTTCTACTTCAAAAGCCTCACCGGCAAATAGAAACTGATAAAATAGCATACAGAAAAAGAGGTTATCGCAATAGATAAACTTCTCGAATGGGACAAACTGTAAATCCGATTGAAGAGCGGTAAACATCGAGATCGTGCCAACCACGAGTCACAATGAGATTGATTGATTGTTTTCATAAAAAAAGAATGTTACTATACCACGAAGGTACAGTAACATTCTCTATGCGTAAAAGACACGTAAATCACATTTTTTTTAAAGCCCGTTGTAATGCTCTTTCAAATTTAGGATTATTCGTTTCGGCTACAGCTATGTTCAATACCCTTATCTCATTCGGCACATCATGCAATAATCTATAACAATGAGCCAGACTTGTAAATATATCTTCTATCGGCATCTTGTGAACTCTATTTTCCACACTAATCTCTAAAGCTTCAGCCGCTTCTTTTATAAGTCCTTCTCGCTTTAATTCAGTACCTTCCCACCACTTTTTATAGGCAATATGTCTCCTTTCATATAATGTAGCTGCTTCTTTTACGTCTTTATTATATTCCTCTATATCTTTCATGTAAATATCTTCAGTGTAATCGCTAAAGTATTTTGCTACGATTTTTTTTACAGGAATTATATCAATTACCCTATAACCAAATTCGACAACAACTAAATTATTTCTTAGATTTATACCATTTTCATTATATATATCATACAAATCATACATCTCATCATCATATTCATCTTTTGTGCCAAGATATGAATGCAAATTATCTTTATTTATGGCTAAAATCAATAAACCTGCATCAAATCTTTCTTTATAGTAATCGTTACGCCGTGCATCTTGTAAAGAAGAAATGATATTTTTTTCCATTTCCTGAGGGTCTTCAATCCTTGGACAAATAGAATTGTATAAATTAGTCCAATACTCTATCTCTTCATCTTCGCTATCGAACTCAATATCATCTTCGAAATCAACATTTAATTCAAAACCAATAGCACCTTCTGATGAATCTATATCTTCATCATAGAAATCGTATTCGTCATTTTTATTCATACAAGTAATTTTTTGTTTTTTAGTATAAACGTAATTTATATGTCTTATTTTAGAACCAATAGCCTTAATTTTATTTTAAATACGACAGGAAAGTTTTATGATGTATGGTCAATCTTTGGTATCAAATAGGTTTAAATTACATTCTGAGGTATTTCAATCTTTTCTGTCATAATTGCAATGATTTTTATTCACAAAGGTAAGAAATAATCAACAATCAAAAAGAACTCCATAAAATGTTTTCATTTATTGAAGAATATCGACAATGGTTGATTGAAATGGGTGTATCTCCCGATGAGTCATATTTCTCAAAGATTGGTTAATTCTCGTCTTTGCAGACGCTGGTGTAGGAGGGAGAGAAGCTCGCTATCCGGAGGTTTCGGGCTATGCCCTCAACCACACGGTCATTTATACGCTTCGCGTCCAGTGCTTCGCACGATTATCACTGTACTTATTGCAAGGTCGTGATTGTCCATTGGTGATGATATCCACACTAAAAAGCTACTGAAGTCTTTTCTGTGTTAATATGAAATCGAGAATCCTATCGGAACATCCAAGTGAGCGTCACAGTGAATGTTGATGATTTGGCATTTATACCTTTTACTCGATAGATTGAAGCGTCGTTATATTCAAACATTCGGTTGAGTCCTATCCCATATTGTGCACACACCTGCAATGTGTTCCACAACTCCGCACCAATGCCTATATTCCATTTAAACGATGCCGATTCCTCAAACCATCGTCCCATGTGATTATTGTTTTTGTTCGAGTCAAGAATCAATCCAACTTCGGGACCTGTGTAAACTATGGGCTTAACTACTTTCCCTCCATTGATTAACGAAGGCATCCACTTCAGATGAAAGGGAAACTTCATATATGCTGTTGTGAAGTCAAGTATGGTGGGGGTTCCGTTTTTGAGATGATAATTTGCTTTAAGGCCTTCTTTGCTGTATATTGCAGTAATATCAAGTCCTAAGCCATTTGGCTTGTAGATGTATTCAAACATAGCACCAATTGCATATCCTACGCCTGGTTTGTCGGAAATCGTCAACTCATCGTTACAACCTTCCCACAAAAGAGAGTTGAATGTAGCCCCAGCTTTGATACCGAACCCAAGTTGAGCATGTGCACCCGCAACTATCGCCACCAATGAGACGAGTGTTAAAAAAATACGTTTCATAGAGTACTCATTTTAATAGTTAGACAATATTATTGCACAAATATACAAAAAAGAATATTAACACCCATTTATTTTGGCGCAAAAAAACGATTATTACTCTCTAAAATAATCTTCAGAAGTTTATTTGCGGCCAAAGTCGGCGGGAATTTCGCCCCATTCTTCGGTTTTCCATTTAAGAAGGGAATTGGTGTATGTGTGGGTATTCAGCCAAGCCTCAGCCCTTCTGACCAATTCCAGAATGCGAACATTATTTGCCGTAGGTTTCAATGTTGTTTTACATTTGCGCTCTCTCACCCAAGCAAGGGCAGTGCGACTATCGGAATAAATAGGGAACGAGGTGCCTTGTTTTTCCATCATAGCGAGCGCATGAACAATGGCGAGGAACTCTCCAATGTTATTTGTACCCTCGGCCAACGGACCCACGTGAAACAGTTGTATGCCTGTTTTAGTATCCACCCCACGATACTCCACCGGACCGGGATTTTTTGAACAAGCAGCATCAACGGCAATACTGTCAAGAATTATTTCGGGAAACGCCTCGTAATTAACGACATGAGGTTTGCGTTGGGCAATTGCTTTAATAATGCCTATGTGGTCAGATGCTTTACCGCGAAACGCCTCGGTTGCTTCATCTTGAAAATCAAATGCTTTATATTTTGCCGACGGGAAACCATCAATCTGATCCTTGCACTCCTCCCAAGAGTCATATATACCGGGATTGCGACCTTCCCAAACGACATAGAATTTTCGCTTTTGCATAGTAATAATTTTAGGATATTTCAAATTGTTGCAAAAACAGCTTCACAGTGTCATCAATCTGACTCCTTGTGTCGAGCAGGTCAGAGGTAAACACCGCCTTTGCCATGGAATAAAATTTCATGCGTTTGTCAAGAGCTGCGAGAATAAACTCGCGCAATTCCTCATCTGATTTATTGGCAATGAGCGGTCGTTTGTGACGTCCACGCATCAGACGAGTGTGAAGTTTTTCAATATCGGCATTTAAAAACACCGTCGTTCCATGGGCATTCATGAACTCCATATTGTCATAGAAACATGGTGTTCCACCACCACAGGCAATGATTACATTCTCAAACAAAGCAACTTCATGAAGCATATTTTTCTCCAACGTGCGAAATCCCTCCTCACCTTTTTCGGCAAAAATTTCATTCACAGTTTTATGGTATCGTCCCTCGATATAATTGTCGAGGTCGATAAATTGCCAGCCTGTTGCTTTGGAAAGCGCACGACCAAGGGTTGACTTTCCACAACCCATATATCCTATTAAAAAAATCGGTTGCATAAATTTTTTCGAGACAATTTGTTTTGCTCATCACAAATTTAGCGCATTTCATTCATCTGTGCAAATGTGCATTGTACCGACCAAAGAATTGTTACATTTTTTTGAGCGCCAATGCGTGGCATATTTTGCCGAAAAAAGTTATCTTTGCAACATGGTGACAATCGTTCTTGAGTCACAAAACAATAATCTATTAAATTTATCCTCAATGAAGCGCATTTTATTTTTCTCCTTGGTGGCTATAATGTTAAGTTTCTCAACATGGGCACAAACCATTGACTCTCAAGACAAACGTTATATGGTGTTGGGTGTAGCATTCTACAATCTTGAGAATCTATTTGACACCATAAACAACAACGGGAAATATGACCTCGAATTTTCGCCTGAGGGAGCAAAAAAATGGGACAGCGAAAAGTATCACGCCAAGCTCAACAATATGGCCCAAGCCATCGCATCATTGGCAACCGAGGTAACGCCATTAGGTCCGGCAATCATAGGCGTCGCGGAGATTGAAAATCGCAGCGTTCTTGACGACCTTGTGAAAAACGAGCAGATAAAAGAATGGCAGCTACAAGTCATACACCATGACTCACCCGATCGCCGCGGAATCGATGTGGGACTGCTTTATAACCCATATTACTTTGAACCTCTACACGTAACCAATCACACGCTGGTGATTGATGGCGATTCAACATTCCGCACACGCGACCAAATGTGTGTAACAGGCCTCCTCAGCGGCGAAAAAGTGTCGGTGATTGTCAATCACTGGCCATCACGTCTTGGCGGAGAACAACGGTCATCACACTTGCGAGAGGCAGCTGCAGCACTAAGCAAACATATTGCCGACTCGGTGTGGAATGTAGATCCCAATCAAGCCGTGATAATAATGGGAGACTTGAACGACGACCCGTTTAATAAATCATGTAGCAAAATTCTTGGTGCAAAGAAAGAGCGCAAGAAGGTTGATGAACATGGATTTTTCAACCCGTTTTGGAAAACACTCGACAAAGGAATCGGCTCGTTGGCCTATCGCGGAGTTTGGAATCTATTTGACCAAATCATCATCTCAGGCAATACCCTCGGCGGAAAGCAAACGGGGCTGAACTATCTAAGCCACAGGGTACACAATAAAGATTTTCTAACCCAACAGGACGGTAAGTACAGAGGTTATCCCCTTCGCACATTCTCAGGCGTGAAATTCCTTAATGGCTACTCCGACCACTACCCCACCATAGTATATTTCCTCAAAGAGATAACGGAATAACTGCCACTCGGAGAAAATAATTTAAGAGTAGAACTTGACACCCCCATAAAAGCGAAAAAGGAGCATCTAAAAGATACTCCTTTTTTTCTTAGAGCGGAAGACGAGGCTCAAACTCGCGACCCTCAGCTTGGAAGGCTGATGCTCTATCAACTGAGCTACTTCCGCAGGTAGTGGGCGAAGATGGATTCGAACCACCGAAGGCATACGCCAGCAGATTTACAGTCTGCCCCATTTGGCCACTCTGGTATTCGCCCGGCCAGTCATTTCTGACTTTTTGAGCCTCTTGTCGGATTCGAACCAACGACCCCGAG
>JAFVPD010000019.1 GCA_017505535.1 Muribaculaceae bacterium
GCAGAACTGTTTGTTGTAACTGTTACATCGGCATTGATTGTAAGAGTACCATTCACAGTGCCTAATCCAGTATCGGCTGAGTTGATTTCCACATCGCCATTGAGAGTTAATCCGTTTCTTGCAGAAATTCCAACACACGAACTTGAAATACTAATGGTCGAGAGCGTAACTTCTCCGGCTTCTGCATACACTCCACTTCCGGTTTCTCCTTTTGCTATTGATACTACATCACCTGCCAAATGGATATTTCCTTCCTCTGCATAGATACCTGTTCCACCGGTTGCATTGATAATTGTTCCTGCTTGCGATGTGATACTTCCACGTGCCGCTATACCATAAGCCCATCTACCGGAATTACCTCCTGTGGCTTTAATTACACCATTATTGATAATTATATCTCCACCATTATCCAAGCCTCGGTTGAGTATTGCAGCAGAACTGTTTGTTGTAACTGTTACATCGGCATTGATTGTCAGAGTCCCATTTACAGTACCTATACCGGTATTGGAAGATGTGGCGTTAACAGTACTATTGATTGTAATTCCATTTTTTGCAGAAATAGCAACATTTGATGATTTTACAATTAAAGGAGCACTGATAGTAATAGATAACACATTTATAGCATAATCTTCAGGATTGTTAAGGGTTAGGATATTACCACCGCTAAGCGTAAGAGTATAATCACCTCTGATACATTTAAGCGTTTTATTTACATCCATAAAAAGATTTGTATTACCCGTTAGAACGAGTTCTGCATTATCCTCCAAAGTACTTGCATCAATTATTCCAGACACATTCACAGCTTTAGACGCAACACTTTTCGTGTTTTTCTTTTGGATTTGGGGCATCTCATAAGAGGTCAATGATTTTTTTGTTATTAATTTTTCATTGCTAACAATAGAAACACCTTTACAATCTGTTGATAAAGAAACGATAGAATTACTAATAGGCACACTAGCAATATCATTAAAATCTTCATTTGAGATATGAACTGACTGAATGTCTCTGCTCATAGTTACATTAGCTATCGCACCCGGACCTTTCGACAAATTCAGTTCTTGTGCGTTTCCTTTATTATGTGTAAGACACAACACTAACAGAAAACACATGATACTTACCAATTTATATGATAAGTTTTTAATTTTTGATTGTTTCATATCGATATTATTTTAGTTTCATTTATAAATAATTAGCACAAAAGCGCACACTGCTTTCGCAATGCACGCTTTCATATAGTTATTTGACGACGTTCTAACCTTTTGCTAATTTCCGCCGCGCAATGTATGTATGTTGTCATACTATCTTCCATGTTTGAGTAAATATTTGGCACACACCGATTAAAGACATTAATCCAATGCCCAAAGATAGTGAATTTTGCTATACAACCAAAATGTTGACAAAGAAATCCTCCAAAATGTACGATTTTGCCAAGTCGAGGTAGGTTGATGGCAAGAAGCGATATTATCAATCAAAACGCTTCAATTCTGTTCAAATTTTCACTTTAAATGTTTCCGAGGCTGTTTCTGTTGCGATTTTTATAATATAAAATCCCGATGACAAATCATGTGTCAAAATTATATCATTCCCTACGGCCGTAACATTTTCTCTATAAACTATTTGTCCACAAGTATTATACACTTCCACCACTCCATCGCCTTGCACGCCGGTGATATTTAGCCGATTAGAGACATTCGACAACTTTAATTCAGGCCTTTCAATCGTTTTCTTACCAATCGCACTACTGCTTATATAATCTTCTATCTCTGCCGGAGCATCATAAATTATTCTTCCTGTGGAATCACACATATGGAGAAATATATGACGATAGTTTATATACCCCACAAGCTCTTCAAACACTGGGTTTATTACATCACACGGGTATTCCCTTGACTCGTAGAAATAAGAACCGGCAGGCCCTACTCCTTCTATAAACCGATGCCAATTCCCCCCCGAACCCACTTGATAAGACGGGTGAGCTACGCCGTCAATTTCAGTCGTCCACACCGAATCTATTGATAAATCATCTATGTGACATACTGAATCACAGTACAAATCTTGGATAAAGAAAGCCCAACATTGGTCCGGATTTGTCAAGTCTTTAAAATCATATACCAATTGATTCGGATATTTATATATGCGCTTTTGCTCTATATCTTCTCGCATCAATGCTACGGGCGTAATTTGCGATTCAACGCTATCATCAAAGATATAGTAACACTTTTTATATGTCCTTTCCTTTACAATGGTATCTCCTTTAATTACAATCGTATATAGATTATGCCTTATTGCATCATTTCCGGTAAAATGGGGCTCGACTTGTTCAAGACATCTCCAATACACATCTTCCCGCAACAATGGTATATAATCCTGTGCTTTAACCGATGCTGTGAAAGACATTAGGAATAATACAGCTATAATTTTACACATTTTCATATTGATTTAATTTTTAAAACGTTTTTAACTCGATAATTGCACCAACTTCAACTTCAAATTTATCTGATATTTCTATCTCCGGAGCCTCTACCTTAAATATAGCACCTTGCTTTATTAGTCCTCCTCCTATTTGAACTTTCTTTTGCGATTTTATAATCAACGACGATCCAGAATATACTTCGACACCATCTTCTATGAGCACATTTTCAGTGGCATCAATATATAATTCAGAATTATTCCCAATTAGTACCGGACCAATTAAACGATTGGGGTCCACATTATTCCCCATTTTCACATTACTTGAATTTATGTACTGAGAACATTCATATACTTGGTTCTGTATTACAAGTGGTAATATCTGTGGTAAATAATTCTCACCATAAATAATAATACTCGCATTGGAATTAGCTTCAATAACATATTCTCCGGCTAAAGAACAGTCCAATTTTGCACTAATATTTTGAGGGGTACAATAGCCTATCTTTAAATTTGGATAATCGCTCGGAATCTGAATTTTTATTTGTGAATCCTCTCTAACTACATTCACTGAATCTATTATCATCGGCTCATTTAACCACACATTAAATTCAGGATCACCTAAAAGATTATTTGCAAATATTTGTCCAGGGCATTGGTATAAAAACATTTTAGAGACATTCATATTATTTCCTATTCCTGCATTTATTCTAAAATTACCCAAAATAACTTCTTCCATTTTCATCGCATAGGCATCAATAACCTCTCTTGTATTTCCAACATAGGCGACTCCCCCATAATCTTTCCCAAGTGTATATGATTCTCCTAAATTATAGATAAAACTATATTCTCGCCAAACATCAAATGGGATATTTACGCAAGACATTGAATAACATACCGATGGGTAATATTTATTTGTTAGGCAATCAAATCCATTCCCTTCTTCGGGTAATAAATATTTTCGTTCTCTATCTAAAGCATTAACCCCCGATGAACCGGAACCATTATTTGTACATAATGTAATTCCGCCAGGATTTCCGTGACCATGAAATAACATCAATCCACATGGGTTCTCGTTTATTAAATTTATCACATCTGAGCCTTGGGGATAATTATCTTCCTCTATTACAACATTACACTCCGAAAATTGCTCGGATACATAATTTGCATTCTCTGCAAACTCCTTACTATGAACAGATATCACATTGCTTAGGTAACTGTAATCTCCATTCCCTGGATTTGTTTCATACTGAATTAACTTGTTGGTGTAATTAATCACCTCGTCTTTTGTTGTACATAGGAGCCGACCTATACATACATCTGGGCATAAATCTACAGCATCTTCTTCTGACTCACCATATATAGAGTCATTATCTAAATTCCAATTGCCATTAAATTCCGAAAAATATAAATCGGTGGGTATTTCGCCCAAAAAAGACCTCGAATTATCTAATCCATATCTTATGGGGACATTTGGCTCTTTTCCTCCTAATAGTACATACTTTAAAACTCTACACTCAAATGCCGCACTAAGGTATGCTCTAATTTTCCCGGCATTATCATTTATATTTGATATAATATCTCCATCTTGAAAATTTGAATTTTCTAAAATATCTTCAACGCATACAACTCCGGCATCATAACCCTTTAATCTCTTATACGCTACTAATTTTTGGAAAGCCGGGGCTAATTCGCGACTAGTCAATATACAATATTCATAATACGATACAGAAGAATTAAACGATGATGGCTGAATCGATAGCGGAGCCAAATTAGACCTTACTAGCGAAGAATTTACAACTAAATTTTCGACTTGCCTAATAGATTCGTCCCGACCATTGGTATTATATCGCAATATTGGTTTTATTTTTAGATGATTAATTCCATTTCCACAATCATAAGACAACATAATATCAAGATTTAAATACAAACGGCCTTTAGAAAGTACTGGATTGTAGCTTATCGGACGTATCTCAAGCACGACAACGTGGTTATCACCATCAATATATCCATCGTTCAATACACTTACGACACAATTTGGGCCAAAAGAATTGAGACTATATATTGAGTCATTTATACATATTGAATCGTTGCTAAATTTATTATAAAATGGCATTACCGGATAATCCAAGTCAAATCCAACAGAATCTTTAACAGTTGCAATTACATTAAAGTTATATGCATCATAAGGGACAGAAAATGGTATTATCATTACAGGTAAGGCTGGGTGGCCTATTCTTCCATCATTAATCAATCCATCATATAATATCTCAGTATAATTAACATCATTCTCAGTATTTAGAGACAGATTTAACTTATTTATGTCAAATGAAATATTATACTGTATTTGACCGGCAGAATAAACAGGAAAGATTATTAAAATAGAGCATATCCAACCCAGTAATCTCAAACAAATTTTAGGGTTCATAATATTTACTCTTTAACAAATTGTTTTGAATCTTTTACAACTCCATCTATAACCAGTGTCGCAATATAAATTCCTGGTTTCAGCAGTGAAATATCATGCGATATTAAATTCTGATTAACCTCACACTCTATTTTAGATTCTAAGTTGCCCATAAGGTTACATATCAAAACCTCTGCCTCGGCAAAAGTTGATTCCACCAAATACGATATAGTTAATTTTTTTGACATTTGATTGACATTGCACGATAAAATCATTCCATCCCGAGACAAATCACTTCCATTATTTTTAGCCTCTGATAAATTCATGATTATTAAGGCCTGTTCATTTAATTGACTTTGCAATTCCTGTATTGATTGAACTAAAACCGGAATAATAGACGTATAGTTTATTAACTTTCGACCTTCTTCATCAGTCATAACAGCCTCAGGTAAAATTTCCTCTACCTCTTGAGCCAAGAAACCAATTTTTGTCTTATTATCATCTGATCCATACGCTATTGACGAAATACCATTACTCGTACTAGCTGAATTTATCGCTTCATTTTTCCAATTATACGAAACAGGACGTAGATTTAAAACTGCGCTTAAACTATTTCTTAGTGATTTTATATTTGTTTTAGCCCTTGCATCGGAATAACAAAAAACTTCCGCTACTTGAATATTATTAAACGTTTTATTAAAACTATTATAAAATACAACCTCATTTTTGGTTCCTGACAACCGAGGACTCGCCGCCGTAACATCACACTGAAAGAATTTATTTCCGCTATCAAACGTCCAAGATAAACCGGAAAAACCATTTATTAAGAAATTAAATTTCCCATTTTCAGTAGCTCCGCCAATGTTTATAAGATTGTCACGGTACGAAATTTGTGCTTTAACTGATGCTGAGAAAAACAACGCATAGCAGCTAAATAGCAACGCTAAAATTGAATTAATCTTTTTCATGATATACTCAGAATTTTTATTTGTATTAGGATATTTACAAATATCGTATTTTTTGGGGAAACAGCCATAGCAACCACGCAATCACATGCCCCAATATTAACATCTTTTACCACTTTACATTCAAATCATTCTTACTAAGCGATATTATTGCGCTTTTTGGGGGTGTGGGAGGTTGTAATTTTGCCTCAAATTAAAGGTATAAATTGATTCCCTAAAAATTTTCTACTATGAATATCACACCTACTGTTTCTCTTGATACCGATGTGCTTAATCTCAGGCCCGACTCTACCGGTGGGCAACTCGTTCCTGTTGGGCTGCCGGCTCACATTGCCACCGGCAATCTCTCCCCTCTCCACCAATTTCGCCACTCCAATGGCACTTCGACCCTGTTTCTCACCACCGGGAATTTCCTCTTTGCATTATCGCTCGATGGCGAAAGTTCTACCCCTCAATCGCTCTCGGTACTCCCCTCGGCGGCAAAATGCGTCATCGAGATGGGCAATACGATTTTTGTGATGACCGACGATGGGCCTTTTCGCCTCGACTATTCTTCGGTGAAGGGCACATGGACCGAGGTGGGCTTGATGCCTCAATTTCCGGTCATTCGCCTGCATGCTGTTGCCACGTCGGTGCAATCGACAACTATCCCGGCCACGCAACTTGAAGGGACCTATTCCCATTGGAGCGGTCAACTCTCCGATGCCGACTGTAAAACCATGCGCACAAAGTTGCTCGATGCCTACTCTTCGCTTTGCTCTCAAGCCATGTATGCCGGCAGTTTTGTGCAACCTGTAATGGCTCGCTATCAATTGCTCGACCGCAACGGCGCATTGCTCTACCAATCGGCCCCGGTGATGATTTCGGCAGGCAAAGGGTTTCAGCTCTCCTCATCGCTATCGGCGTCGGTCGTGGTGGGTAGCGACGGCTCAGCATCGGTCAACCCCATCACGCTCTCGGCCAACGCATTCCGAGTGGGATTTTATGCTCCATCGTTGCTCCAATCGCCTTGGGGAGGAATTGTTCATTCGGTGAGAATTCTCGTTTCGCCCCAATTGCACCCTATTGACTTCAATGCCCCTCTTTGCTATCGACTCACCTCAGCATCGGCCTCGGCCCATTCCATCATCATGTATCTCCCCGGCACAGCCATCGACATGGCGCCCAACGATGCATTGCAAACAAACCTTGCCAAGATGGCGACATCTCGCATTAATCAGATTGCCACCACCCGACAGGAATTTCTATGCCCCTATTCGGTGGGATTCAACAAGTCGTTATACCCCAACGGACTTGTAATGATACTGCGAGGCGACAGAACATCGGTCCGAAACGAGTGTGCCTATCTGCACAAGTTGCTCAGCACTCCCGTCGCCCTACAAAACGACGACTATCGGCACGCGCTATCGGCCTCTATTTCAGCGCCACACTCATTCTCGGCCACAGCCGCCACTACCGCCGGCGACACAATTGTGTATGGCGGAATCACCCCCATCAGATATGAAGGTTATCCGGCCCCGATGCTCGCCACGACCACAACTTCGGGAGGGTGGTATGCCCATGTAAAAGTCACCTTCAACGACGGCAACGAGACGGTGGTGTGGCATGGCAACGGCGATAGTGGTGCTCCATTGACGTTCTCTCCGATACTCTCCTACCCAAGCCCCGATGCCCGAGAAATGACCATTACGGTAAACTATGCCGATGGGACAACCCGCTCACGCACCGTCGAGTTGCAACGATTGGGCGATGTGGCAATCTACATCAACCCTCAGTTTCTCCCCATCGAGCTCACCGATGGGCTTGATGCCTATGTCATTCCTGCAAAGATCTCAGTCAGAGAAACCCATCATGGCTCGATTGTGTCGGCCGCCATCACAGCCCCGTTCACTCCGCTGGCAGCTCTGCTCATTTCGCAAAGCAACATTCAGGCCATCACTCCGGCAGTGAAATCATCATCGGCCTGGGATTTTGCCCGCACCCATCTCTACTCATTCTCCTCGACAGGAATCCATGCCATTGCCATCAATGCGGCCCGCGACACCATTGCGGCAAATATCATCGACCCACGAGGTGTCACCTCCCGCCATGCCGTCACCATCACCGACAATGGTGTGTTGGCGATTGCCTCGGGCGATTTAATCTCAGTGGCCGGCAGCAGAGCCAAAACAATCGAGAGTGATGTGGGGCTGGATAGGATAGCGTGGTGTGGCGCCACTCGCGAACTGTGGGGAACCATCTCCGACTCCCACCAAGTGCACATCAGAAGCGACTCTTTCCGGGGACATTATCGCCGCGACATTGCCGTCGATGAGCTACTTTCAACGCCACATGGACAATTATTTTTGCTCTCGGGCGAAAAAATCCTTGAAGCCTCGGCCGAAAAACCGACCGATGAAATCGAGGTTGAGTGGACATCGCGTTTCAAGGTCAAACCATTTCGCCCAAAGCGCATCTCTTGGCATCTGTTTGCCTCAAACACACAAATGAGCCTTGCACTGCGAGGCGACTGCGGTGCCGGCCGTGAATCGTCACTCCCCATGCTCAAGCTCAATGTCGATGGCCAAGTAAATGCACCCATCTCGGCACGAATTTATGCTCCTCCACGACTATACCTAACCCTATCGGCCAAAGGAAAAATTTCGCACGATGCAATCCTCTCGGAAATCATAATCACTTGACACCTTTTTCCCATTCTACCCATGAACGACACCTTAACTCAAATAATCACAGAAAACAATCGTCGCAAAGCAGCATTGCACAGCCCCTACGACCCCATCAGGGGAATTGGCTGCGCCGGGACAAGAATTGAAGTCCAAGCGACACTACACAACGACGGACACGCTTTCATACCCCGGGAAATGACACACGACAAAGCCTATCATGCCATCTCTTCACATGCCGACTGGGTTAAACTGCGATGCCAATATGACTTTGAATATTGGTGTGCCACTTGCGTTGAAATCAAAGACAAAATCACCGGCGAAGACCACCGATTTATCCTCAACAAGCCACAACGACGCGTTGCCGCATTGCTCGAAAAGGATAGGCTCATGAAACGTCCCATCAGAGCCATAATGCTCAAAGCCCGTCAATGGGGAGGATCGACCCTTGTGCAAATGTATATGGCCTGGTTGCAAATCACCCAATGTCGCAATTGGCACTCATTGATTTGTGCCCATGTAAAAGATACCGCTGCAAGCATCAGAGGTCTTTATGCCAAGATGCTTAATGCCTACCCCGAAGAGTATTGGGACGGCGATGAGAAGCCCAAATTTCGCCCATTCGAGCGCTCGGTTAACATCAGAGAGATTGCCGGGCGCAACTGTCGAGTGACAATCGGGTCGAGCGAAAACCAAGAGGCAGTCAGAGGCTCCGACTATGCCATGGCCCATCTGAGCGAAGTGGCATTTTGGAGCGACTCCTCATTGCGCTCCCCCGACAAATTCATCAGAGCCGTTTGTGGCGCAATAGCGTTGGCGCCCAACACCCTCATCATCATGGAAAGCACCGCCAACGGAGTGGGCAACTACTTTCACTCGGAATGGCTCAGAGCACGCGATGGCAAAAGCGACAAACGTCCCATAATGGTCCCCTGGTATGAGATAGAAATATATCGTAGCGAGGTGACCGATGTTCAACTGCTTTGGGAACAGATGGACAGCTACGAGCGCCACCTTTGGGACATGGGCCTCACACTCGAAATGATTCAGTGGTATCATCTCAAACGCATGGAATACCCCGACCACTCGATGATGATGGCCGAATATCCCACCGACGACACCGAAGCATTTACCAACACCGGTCACAACATCTTTGCCGCCGAAGCCGTTGAACGGCTCAGAGAAAACTGCTGCCCTCCACGATGGATTGGAGAGCTATCGGCCGATGCCCAATCGGGTCCCCTGGCACTGTGCAACATTAGATTTAACGACGATTCAACCGGGCTGTTGCAAGTGTGGCAAAAACCCCAAACCACATATCGTCCTAAAATACGCAACCGATATGTCGTGGCGGTAGATATTGGTGGCAGGTCGCGTCATAGCGACTACTCAGTCATTTCGGTATTTGACCGCCAGCCGATGCTCAACGGCAGCGGTCCCGAAGTTGTGGCACAGTGGAGAGGACACATCGACCACGATTGTCTCGCTTGGAAATGTGCCATGATAGCGCAGTGGTATGACAACGCACTGTTGGTTATTGAAAGCAACACCCTCGAGACCGAGAACTGCGAAGGCGATCACAACCTGTTCATTTTAAATTCATTGGGGCACACCTATCGAAATCTGTATTATCGCACAAGCTTCGACAACATGAGCAAACGTCCGTCGTTCAAAGTTGGATTTCACACCAACAGCGCCACAAAAACCATGGTAATCAATTCACTCATTCAAAAAGTGCGAGAAAATGCCTACACCGAGCGCTCGTCAACAGCCTGCGATGAATTTTCCACCTACGAAATCAAGAACAACGGCTCGTTTGGCGCTAAAGCAGGCTATCACGATGACGTGCTCATGACCCGGGCAATCGGGCTACACATTGCGACATCAACACCCCTCACCATCATCGACGACCCTTCAAATCGCTCCAACCACGCAACGTCATGGTCGTCATGGTAATGATTTAGCAAGCCAATGTTGCAATATTTAAGCTCATTACTCGTTATTAGTTAGTATAAAACCGATAAACTCAAACCCCGACAATGATCAACCGCATTAAACATATCGTCATTCTCGCAATGACAATCATCACCACAGCCCTCACGGCTTGCATAGAAGATGGAGTAACCACCAATCCGTCACATCAGCCGACCTTTTCGACCGATACATTGCACATGGGATTGGTATTCACCGAAACCGGTACGCCAACCCATTCATTCACAGTATATAATCGCCACGACAAAGTACTCAACATCTCCGACATCTCTTTGCGCAATGGCGGCACAGGGATATTTCGCCTAAACGTTGATGGCTTTATGGGCAAACGTTTTTCCAACGTAGAAATACGCCCCAACGATTCCATCTTTGTATTTGTCGAAGCCACGCTACCCCCAAATGGGCAAAACCTACCTGTGACAATCGAAGAGTTGCTTGATTTCACCACCAATGGCAAAACATCGACCATAGTGCTCAGCGCCGACGGCCAAGACGTGGATCGTCGCCGAGGCGAAATCATCACAACGTCGGCCAAATGGTCGGCCAACAAGCCCTATCAAATATTTGACAGTCTTGTTGTTGCACAAGGAGCCACGCTCACAATTGAGCCCGGCGCAACATTATATTTCCACGACAACGCAACACTTAAAGTGAGAGGCACCCTCGTGTGCAACGGACAACCCGATGCCTTTATTAATTTCACCGGCGACCGCACCGACAACGTGGTGAGCGATATCCCATTCGACCTCATGTCGGGACAATGGAACGGAGTGATATTTGAGTCCACCAGTCGCAACAACTACCTGTCACACACCTCAATACGCAACACCGTGGCAGGCATCGTGGTTGACTCCATCACAGAGACATCATCGCCCGCCGTGACCTTTGTAAACTGCATCTTGCGCAACTCGATGGACGCAGCTTTGACAGCCATACACTCCAATGTGTTGGCCATCGGTTGCGAAATTGCCGATGCGGCAAACGGCATAGTGCGTTTGCGAGGCGGTAATTCGACATTCAACCACTGCACATTTGCCAACTATTACCTATTTGCCGCCCCCGGCGATGCCATCATCTCATTGAGCCATCTCAACAGCGAAAGCGACGACAATTCGGGACTACCCTATACCGCCGCCAACTTCACCAATAGTATCATCTATGGCAATGGCAGCGACATTTCCCACGGCGACCTCACCGGCACTGAAGTGTATCTCAAATCGTGCCTACTCAAATCGGCCGGAAGCGACGACGATAACTTTATCACATGCCTCTGGGATAGCGATCCGCTATATTATACCGTGCGCAACGAGTATATCTTTGACTACCGTATGAAAAATGAGTCTCCCGCCATCGCAGTCGCCAATCCGGCGCTGACGCTTCCCGAGGCGGCCTATGATGCATATGGGTTGGCCCGTGGAGCGAGCCCCGACCTTGGAGCATACGTCTATGTTCCGGCAGAGGAATAACCACTTGAGTGCAAATGAAACAAACGGCAAATAAAATCGCCTCATATCTCCTCAGGCCATTTACCGAGCTGTTGCCTCTATTGCTGACATTGATAATTCTCACATCAATCTCAGCCATAGTACCCTACATTAAAAATCACATTCCCTACTCATTACAACTCATCTCAGCGAGTGCCCTCATAAGCTATGGGGTGACATTTCTCATTGGGCTTCTTTCTCAACGACTGCGCAAAATAGCACTATGGGGCTTTCTGGTGGTGTATCTTCTCACTGCAATAATGTCATTTTGCAGCTACTATTTTTATGGCACCGAGTTTAATGGCGACCTCGCCGGAGTTATCGCCGGCACTACCCATTCAGAAGCATCGGAGTTTATCGATTACCTCTCAATGGGTCAAATCATCGCCCTCATTTTGGGAATTATTTTGCTTATAGTATCCTCTTATTTGGTAGTCAAGACACTCGACATCTCGACCATGAAATGGAGGCGACTACTGTCAACAATGAGTAGTGTGGCGATAGTTTTGGGAATATTTTTGGCATTCTACAAGCCGGCAGTATATAATAACACATTCGTGGGACACATTGAAAAATGTGGTTATTTGTTTGAAAATATACCCGATTTAAGGGACTATCCCACCCACCCCGAGCTCACAACCACTGCACCATTACCCCAAAATATAGTCATCATTATAGGCGAATCATTCTCAAAAACCCACAGCTCGTTATATAACTACCAATACCCCACCAATCCCCGGCTAACCGCCTTGAGAGATAGTGGCGAATTGCTCATATTTAACAATGTCACTGCTCCATATATCCAAACAATAGAGTGTTTCAAATCCATCATGAGCACCTACCGGCGAGAATATGGCGATAGTGTTAATTGGTATCAATGCACGACTATTCCCGAGATAATGAATCGATTGGGCTACAACACCATTTGGCTGTCAAATCAAAGCAAGAAGGGATTATATGACAATATTGCCGGAAGATATTCCGATTTGTGTAATGAAAACCTCTTTGTGGGGAATAAATTCACAGGACTGTCACGGTCCTATCTTGATGAGGAACTGCTAAAACTACTTGCCCCCATTCATGCCGAGAACAATGATGGGGCAAATTGCTATTTCATACATCTCCAAGGGCAACACATCTCATTCTCATCACGTTATCCCAAAGAGATGACACGATTCACCCCGGCCGACTATCCCCAACACAGCGAGCATCAGCGCCCGATAATAGCCCACTACGACAATGCGACATACTATAACGATTCAATCGTTAATGAAATAATACACACATTTAAAGATGATGAGGCGCTGATATTTTATTTTTCCGACCACTCTCTGGACATTTATGACACTTGGGGCGACTACTTCGGGAATGGGATTCCCACCAATGCCCACTCCCATGCCATGGGAACCGACATTCCATTTATGATTTACCCCACGTTGAAGTATCAAGAGAAATATCCCGAAACCACAAACAAGATAAAATCGGCCACAGATAACGAAATCCATACCGAAGATTTTATCTACCTGCTCATGGACCTACTGGGCGTTGAGGCCTCAACACTGAAACAATAATATTTCCTTGGGAGGATAGCGTTACACTATTCCAATTACTAAAGAGCTACCCAGACTAATTGCACTCTACCTCGCAATTAATGGCGACGGTTGCTTGCCGGGCGTTTTCCTGAAGCAGGACGACTGCCGGGATTGGAGCCGGGTCGTTTGCCGGGAGAGACAGAAGAGCCACCGGAAGGATTGTGTCCGGGATTATTTCCCGGTTTTACATTTGAGTCGGGTTTGCCGGGCTTGTTGTCTGGTTTGCCGGGCTTATGATCAGGCTTATCGGGTTTATGATCGGGACGATGATCGGGCTTGTCGGGACGATGCTCAGATCCCCCTCCCGGGTGGTGAGGAGGAGCCGGAGGCAATGGGTTTACAATTGGAGGAGGAGGCATACCCGGGCCATAATAATCGGGGGTATAGTAATAATAATCAACATCATATCCCGTATATACCGTATCGAGCGGACCGCAACTGCTCAAAGCAATAGCGACCGATAAACCTGCAGCAAGAGCCAATTTATTTTGTTTCATTGTCAACGTGTTTTATTGATTAACAACCTATGTGAAACTATCGTTCACCCACATAATCAGAGACAAATTTAGCATCTTGTCATCAAAAAAGCAAGAAACGAACTTAAAAAAATAGTTTTGCACAAAAATTCACCTAATAAAATTAAACCTTTGAAAAAAGGTCAAGTCTATAAGGCATATTTCTAAAAACATATACCGATGTCACATATACGCCACATTGCAACAATCGTTGCAATACTAATTACAACAACAATTTCGGCCTATGGAGCAATAGTCAGAGGCACCTTGAAAGATGCCAATGGCGAGCCAATGATGGAAGCCACAGTGAGACTATTGAATGCCCGCGACAGTTCATTTGTGAAGGGTACTGCAGCCGATGCACAGGGACGTTTTGCACTCTCAGGAATATCAAAAGGGCGCTATATAATACAATGCACCTATATTGGCTATAAACCCAGCTACCGCGACCTCATCGTGGGCGAGTCAAACGTGAGAATGAAACCCATTGTGATGGAAGAGTCATCGATAATGCTCAAAGAAACCACCGTAACCGGAGTAAAAACGCAGATAACCGTAAAAGAGGACACCGTAGAGTTCAATGCCGACTCCTATAAAACACAACCCAATGCAGTAGTTGAAGACCTCTTGAAACGATTGCCCGGTGTTGAAGTGGGGACAGATGGCAAGATTACAGCCAATGGTAAAGAGGTGACCAAAATTCTCGTTGATGGAAAAGAATTTTTCTCAGACGACCCAAAAGTGGCGACAAAAAATCTCCCTGTCAACATGGTTGATAAGCTCCAAGTAGTTGACCGCAAGAGCGATCTTGCCCGCCTCACCGGAGTAGATGATGGCGAAGAAGAGACCGTAATTAATCTCACCGTCAAAAAAGGCATGAAGAACGGGTGGTTTGGAAGCGCCGAGGTGGGTTATGGCACCGACGACCGCTACAAAAGCGGCTTTATCGTGAACCGATTTTGGAACGACAACCAAATCACAGTTGTCGGAAGCGCAAACAATATCAACGAGCTTGGATTTACCGATGGCAATGCCGGTCGTTTCCGCCGATTTGGAGGCAATGACGGCATCAACACATCGCAGACATTCGGAGTAAACTTCAACGTGGGCAAAGAGGAAATCTTCCGCGTGGGAGGTAATGTCATGTATTCCCACACCGACCAAAAGTCACGTCAGTTGCAAAACCGCCAATATCTGTTTGCCGACTCCACCTCATATGCCGAAACCGGGAAGGCATCACGCGACCGAGGACACAACATCAGAGCCGATTTTCGCGTAAAATGGAATCCCGACTCATTTAACACCTTTGAGTTCAGACCACGTTTGTCGTTTAACTTCAACGACTCAGAGAGCATTGATTCGACCCTAACCCTTGCAGGCGACCTCAATCGCACCCCCGTCAACCGCAGTTTCAATGCGGGCAACTCCGAGGGTAACTCATTTGAATTTGGTGGCGAAATGGTTTTTAACCACAAATTCCGTTCACGCCCCGGTCGCTCCTACTCAGTACAATTGCGCTACAACTTGAGTAATGTGAGAGAAGATGAGAATAGCTATGCCCTCAACCGCTTCTTCCTATTGGACAGCATCGATTTATATGACCAATACACCGACAACCACACTTGGAGCAATCAAGCCCAATTGCGAGCATCGTGGACCGAGCCACTTGGCGATGCCCAAAAAGGTCACTTCCTCACATTGGCCTATCGCGTTCAATATCGATGGAACAATGCCGACAAACTTGTCTATGACCACCCCGTGATATTCCCCGACGGAGTACTCGGCGACCCAATGATTGATTATAGTCAAAACATCTTCAACGACTCATTGAGCAACCAATTCCGCAACGACTTTTTCAATCAAGATATACGTTTAGGGCTCAAGAAAGTGAGCAAAAACTACAATATTGAGGCCGGCTTGTCATTCATACCCTCAATGTCAAAGAGCGACGACCTCATTAACTCAGAACGAGACATAAAGGAACGATGGGTATGGAACTTTGCACCATTTTTGCGATACCGTTACCGCATGGGCAAGAGCCGATCAATTAATGTCAGATACAACGGGCGCACCTCACAACCCTCAATGTCGCAATTGCAACCGGTAGCCGACAAGAGCAACCCCATGCGCATTGTTATCGGTAATCCCAATCTTGACCCCACGTTTACCCACAACATGATGCTAAGATTTCAAGACTTCAATGCCGACGCACAACGTTCAATCATGGCAATGGGAAATATTCAACTTGCGCAAAACAGTATAATCTCTCGCACCTCGTTTGACCCCGAAACCGGTGCACAAACCACTACCTACACCAACGTTAACGGAGTGTGGAATGCCCGACTAATGGGAATGATTTCATTGCCATTTAAAGACAAGCGCTGGCAATTTAACAACAACCTGTTTACATTCTATAGCCAAACCGTGGGATACAACAACAATCTGCGCAATCGCAGTGGTTCGTTTATGGTTGGAGAATCGTTCTCAATAGCATTCCGACCCAACAACTTCGAGCTTGAATTGCGTCCATTCTACAACCTACAAAGCACCCACAACAGTGTTCAAACCAGTGCCAATCGCAATGTGCACACCTATGGAGGTCGCTTTGATGGAACCTACTACACCTCATGGGGCTTGAACTTCAACACCGATGTATCATTCTCAGGGACAGAAGGATATTCGGCCGGCTACAACACCAAACAATGGCTGTGGAATGCCACCCTATCTTATCAATTCCTAAAAGACAAATCGGCAACACTTGCAGTAAAAGTCTATGACCTATTGCAACAAAAATCGAACATACGTCGCAACGTAACAGCCAATTACATCGATGATACCAACTATAACTCGTTGACCCGCTACTTTATGGTTACATTTAACTACAAATTCAACACATTTGGCAAGGGAAATACCCCGACAGGTCGAGGAGGAAGAAGATCTGGCCCCGGTGGCCCACCACCAAGAATGTAGATAATGCACTAAATAACCCCAATTGGACCGATTGCCCTATTGGGGTTTATTGTTGATTTGGGGGGAAGAGTCTTTTTAAGGTCTTTATCGCCTAAATAGTGAAGAAGGTTATCAATGAGCTTGAAATGGGAGTATCGCCCGACGAGCCTTATTTCCCTAAGATTGGTTAATTCGCGTCTTTGCAGACTCCGGTGTAGGTGGGGTTGCGCTCGCTATCCGGAGGTTTCGGGCTATGCCCTCAACCACGCGATTATTTATACGCTTCGCGTCCCGTGCTTCGCACGATTTGTTACAAGGTTGGATTATACATTAGTGATGTTATCCACACTAAAAAGCGACTGAACCATTAAAAGCCAACAAGCGTAAGAAAAAGATTAATGTCACAGCCAAACGGGCACAAAAAAAGGGCAAGCGATCTACATCGCACCGCTACGACCCGATACCGTTGCTTCGATCAAGACCTGGCGGAGTTCTCGGGGAGCTGGTCGTGTAGGACTTACCCGGGTGCAAAGGTACGCATTTTTTTCTAAACTGCAATAGATAGCATCAAAAAAGTATCAGAGGAAGCAAAGGGAGGCGCATTCAGTGTAAAAGTTTCTTAAAATTGCAGTTTTAACACAATAATTGAGTAAATGAATTTCTACAATTCAGAAAAAGTTTTTACCTTAGCGCAATAAATTTTAGATAACCAAATTTTAAACAATCAATATTATTAACTCAAAAATTATTCAGTATGAAGAAATTTTTACTCCTTGGTTTAGCTTGTTTGAGCAGTCTTTCAGCATTTGCTGATCAAGACCCTGCTACTTACGAACCCACAAATGGTGTTCAATGTACAAGCCGTTGGCTCATTGCACGCACCAATGACAAGTTCAATGGTGGTGTCACTAAACTTGCCGGATTTTATTCAAAAATCCGTACTGCAACAATCTACAATGACTATGCAATCTTCGGCTGGTCAAAAACAATGACTTATGAAGTTGGTGACTCAACAGCTTCTAACGACTTTGCACACCTTTTGATTTATGATTTGTCAGAAGGAACAGAACTCAAAGAAGTACAATTGACAGTAAACGGCGAACCTATCGCAGGAACACTTTGCGCTAACCAAATCGGTACAGATGACGCAGGTAACCTTTGGATTGCAAGCCTCGTATTTGACACATCAAAAACTCCTATTTCAATCTTTAAGGTAGATGACATCGAAACCGGAGCATGTACACAAGTAGCATCACTTCTTCTCCCCGAAGATGAAGCATCAGCATTTGGCCGTATGGACTACTGCCACATCATCGGTGACATCACAGGTGAAACAAGTGGTGCCGTATTTATGTCACCAATGTCAAGCCAAGGTGGTGCAACAGGATGTTGGGTACACCGTTGGATTCTTCCCGAAGGTGGAACAGAATGGGAACCCGGTTTTGACGGCTATGTATGCTGGGATACATCAGAATTGGAAACATATCCTGCAGGTCAAACAGTATGGAATGGTGCACCAACCGTAACAATCGTTAAAGACGAAGGTTTTGAAGGACAAAACTTCTACATCGACGCATTCGTAACAGCTCCTGTACTTTACAATACAGAAGGTGGTGTTGTTGATGGTTTCATGAACAACGAAGAAATGGCTCCAGCAGTAGGAACAAATGGTGTAGCAGAATTTGCTATCGGCGATCGCAACTTCATTCTTTACTCACTTGCTCAATACAACGTATCACCCGGTTGCCAAGTGCGCATCGCAGAACTTGGTGAAGGTATGTCATTCAGCGGTATGACAGGTCTTTGGGATATCCCAGCAGCAGGTCTTGGAGAAGTATCAGACGGTGGTCTTCGCGTACACAACCTCATGGTATCTCCTGTAGAAGATGCTAACGGCAAACAAGGTGTTTATCTCCTTAACTACAAATCAAACAACGGTGCAGCAGTTTATTGTATCGCAGAAGAAGGCTTCCAAGATAAAGAAGTTGGTATCGAAGATATCGTAGATGATGCAGTTAACGCAGCTCCAGTTTACTACAACCTTCAAGGTGTAAAAGTTGCTAACCCCGAAAACGGTCTCTATATCGTAAAACGTGGCAACAACGCAACAAAAGAAGTTGTTGTGAAATAATCATTTCCTCAACATAAACGAAAAAAGTCCTCGCTCGGCGGGGACTTTTTTTGTTTATATGGTAAAAAACGTAATTGATTTATTGGCGAAATAAAACAAACTCGTTATATTTGCATATATCAAAACAATACTAATTTATATATACCTAAAATCTTATGAAAACGATTTTACGCCATTTATTCACAGCAGGGACGATGGTTTGCGCCATAGTTGGAATGAACGCCGGAAATACCATCGACATCAGAGGCACCGAGTATAGTGTGGATACAATATTCCATGCCAAGATAGGTCCCGGAACGACACAGACACATCTCCAATTGGAAAATGCAGCAGGTTCATTGCTACAAGTGCATTATCTCACCGTTGACAAGACTACCCCCGGAGTGTCAATGCGCGTGGTGTGTGCCACCGACAAAGTAGCGGGCACTGAAACCGTGAGAAAGATGGCGACACGCAAGAGTGGTAATGGCGTACTCTACTTTGCCGGCACCAATGGCGACTTTTTCTCGACTCAAGGCACTGCGACCAACGGCACAAGCATCGTCGGCTCGCCAACGACATCGTGCTTTGTTGATCGCGAAATATACAAGACCTCAAACAGCAACTATCAATTTTCAATAGACACAGCCGGCGTTGCGCGTGTGGGCCGACATAATTACTACACCGGCACAGCAACGATAGGCGATAAAGTCACATTGTTTAAAGGCGTGAATGTGAGCGTGCCAAATAATGGAGTGACAATCTTCACCCCACGCTATTGGGGCTCTTCAAACCAAGAAGAATATACCGGGACAGACTATGAATGTACTGCAAAACTTGTAGCAGGCGATAATTTCTATGCCGGGACGAAATTCCGTCTTGAAGTGACCTCGACGCCCGATACGATCTGCGACTTGGTTATTCCGTCAGATGGATTTGTGATTCATGGACGTGGCACCTCTACAACCGGTTGCAACACCGGCGCTCGCAATTTTGTGAAGGGATTGAAAGTAGGTGATATAGTGGAATTTGACAATGTAGTGTTATATAACCCCATAGCCGGTGGCACACTCAATGAACGCATCGTTCCAACACAAGTGGTTTCGGGTAATCCGAAGATTGTAGGCGAGGGCCAAACACTTGATACCGAAAGCGAGCGCACAGATGCTTCGGCCCTACACCCACGCACCGGAATCGGATATAGTCAATCGGGCGATAGTATCATCATGATGGTTATCGATGGTCGTTATGCCTATTCGGCCGGAGTGAGGACATCACAACTTGCCGATGTAATGCGCTATGCAGGAGCCTATGAGGCAGTAAATCTTGACGGAGGCGGATCGTCAACGCTATATACCGCAGCCCTTGGCGTCAGAAACCACCCCAGCGATGGCAATGAGCGCGCTGATGGCAATGCAATTTTTGCGACAGTAGAAGCACCCGAAGACAACGAGATTACCGAAATCCAATTTAAAGATTGGCGCATGATTTTCCCTAAGTACGGAATTTATACCCCAACAATTTTTGGATATAACAAATATGGAGTTCTTGTTGATACCGATGTTAAAGGCTACACTTTGACTTGTCCCGAGGAACTCGGAACTATTACCGAAGGAGGCACAACATTCTTGGGAGATGGCAACGGAACTCATGCCCTAACCGCTACATACAACGGCTTGACAGCAGCAATCCCCGTCACAATCGATGCATCAAATCCCCCGGAATTGACTCACTCCAAAGTATTACTCGATAATTATCGTGAATGGAACGTAGAGATACGCTCCCTTGTACTTGGGGAATACATGAGTGTAGATCCTAAAGCATTGAGTTGGACCTCATCGGAAGAAAGTGTGGCAAGCGTTGACGCAAACAGCGGTCTTGTTAAAGGCTTGAAAGATGGAAATACAATAGTTACCGGAACAGTCGATGATTTTACCGGAGCGGTTGATATCACAGTAGAATGTCCTACCGATAGAGTCATGGCCATCGATAAAAACCTTGATGCAAGCAGTTGGACGTTTGCCAAAGGTGGCGTAAAAAATGCGACACTAAGCAACAGCGACAAAGGTGTGGCATTTGACTTCACAGTATCGTCAACACGTAGTACATACGTGAAAATGTCAAAGGATAGTTTGAGAATATGGAGTTTGCCCGATGCCATCAGAGTGCGATTTATTCAGAGCGACTCAATCGTCTCAAAAATCACAATCGGGTCACAACCCAACAACGACCGATTGCTCAACCGCGAGATTACTCCCGAATTGAAAGTTGGAGTTGAAAACATCGTGGACCTGCCTGTCAGTGAGATTGCCGACATTAATAATATAGGCATCTACCCGATTACCCTATCATCAATCAGATTTGACTTAGGACCGACTATGGTTACCACCGGCACAACATACAAAATCGAAGTGACCGGAATCGAGGCCGTTTACAATAATGCACCCGTAGGCATTGAAGATGTAGAGAGTGACAATATTGAAAAGGCCGAGCTAACAATAGCCGACGGCACAATCTCAGCAACATCAGTGGCCGAATCGATTGAAATATATAACCTTGCAGGTCAATTGATTTCAGTGGCAAAGGACACTCAACATATAGCAAGCCCATCGGCAGGAAGCTACATTGTGAAAGTGACCATTGATGGCAAAACCAGCGCAAGCAAAGTTATACTATAATCCAACGAATTAACTTATGAGGGTTTGGGGCTAAGGTCCCTAACCCTTATTTATATATCAGAGCGAATGAAACGTCTCGTATTACCATTTTTACTCATAGGGTTGAGCAACATTGCCTTAAATGCATCACAGCAAGAGGTAATCGAAGGAAACACCTATACAATCGACACGATAGGACATTGCAAAGTGGGTCCCGGCACGACTCACACACGACTACTCTTTAAGTCAGAGAAAAAATTCTTCAGAGCAGAAGTTCTCACGATGGAGATGAAAGGTCACGAGAACGTAGAATATCGCATGGAAATAGGTCAAGATAGTACTCTCTCAACCGAGCGCATCTCCAGCATAGCCCAGCGCAAAAGCAACAGCGAGCAACAATACTTTGCCGGAGTAAATGCCGACTTTTTCATCACCACGTCATACGTAGCCCAATATGCCGGCGAGCCACACATGGATTGTATCATGAACGGCGAAATAGCCAGCACAGGTTATTTGAATGCTTCGGACTATGGGCATTTTTTCATGGATAGGGAGAAAAATATGTGGTGTGACAACCCCACTCAGACGTTCAGCATCAGCTATCCCGATGGCAGCACAACAACATTGGCACGCATAAACGAAGATATTCACGATGGCGAAACCGTTTTGTTTAATAGCAAATATGGCAAACAAACACGCGTTTCGGGTTGCACCGAAGTGTCACTTGCACTTGCCGAAGGTGAGGCGTGGAGCGTAAACAAGCCGGTGAAACTAATTGTCACAGGAGCGCCCACAAGCGCGGGAGTGACCAAGATAACGCAAGGCGGAGCCGTTCTCAGCGCCAAAGGGAGCAGCGATGTCGAAAAAATATCAGCGCTCAAAGTGGGCGATGAGCTTACCGCCACTTTCAATATCTCGCTACAAGATTATGGCACCAGCCCCGACATAAAAGAGTGTAGCGGAGGCGATGTTGTGGTATTGAAACGAGGCGAAATCATCTATGAAGCAATAAGATTTATCAACAGCCGAGATGGTGACAACCCACGCACAATGTTGGGCTACAATGAGGATCGGAGCAAGATGATGTGGTGTGTCATCGATGGCCGTCAAGGCAACTATTCCCAAGGGTGTACCTACCCTGAGGGAGCAGCTGTAATGAGAATCATAGGTTGCTATGATGCCCTAAATGTTGACGGAGGAGGCTCTACCGGAATGTATATTGCACCAATGGGAATCGTAAACAGTCCAAGCGATGGCAGTGAGCGAGCCGTAGCCAATGGCATTTTTGCTGTGCTCAAAGCCCCTGTTGATAATGAAATAGCCGAAATCAGATTCAAAGACTGGAAGATGGTGTTTCCAAAATATGGAATCTATCGGCCGGTGATATATGGTTACAACAAGTATGGATTGCTGATTGATACCGATGTAGAAGGATTTACCTTGTCGTGTCCCGAAGAACTTGGTGAGATAACCGACGAAGGCAGCACATTCTTTGGCAACGGCTCGGGGAGTCACGCATTGACTGCAAGCTACAACGGATTGAACGCCTCAATTTCGGTAACCGTCGATGCCGGCAATCAGCCAGAATTTACCCACAAAGAAATATTAATTGACAATTACCGTCAATGGACAATAGGCGTTCAGTCGCTCGTAAACGAGGAATATATGACTATTGCACCTCAAGCATTGTCATGGGCGAGCAGCTCAGAGGATATCGCAACGGTATCGAGCGAGGGTGTTCTGAGCGGAATAAAGGACGGAGAATCGACGATTACCGGCACAGTAGGAGACTTCACCGGCGAGATTAAAGTCACCGTTGAATGCCCCACCGATAGAGTCATGGCCATCGATGACGACTTTGACGCAAGCAGTTGGACCTTTGCCAAAGGCGGTGTGAAAAATGCGACACTAAGCAATAGCGACAATGGTGTGGCATTTGACTTCACCGTATCGTCAACACGCAGTGCATACGTGAAAATGTCAAAAGATAGTATGAGGATATGGAGTTTGCCCGATGCAATCAGATTGCGCGTGATTCAAAGCGACTCAATCATCTCAAAAATCACAATCGGGTCACAACCCAACAATGATCGTTCACTCAATCGCTATTTAACACCCGAATTGAAAGTGGGCGTTGAAAACGTTGTTGATCTTCCCGTGAGCGACATTGCCGACATAAATGATATAGGCATTTACCCCATCACCCTCTCATCAATCAGATTTGACTTAGGCCCGACAATGGTTTCAACCGGAAAGCCTTACAAAATTGAGGTGACCGGTATAGAGGCCGTCTATAACAATTCGCCAGTCGGAGTGGAGGAAATATCGTCGGATAGAATCGCACAGCGACCTAAACTCGGGTCAATTGTAGTGGAACAAGGCAATGCAGTTATGATTGAAACAGATGATGTTGCTTCAAATTGGGCCGTTTATTCAATCAGCGGATTGTTAATGGCTCATGGGTCAGGAAACACCATCACGACCGAATCCCTACCCCACGGCCTTTACATTGTTACGGTCAATAACCACACCGGATTAAAATTAATCGTAAAATAACCTTATGACGATGGATATACTACTTCCTTTAAAGCACACCGGAGAACGGGAGACAATACAATCCCGCACGCGCCAATTGATTATCATCGGAGCCAACGGCTCCGGCAAAACCCGATTTACCGAGCGTCTCATCAAAGACCTTGAAGGGCGTTCGTTCAGAATCTCGGCATTGGACGCCCTCTATGACTCACGCGAGAGTGATACACTTCCCGGCTCGATCGATATGCAATGCCAAGAAGAGTTGAATCGCACGGCATTTATGCGCACCGATATCACAAGCGAGTTTGAACGGCTCATGGTGTTGCTCCTACACGAGGAAGTGTTGAATTTGATTAAATATAAAGTGGATCAAACCATTAAGCCCGGGTCAAAACTTCAAAGCACCCGTTTGGACATGGTGATAAAATTGTGGCAGGAGATATTTCCCGATAATAGGATTCTCTTTGAAGGCGGAAAGATGCTTTTCAGCCGCCGTCTTGACAAAGACACTTACTCATCGGTGAAACTGTCGGCCGGCGAGAAAGCCGTGTTGTACTACATCGGCGCAATATTGTTTGCGATGGAAAATGCCGTTATCTTTGTCGATAATCCCGGAATATTTCTTCACCCATCGATACTCAAAAATGTGTGGAACCGTTTGGAAGAATTGCGCCCCGACTGCACATTTATATATACAACCCACGACCTGGAATTTGCCTCATCGCGCACCAATAGTGCAATAGTGTGGGTGAGAGGTTATGACGCACAAAATGTCACCTGGGACTACGATGTGCTACCGCCTCACAGCGGGTTGTCGGAGGATATATATCTTGCAATAATCGGAAGCCGCAAGCCGGTACTGTTCATCGAGGGAGATGAGACCCACTCCATCGACTCAAAACTATATCCTCTGATTTTCACTGAATATACAGTCAAGTCGCTGGGAAGCTGCAATAAAGTGATTGAGGCAACTCGCACGTTTAACGATTTGAACACGTTTCACCACATGGACTCTTATGGCATAGTTGACCGCGACCGCCGCAATGCCAATGAGGTGAGTTATCTGCGAAATAAAAAAATCTATGTTCCCGATGTTGCCGAAATCGAGAATATCCTCATGCTTGAAGATGTCATCAAAACCGTAGCCCGCCACAATGGCAAAGATGGTCAACGCGTTTTTAATGACGTGAAATCGGCCGTGATGACGCAATTCAAACAGGAGGTGAGACAACAAGCGATGCAACATACCCGCCACAAGGTTAAACGCACGTTTGAATATCGCGTAGATGGCAAGTTCACCAACATCAATGCTCTCGAAGATCACATCACCGACCTTGTAGCGGAAATCAATCCACGAGGCACCTACGAAGCCTTCTGCCGGGAATTTCATGGATATGTCGAGGCCGATGACTATCAATCGGTGTTGCGAGTGTTCAATCAAAAGACAATGATTTCAACGAGCAACGTAGCCAATCGATGTGGTGTGAGTGGCGGTAAAGATGGTTATGTAAAAGAGATATTGAAAATACTCAAAAGCGAGGGTCGAGATGCGTTAATCATACGCCGAGCGATAATACGTTGCTTTGGCATTACCGACACAACCCCTCGCCAAGAATAATGGGCTCAATGAAACGAAAAATAAAATGCTGGATAGAGGCAATGAGATTGCGCACATTGCCGGTTTCGATTGCCGGAGTGATACTCGCAATGGGCTTTGCCATTGAAAATGACACCTACAATTTAACCGCGGCATGGTTGTGCCTGGCATTTGCCGTATTGTCGCAGATAGCCTCAAACTTTGCCAACGAATATTATGACTTCAAGGGCGGTCTTGACCGCAAAGGTAGAGAAGGCCCAAGACGAGGCGTCACCGAGGGGGACATAAGCCCCGAGGCGATGAAATATGCAACATTTGGCACACTGGCGGCCGCTTGCGTGATAGGTTGTTGCCTGATTCCTATTGGCGGTTGGTGGCTCATTGTCGCAGGCATGTTTATCGCAATGGGCGTGATTGCTTACAGTGCCGGGCCCTATCCCCTCTCCCATCATGGACTCGGCGAAGTTGCCGTGTTGTTTTTCTTTGGAGTCATACCGGTAAATCTCACCTATTATCTGATGACACAACAGTGGAATTCGGACGTGGTATTGGGGTCAATCTCAGCGGGGCTCATGGGTGCCAACGTGTTGCTGGTGAACAATTATCGCGACCATGATGATGACAAGGCCGTGAACAAGCGCACATTGGCCGTAAAATGTGGTCGCAGCTTTGCGTCACGTCTCTATTTGGTGAATGGTTGCGTTGCAATCGTGCTGATGGGCGATAAATGGGCCGAAGGAGCCGTTTGGCATCTTGCGATACCGGTTGCATATGCACTGATACATATTACTCTATATCTTAAAATCACTCAACGCCAAGGTCGTGAATTGAATCCGTTTTTGGGAATGACCGCCATGGCAATGCTATTCTACTGCGTGGCATTCACGATTGTAGCACTATTTTGAGATTAAAAACACTACACACAATGATTGAATTATTAAGCGACATACTACAATACCAGGGAGTAAAGCTCCAAAATCCGCATCACACAGTAATTCCCGATGGCGTTACCGTGATAATTGGAGCGAATGGGTCGGGAAAGACCACACTTGGCCGCATCATTGAGAAGGGTTGGAACATTTGCACCAACAAGCTACGTAGCGAGGGAGGCAAGCCCAAAATACGCAGCATAGAATTCTACGACATTCACTCTATGGCCGGTTTCTCAACCGAATATTATCAACAGAGGTATGAATCAATGATGAATGACGAAGTGCCCACCGTTGGCGAAATCATGAGTCATCGCATCGACACCGACCGCTGGCGCCAACTATGCAGCAAATTGCGACTCAACGACATAGAGGATAAACGCATCAACTTCTTATCGAGTGGCGAGTTGCGCAAATTGTTGATTGTAAATCTCTTGATTGATTTGCCCGATGTTCTGATATTGGACAACCCCTATATAGGTCTTGATAGCGCCTCGCGAGAGCTACTTGATGATACTATTGCTGATATTGCTGCTCGAGGAGTAGATGTGATTATGCTACTGTGCAACACCGTTGATATACCCAAATATACCGACACGATAATCCCACTCAAAGAGATGACAATAGGAGCGGCTATTGCACGCTCAGGCGATATCGGTAAACTGCGCCAAAGCATGAATCATCTTTTTGATTATGCCATCGACCTCGAGAAATTACCCACTCGAGATGAGCCGATTGACAAGAATGTCAATACCGTGATGAAGCTCAATAACTGCTGCGTGAGATATGGTAAGCGCACGATACTCAATTCGGTAGATTGGGAGGTAAAATCGGGCGAATGTTGGGCTCTTGCCGGGCCCAATGGTTCGGGGAAATCGACCTTGCTGAGCTTGGTCTATGCCGACAATCCACAGGGTTATAACAATGACATCACACTATTTGACCGCCGTCGCGGCACCGGCGAAACCATTTGGGACATCAAGAGTCGCATAGGTTATATCTCGCCTGAGATGCATCTATACTTCAACAGCATGAGTGACGTGAAGACAATGGTGGCCCAGGGATTGAACAACACCATAGGCGATTTCAGACGGGTAACCTCGCCCCAACTTGCCGAAGCGATGAGATGGTTGCAATTGCTCCATATCGAGCATCTTGCCGAGCGCAGATTCAACACGCTCTCAACCGGCGAACAACGTTTGGCCTTGCTTGCACGCACATTTATCAAACAGCCGGAGTTGCTGATACTTGACGAGCCTTTGCATGGGCTTGACATGCTCCGAAAAAGGAGTGTCAGAGCAATCATCAACCACTTGGTGGCTCGTGATGGCCTGACACTGATTTATGTCACTCACTATTTACCCGAAGTGCCTGAATGTGTAACCCACACCAAGACCTTGTCGGCTAATTGACTTTATTAAGCACGATTGACGCATTGCTGAAAGCGACAGACGCATCAATGAGTTCGAGGAATTTACTCCAGCGTTCAATAGGCACGACATATTGCAAATATCGCTCGTTGACTTGTACCACGAGTTTGTTTTCGGCAACTCGAGCTTGAGCATAGAAAGCGCCGCACTCGTTGGCGATATTGGTGTTTATTTTTTGCAAACTTGCGTCGTTTACGGTGTATCCTTCGGGAATTTCAAGAGAGAGAGAATATCGATTTTGAGACGGCGTGTTGCGCACAACTGCTTCCTTGCGTTCACGTTCAGTACCCTTTACCTCATAGGGTTTACCAAACAATTTTCCGACCTCGACGATGAGGTCGCGACCGGCTTTTTTGACAAGGTTATCCACGTCGCAATTCGTCGTATAGGAGAGATTTGGGCTGCCGGGTAAAGCCCCGATTTCCTTTATCTCATAGCTATATATTTCACGAGGCTCAACACCAAGTATAGTTTTCGCTTCGGTGCGGAAATTCTTCTCTGTTACCTCTTTGATTTTGACCGAGTCGGTTTTTAGTTCATATTGATCCTTCTCGGGAATTCCTAAGAAAGCCTCCAACTCGCGCAGATAACGTCCTCGATCGATGAGAGCTGAAGCAAATTCTTTATTTGCGCCGGTAAAATTCACAGAGCGTTGCAGATTAAGTATCGTATTGTCGTCGGGATTGAACGATACATTTATTTGCGAGCGGAATGTATTTTGATTGGCTCTCGACGTTGGGAGAGTTGCTTCTACAGCCGATATGTTGATAAAATCATCACGGTCGCCCCATAGTACGGCGGCTTTTTCGCCCTCAAAATCGCCGATATACTCACCCGGTTGGAAGCATAGGTCGTTGGTATATATGTAGCAGCTATCGCCAACCATATTCATATAAGTTGGTTCTTTCCACGATAGGATTTCAGTAATGGGCGATTTGGCACGAGAATTTATGACACCGATACCCACCATGGGTTTTACTTTCAGTTTTTTGAGCACATCGGCAAAGAATATCGATAGATTCATTTGATCATGGCTGTCCTCATCAATCAGCGCCGAGTAGATAGTTGCCAACCACGCAGCATCGATTATTTGTCGTTGATTTAAATTGGGATTAGCTTCAATGTATTTATTAGCAATCTTAGTAGCTCTTGATGCCACCCTCTTTGGAAGCACCAAATCGTGCAACACGTGAGAAATATCATCGTAATAACGCACAGGTGGCAAGTTGCAGAATACCCCACCGCGACGAGCACTTTTGGGGTGATATACCATCGTAGAATTGTTGTTCAGAATGTACATTTTAATCATCGGTTGCTGACGATTAGGAGCTAACCAATTTCCCGATTCAGCCTTTGTAAGATTGATAGTCTCAACCTCCAGGACCCGAGTTCCGTCTTTCATCACAGAGCCCATCAACAATGGCGCGCCATTAAGAGTGCGATATTCGATAGTCAAAATAGGGTCAACCTGACATTCTATTTTAAAATACATCACCGGGTGGGCATAGGCAAATGGGAAAATCATTGGAGCAAGGTCTTTTTCATCTACCCACTGCTCGTCATAAACAAAGTATTCCAACACGTCGCCCGGCTCAAGCCCCGGGATTGCCACTTTGTGCTCTACCTCTTCCTCTTTGCGTCCTTTTCCTTGAGTAACAGTATAGGCTTCGGAACAGTCAACTTCAATAATTGAGCCATCGGCCTTGTGAACGCGAGCCCCAAAAGCAGAGTTGCTGTACTGATAGGAATAGCTATTTATGGCCGATGATTGTTTTGCGCTGATATCAAATTCCGAGAATTTTTCGACTGCATTCTGGTCCATCAGTTTCACCATGCAGCGATGGACTATTTTGGCCTCGGTCGCATTGGTATAAGCCCTACCGGTTGTTCGGTATTTTGAAATATTGGTTTGTTCAACGTGTTTCACCCCAACTAAATCATAGACGGCAATAATCACAGCCGACTCATTATTATAGAGCGAGGAGTCGGGAATGTGTGTTTTAGGGTCAAACTGAGGCACGTTCATTCCCCAAACAAATTCAGCGGCTTTCTTGAAAAATTTTTCATCGCGAGCGGCATTAGCCGATACACTCATGATGATTATTGATATTAAAACTACAAGGTATCGTCTCATATTGAAATGTTTTTACAGGTTTATCTTCTTCAAAGTGATTTGTTGCGAAAGAGCTTGGCTAAATTGGCGAGCAATTTTATTCCATTCCTTAGCACGGTCGAGAGGGACCAATGTGTTTTTAATTTTCAGACTTGCTTTGCAAGTCACATTTTTCCGGTCAAAAGCATAAGCTATGTGAGCCTCAATCCATTCGTTATCGATGCAATATTCTTCGGGAATGTAGTCAACAGCAAAGCCTTCGGGAATTGCGAGCGTAAAGTCGCTCATTAGCACTTTGGGATTGGGTAATCTAATGTCGAGAATGCGGTCCTTTAGATCGTAGGTCTCGATAATTTTGGTGCGCAAAGGCAATAGCTCAACATAGATAGCATCACCCAGGTGCTGACATGCGCCATGCTCGCGACTTTGTACCGATAGAGTTGTCAAGACATCGGTGATTGAATCGCCCGAAATTTTGATATTGGAAATTTCGGCATTTTTGCGAGGATAACTCATGTAGCTCAACAAAAAGTCGTTGCGATAAGCTACATCATTTCGGTTAAGAGCCGAACAGAATGTCATTCGAGAGGAGCCGGAGAGAGTGTTATCAAGAGTTCCCACCAAACAATCGCCATCGATAGCCATTACCGCCCTTAGCGAGTCACAGTTGTTGTCGGGCGACTGAAGTGGCACGCGATGAAGCATATAGGTGTCGCCGTTTTCAATCAAGGCTTGTTGTCCTTGAATGTTATAGGAATAGTTCCCGATGGGAAGAAATGACGCTGTTCCATCAATAAACAGTATCGAGTCGCCATCGACCACCGAGCAAATCATGTGGTTGCCCGAGCTGCTACTTGGCACTTCACTCCAATCCTGTTCAATGGCCCTCGTTCCAATCCATGCCAATCGGGCATCAATGCCCACCGCAATGAGCATCGCCTTGAGTAGCGAAGACATGCCTTTGCAATCGCCATAACGTTTGCGCAGCACTTCGCTTGCGAGGTCGGGTCGATGGCCATATTCGCCATGCTCGACAGCAATGTATCTGATGTATTGTTGCACCCAATGAGTTAATCGGCTGATGCGTTGTTCCTGCGTGGTGCAATCAATAGTGAGTTCTTGAGCAAGTTTATTGACCTCCTCAATACCCGGGTCGGGCTCGTCGGTAAATGCATGCAGATAACGGTATAGCGCTTGACAATCGGCAAAATGCCCAATAACATAAATGCGAGGCACGATGGCCGAGATTTCAGGGGCAGCTTCTTCACGCTTTATCTTCTCCATGTTTGTGACCTTATAGGTGTAGATGCGTTCCCCTTTTTTGCCGGATTCGACCGACGAAACAATGTTGGGCTGAAAGGATTTCTCAACCACACTGATTGATGACACCAACGATTGCGGCACAATGATTTTCACAATTTTGTTGCGCGTATAGTAGCTCTCGGCAAGTGCAATGGTGGTAAAATACTCGGGGCTGTTGAACGTCAGTTCAAACTTTGCCGTGGCCGGTTTACCTTTTTTCACCTCAAACCCGAGTCCGCAAAGCTTTGAATCGTCATAGAAAATGCCATCATCTATATCGGAGAGGTAAACCGGTTTAGTGCCGGGTGCCGATGCTTTATCGACTGAGATATATGAGTTGTAATATTCGGTAGCATAGGCCTTTTCATCGACACGTTGAGCCGTAAAGGTCAATTCTTTATTGACTTTTACTTTTTCTATAACCGCACTGTCTTTTGACGCAACTATGGTATAGATTTCCTCCACATTTTCGAGTACTATATTGTCATCGGGCTTTGCTGAAGCCATGAGCGTTATCAGGCAAAGGGCGCTGATTGTGGTCAATAGTCGGTATTTAAGATTCAGGGCCATAACAAACACACTTTTTTTCGTTTACATTACAAGCACAAATATACACCAAAATTACGAAATAGCGGCTATTTTAGTGTATATTTCGGTTGTTATTCTGACAGAAATACAAAATATTTTAGTTTTCGACATAAAGACATGTTTTGTTTCCTTCGACATAAAACATAATGACAGATTTTGGGGAGAGAATGGAGCGAGGGTTTTCTTTTTGGAAAAATCGGAGCCAAGGCTCGCGCCTTAACCCCGACCCATCATAAAATCCCAAATGATGGAATATCGTGATTTATCTTACAATGATTTTGCGTGGGGTTGAATGGTGATTGCGTGGGCGTATTATATATATGCCCGGGGGATAGTTGATTGCCGAGGGGGTTGTTGCGCGAGCGATGCATGTGCCTGTGATGTCAAACACGTCAACGAGGTTGTTGCTCTTGTCGGAAAGAATGTCGCTGATTGCAGCCGGGGGCCGGGTGTTGTCGTAGAGGAGATTTCCTTGGAGGTCGGTCAATCGTTGGAATTCCAAAATGGTTTTGGGGTATCCGGTTGGCAGCATTTTCCCCAACGTGAGGAGGTCGCCACAAAGGAGTCCATTGGCCGAAAGGAATCCTACGCCTTCAATTATGTTAAATACTGCGTCGGGATAGTAATCGCTTGATGTGATGGCAAAAAATCGGTGCTTGCGGCCGGCAATCTCAACCGAATCGGTCGATAGGTTATATCCTCCGCACCAGAATTGGTCGGGGTTGGCAATATTGGCAAAATCATAGAGAAGTATCTCTTCTATCGGGCCTGAAATCACAAAGTCTTGGATATCCATTGGCTCATATTGTTCATTATAGAGACAATAGACTTTTTGCTGCGCAAGGTCTTCGCGCAGGAATGCAATGGGGTGGATATTGTCGCCGATTGTTTTATCGGCAAAGGTGTAAAAACATTGTTTATAGGCTACGTCATTTATGATAGTGTCGCCTTTGATCTCAATGGTGTAGGGATAAGATTTTGTCTCAGTGTAATTGCTGTACTTTAATACACATTCCCACTTGTAATTCTCTTGCACGAGCGGTTTGTAGTCTTGTGCAAATGCACTGAACGACACAAGCAAGACCAATAAATTCAAAATTTGTTTCATAATGGTAGTATATTTTGGGTTATAGATGAATACTGTCACAAAACTATATATGATTTTCGTTTTGACCAAAAAATTTTTTCTTTAGACATAAGAACATTTTTTTGTTTTTGGACATAAGAACATAATGACATAATTTTTTTCTCGGAAAATCTGTTCTTCTGTTCTTTTGTCTCAATCAGTTGCTCACCTGATGCAGGGGAGCTGTCACGTAGTGACTGAGTGGTACTACATCATACCACCTCCCGGCTTCGCCGTGTTGCAGTGGGTCTCGCAATCGTGTACCGGCTTCGCCGACTAACACTGCTCGCCCACATGCGAGGCCTTCGGCGTTCTCCTACCTTAGGAGGAGAGCTTTTCTACTTTAGTGGAGGAGCTTTTGCTCTCACCTTAATTGGTGATTCGCATTTCTAAGCTTTTTGCATACCCACACTAAATTACGCCTGAGCCTTTTTCATAGGTGAATTTTATGCTTAATAACAAATCCTCTAAAGCCTTGCCTAATCTGTAGCGATGATTTAAAATGTCTATCGAATGGTTAGATATGTAGGCAATTCTTCTTCCGTACGGTGTGTAAAGAGTTATCTTACCTCTAATTTGGAGTGGGTCGTCGTTTGATGCGGAGCCTTGCATTATGCCGTGATTCTCTGTGTTATATCCTTTACTCCGCCTCAAAATTTCATTGGGGAAAATTGAGATTGCTTCACTTGGATATGGCTCGATTGTCCACATTATAAGTGACAGAAACATATCTAAGGATAGTTCATCTTTTATTTTGACATATGCAATCGAATTATTGTTTAAAGAATTGTTGCTCATATATTCAAAAGTCTGATCAAACGCCTTTCTATCAATACCGTAATATTCCTCAAAATTCACGTTCCAATTAATTAGTTTAATTTCTACACTATCCAGTTTAGATATTACTGGCGGGCCATATTTATAACTCAACAATCTAGGCTCGCTTGCGTGAGAAATTCCAATAGCACTTAATGCAAAAATAAAAAACACTGCAAATTTCATATCTATTTGGTTTTAATATTAATGTTATCTTATCTCCGATTTATTATCGGGTTTTATGCGAACTAAATGAGAATTTAAGTTTCGGGAATTAGTGGCTATTAACAAGGCAAAATCATCTTTAATAAGAAATGTGTCACAATCACCTACTTGGAAATCATTCAATTTGCCATGACTAATGAGAGGTGTTTCAGGTGACATGGTTACAATATATGAGTCATATTCAATTTCATCGTAGATAAAATCGATTTCAAATTTATCAGAATGTACAATCATGGTGTCATTCTTTATGATGTATTCGGCCACAATAGGTTGTTTACCCTGAATATAATACGTTACTATGCTATCGTTTTGAATCTCTACTAGAGCTTCTTTTGGCCACTCGCACCTATTTGAAATCGTAGCATATATATCATACCCATTTACAAGTCGATATAACCCGGTTCGTTGCACATGTCGCTGACCAACACTACAACTACCAAATAAAGCGATATATAAAATAATCAAACCGATTATTTTACCTAAATTACTCATATAACTAATAATACGTGGTTCCATTGAATCTAACAGCTTGTTGAAATGTGGTCCTAAGTCTATGTTTCAATTGGTTTACATGCTTCTCTGATAAATTTATGCCTACATATTGTTTCAATTCCTTAACATTAAAGCAATTTCTCTGAGTATCAGAGAGTGCAGCATATAATTGAGGGAGATTATCAATACTATATTTAGGGCCTCCATAATAACTCCCGCGTTTATACGCCTCTACTTCATCAATTTTATCGTATAATAATGGCGTTTTATATGTTTTCCCTTCGCTCAGACTTAATTCTCCCGTATCAAATTGAGAGCTATGTTTAAATTCGTGAGCGATTATCGACATGCTTGGGAAGGGTTTGCCCAATCGGTCGGTGACGGGGTCGTCATCGGTGAGGGTAAATGGCACGCCCGAGGGGTAGTAGTTGACGGTCTGCAACAGGTTGCCGGTATATATAAATCCTTTTTGGTTCATAATTAAACACATTTAAGGTATTTATTTGGAGTAATATTATTCCTCAAGTTTTTTTCTTTGGTATTGCCTTGCAAAAATAATTACGATGAACGTTTTTTACAAAAAATTTAGTTCGCTTTTAGTTCGCTTTTTATACTACATTTATTTTCAATGCGTTACAAGAGCACTTTTGTTACTATTTATACACACTCACTACCTTAAGTGGTGAGTTTTTCTTTGGACATAAGAACAAAATGACATAATTTTTTGTCTCTGAAAACCTGTTCTTCTGTTCTTTTGTCTCAATCAGCTGCTCACTTGATGCAGTTGCCACGTAGTGACTGAGGGGTACTGCATCATACCTCCTCCCGGCTTCGCCGTGTTGCAGTGGGTTTCGCAATCGTGTACCGGCTGCATCATACCACCTCCCGGCTTCGCCGTACTCCTCCTACCTTAGGAGGAGAGCTTTGATTTCTTAGGAGGAGCTTTGATACCATAATCTTTAGTTTTAGACATAAAAAACATAATTTTTTGTTTTTGGACATAAGAACAAAATGACATAATTTTTGTCTATGAAAACCTGTTCTTCTGTTCTTTTGTCTCAAAAAATTTCACTCACATTCTTGTTCATCTGTCTCAATTAGCTGCTCACCTGAATCAGGTGAGCTTTTGGGCGCAAATTTAACTTGAGTTTATTAAATAATTGCACAAAAAGAGTGTGCATTTTGTGTGCATTTTCAATGGCGGTGGGTAAACCTCTGATTACCAAAGGGCTAAACAGACTACAATTTGACTATAAAATCATCAAAATCTTTGGGTTTCCCTGCTTTTTTGAAGAATTTTGTATATAAACGACGTCGCATTGACGATACATTTTCTTTACTTGAGCATAAAATTTTGCTGATTTCGGTTGGAGTGAATTCAGCCTTAAGCAGAATACATAGTTTGTACTCTTTTTCGTTGAGGGAACAAATTTCCAATAATGTGTCTTTAAATTGAGGGTAGTATGTCAGGATTAACGATTCAATGTCTTTCCAAAAATCGGTAGCAATAGGTTGGTTATTATCGATTAACGACCTCACTTGTTGTATCTCTTTTGAAGATGTGATAGCTGCTCTAATGCGATCTTGATTTTCAAGTTTAGTCTCATGCTGTAATTTTAGAGATTGCAGTAGAGTTTTAGTTGCTGTGATTTCTTTTTTCAGAGTGTCGGTTATTGATTTCTCTGTGTGTAGTTCGTGTTCTTGCGATGATAGTTTGGCCGAGAGTAACTCGATTTGTTGAGCTAAATTCTGACTGTTGGCTATAATGCGTTTAGATTTTTCGGCTTGTGCGCGATGTTTGTTTCTTGTATAAAAATAATATAATGTTATTAGAATTATACCACTAATCAAAATTACTATCAATATACTATTGACGAGGTTGGCATTTTGTTTTTGAATTTTAGTAAGTTCCAGTTCTTTAAGATATAGGTCACGCTGAGCAGTGAGTATAGGTTGAGTGAGCATGGCTCTAATACTTGAGTCCTGTTTGTTTATGCCAGCCCTAAGGTTCTTAAAAGCACGTTCA
>JAFVPD010000020.1 GCA_017505535.1 Muribaculaceae bacterium
CCGGAGGGGTATAAACGTAGAATGATGCTAATGCTCATCGTAGTACCCCTCAGTCACTACGTGACAGCTCCCCTGCATCAAGTGAGCAGCTGATTGAGACAAAAGAACAGAAGAACAGATTTTCAGAGACAAAAATTATGTCATTTTGTTCTTATGTCCAAAAACAAAAAATTATGTTTTTTATGCCTAAAACTAAAGATTATGGTATCAAAGCTCCTCCACTAAAGTAGAAAAGCTCTCCTCCTAAGGTAGGAGGAGTACGGCGAAGCCGGGAGGTGGTATGATGCAGTACCCCTCAGTCACTACGTGACAGCTCCCCTACATCAAGTGAGCAGCTGATTGAGACAAAAGAACAGAAGAACAGATTTTCAGAGACAAAAAATTATGTCATTATGTTCTTATGTCCAAAGAAAAACTCACCTCTTAAGGTAGTGAGTGGGTATAAATAGTAACAAAAGCGCTCTTGTAACGCATTGAAAATAAATGTAGTATAAAAAGCGAACTAAAAGCGAACTAAATTTTTTGTAAAAAACGTTCATCGTGATTATTTTTGCAAGGCAATACCAAAGAATAGTCGCAACAATGTGTGGTTATATATTTTTTATGTAAAATCAAAACGATATTACCCATTTTAAGAGCCAATGAAGTATCAGTGATAATAAATAATAAAGTTATGAAAATGATAATAAAACGTCTCCATCTCATTTTTGGTCTGATGATTGCAATACTTTTCATTCCATCATCAATTAAAGGTCAAACATATTTTAGTGTTTTAGAACCATATAAGTGTAAAATTCTTTCTCCGAGATTCTTTAACACGATTGATTCAATAATCGATCTTGAAAAACTTCGCAAAACTCGAGAGTTCTATAATGTCTCATTAATTATTCACCCGAATAAGTATGACCGTTCTGAATGGAGTGAAATTTCAGGAGAGGTGAATTTACGAGATATAGATGTGATTGTTAGTGTTTTTAAATCAGATATCCCGAGAGGGATATATGCAGTGAAATATAAAAATAAAAAATTTATATTTAGAGAATGTGTTATTACAGACGTCTATCGGCCGACAAAAATTAAAGATTATATAATCAGCCAGGGGTTTTTTGCTGATAGGGACATCGATTGGTATATAAGGTTTCGTTATGGAGAGTATGCCGGTCACATGTATAAATCAACGGGGGAATTTCCCGCGCACGATGATTGGGACCGTTATCCATGGGATTTTGACGAAAGCGCACCCCATGACACGATTAATTCAATCTATTAATTGTGATAACCTTCAATAAAATATTACTCCAAATAAATACCTTAAATGTGTTTAATTATGAACCAAAAAGGATTTATATATACCGGCAACCTGTTGCAGACCGCCAACTATTACCCCTCGGGCGTGCCATTTACCCTCATCGATGACGACCCCGTCACCGACCGGTTGCACACCGGCAAACCCTTCATCGACATGCAAGGACTCGGCTACTACGACAACAACGCCCGCTTTCTCGATATCTTGACCGGTAGCTTCATCTCCGTAGATTCCTTAGCAGGCAAATACCCCTCACTCACCCCCTACAACCACTGCGCCAACAATCCGCTGTCTTATGTTGACCCAGATGGTAAAGTGTTAAGAGATCAAAATGGAAATGTCGTTTATGTTACAGATCAAAGGCAAGAATTATATTACCATGAGGAAGTATCCTATGCAATAGTTGAAATTGGGTATATATTTACAGATAATGAAATGCCGATTCAAGTACTAAATAATATTAACAAATTCCCAGGCTGGGATACTAATTGTCATGGTTACAGTTTTGCAGACGGTAAATTTTGGATAAATCCAGATCAAACTGAAATATTACTAAAAAATGACAACTATATTTCTGTTGATATTGAAGATGCAAAAAAATGGATAAGATTATATATCATGGTTATGGTACATCAGCACAATTTGAACATTCTATGACAATTGTACGAACAAATGGTACATATCAAGGAACTACTGTTTATGGATTGGGAGGATTAGAAACTACTCCAACGGCAAAAACAGCTCTTAATGGTTGGGATAATCCTCTGAATTCAGATATTGTTAGAAAATCCCAACCCGATATCCCAATTAATCAAGATAAAATTGACGAACTTAAAAGAAAGATCTATGAATAAACTTGTTTATGTTTTGATGGCCTATTTGGTCGGAGTTAATGTGATATCGTCACAATCTCAATCTCAGACTCAGACTCAGACTGAAGATGTTTATACGGTAATTCCATATAACGCAGCCAAAAAAAAATTGAATTTTATATATGCCGATTCATGTAGAATTGCAGTCGTTTACTCTGAAGATAATGATATTTTAGTGATGAGTTGTGGCGATTCATCATTTTCTGTTGAAGGAGTTAGACCAGGTCAGAAATTAGCAGAAAAATTGAAAGGTAAAAAGATTGAATATGTTAGCGGATGGGATTACTATATAAATATCATCGGAAATTGGTATGCTGGTTTCAGAACTACTTGGGTCGCTAATACTAAAATGCCCACAGATACATCAACAATCGCATATCTGTATTGGTTTAAGTTTAATTATGACCACCCATTTCACCACCCCGAATTAGATATTAAGCTCACAGAAGAGGAACTGAAAGAAATAGAAAAAGAAATAGAAGATTATCGACAAGCCCAAAGAAAAAACTTGAGGAAACTTGAGGAATAATATCGCTCCAAATAAATACCTTAAATGTGTTTAATTATGAACCAAAAAGGATTTATATATGCCGGCAACCTGTTGCAGACCGCCAACTACTACCCCTCGGGCGTGCCATTCACCCTCACCGATGACGACCCCGTCACCGACCGATTGCACACCGGCAAACCCTTCATCGACATGCAAGGACTCGGCTACTACGACAACAACGCCCGCTTTCTCGACATCTTGACCGGTAGCTTCATCTCCGTAGATCCCCTCGCCGGCAAATACCCCTCACTCACCCCCTACAACCACTGCGCCAACAACCCGCTAACTTATATTGATATAAATGGTGATAGTATTGCAGTGTTAAATCTTGGAGGCATTATCGGACATTCAGCAATGTTGATACAAGATGAAAATAACAAGTGGAAATATTATTCTGTAAATGAAGATCTTTGAAGATATAGTAACTCCGTCCAATGGAACTTTTCCAGGGAGGCGAATAAAAATTATGCCATATTTCCCCAACGATATATATAACACAATAAAAAACAACAACCCACATGGAAAAGAGTACAAGAAATAAACTTATTTTGTTAATGATTCAAATATATTGGATTATAGTGAGCATAAGTATATATTCAGTAACAGGAGCCGGAATGGAAGATTTTTTACGTCCAATCGCATACATAATATTATTCTGTATCCTGATTTCTTTTTTCGTTAAAAGATATCATGTTATAGGTCTTATTCTATGTTGGGTGGCACTTTTATTAGATTTTGGATTTATGGGTGTGATTGCATTTATCGAACTTCCCTTTGTGTTGTATATCTTATTAGGAATAGTTATGATTTTAAACATCGTTACTTCTATTTATCTGGCTTATTGGTCAAAATAAGGATATGTAGAAGCATTCCCAATTTAAGAAGTGTTTATCATTCTCACTCTATTAGCATTAGTTCATTTGAAGATGATGTTTCATTTGCCAAACAAATATCTAAAAATCAAGCATCCAATAAATTTTATTTACCATCTTTTTTTATTTATCATGTGCCATCTAAACAACATAGGAAATATTATCCAGCCAAATAAATGGGATATTCCAAAAGTTCAACGTTACCTTCTTAGGATTATATTGGTATGTGCCACATTTTTGCCTATTACCTCTTTTGCTGAAGATATTATTGAGTATAATATACCCATCGTAAAAATTACGGAAATGGATTTGATTAACAAAATAGACTCAACTCTCTCCGTGGTTTTGACAGACAGCAAATACAATAATGGATATAACGCAGGTATGCGATCTCTAAAATACAATTATGTGCGTGTAAATTTTTCCTCAACACAATATTTACAAGGAATTACTCCTGATGACAATGTTAACTTAAACGATTCGTTAGGGACTTATGTCTTGATTTCAGTGACAAACAGGCCACTTGGACGCATTTCCAAAAATGACGAAAGTGAAGACCATTATTTTGCGTATAAAAATCGTCAATATTTATTTAGACAAGGAGACGGTATAGTATTGCATAAAACCGGGAGGATGAAAAAAGTTAGAGCATCAAAATCTCTTGATATAATATCTTTAATAGGAATTCAGTATGTATTTTTATATAAAAATGGTCAACTATCTGTCGTGACAGATGAAAACGTTTTATATGGAGTGAATGAATAGTTTGGGCAATGGCAATTAATCCAGACGGAATATTAATAAGAAAATGAAAGAGATATTTTATATCATAGGTTCTGTATTTTGGTTGGTGCAAGGTCTATTTGCTTTTTGGCTTTGTTTTAAGTTTGACGATATTCTATATGCAGGATTAATTGTTGGCCTAATTTTGGTAATAATCTCAGTCCTAAATTTTATAAGAAAAGGACTTCCTATGTTTTTGAGCATAATATTAATGCTTTATTCTGTTGGCCTTTTTGTATTTTGTATGATATTGATATCGGTTGGAGCCCCCAGATATAGTTATGTCGTTTGGCTTTTAATTTGTTTTCCGTGTATTAATTTAATCCTTAGTTTAATTACTATACTTCGTAGCTTTATTAATTATGCAACGAAATGTCACCCATTAATTCGTCATAATTTTAACCCTCCCGTTAATCCTAAAAAATCCGATGATACTAAAAAGATTTATTGATATGATTCAATAGATTAACCATTCGTGGAATTAATAAACTTCTCACTTTAAAAATTTATCGGCGATAAAAAAATGTCCGAGGGAAAATCCAAAATTCCAATTATCCGATGGATAGGACATATAATTGGAATAGGCTCTCAACGAGGCAAATGGCAAATTCAACACAAGAGAAACCTCTCCCATAAACTCCGGGTCGGAGAACCAACGACCATAATAGGGTTTAAAATTCTCGTTGTTTTCAACTATTTTTCGCATTGGCACAAAACAATGAGCCTCACATCTCAACTGCAAATTTGACCCTATCTTTATAATCGGTTTTATTGATGCGGCCACAAAGGAATTTGCTCTAAAAGCAGGATTGAATGCATTGTAGGACGACTCAGTCGGGTTATAGGCCGGAGCTTGAACTATTGATGCATAATAATTATCAATCAATTTCTTTGTTGACGCAAGTGCATTTAAACTCGTGCCAAGCGAGAACACGTTACCCATTGGAAAATAATTCTCAGCCTGCAATGATATTTGTCCCCACGATTGATTGTCATCAATCTTAGCATCAACATTAGCCGGATTATAATCATATTTGCCAAGCGCTCCAATAGCCGTCACGTTATAAAATGCTCCCGAAGTTGGGTAGGCAATAGCATTCAGTGTGTTATATTCATACTCGGCTCTGATTTGTCCAAGATTATAACTGCATTTATCACGTTCTGACGTTGCAAAATCAAGCACATCGCTTTGATAAAACCGGTCATATAAATACCCATAACCTACTCCTATGTCAAACTTTCCGCTACGCCCTGCCGCCAAACAATATGACAATCGGGCATATACCTCGGAATTTGTAATGAATGTGGGCATATTTTCTTCGTAGAAGAGGTTTTCACTCTCATAGAACTTGTGACGCGAAGCAACCACTTGCAATTTCAAATATGAGGGCACAGCCGAACGCATATACATTTTAGCATTCATTTCTCCGGCCATATAGCTCTGCCCTATCCAGGCATTGAGAGAAGCATCAAATGAATTAAAACTAAGCGTGTTATAGCCTCCCGACATAAACAACATGCTATTGGTCGATGATGAGATATAACCTCCAAATCCTATTCGGTAACTATCCTTCACTCGTGCATTCAAGTCAAGGGCAAACAACCCATCTTTATCATCATATAACGCATGAGGAATGAGATTACTCAATTTCCCCGGCGAGATGGCTCTATAATAGGCATCTTTGGCGCGTTCAAGGCCGAAAGTATCGGTTTTCCCTTTTGTAAACAGATATTCTATATAATCATTTTGTGATTTGCTACCTCCATTTGCATCTACCTTATCAAACAAAACATAGGGCGTTTTAGCCTTAAAGACATTTCGTTGTAGCTCTCGCGATTTTAACGACACACGACTTTTAATGCGAGTTGATATTGTATCCATCATCTCCACTGCACGATTATACCCTACTTGATATATTTCTTTGGCTTTTGGGAAATCAAGCAAACCAAAACGCTCAAGATTCAGCCTCATATAAATACCATCTTCATCACTTAGCGCAACAGTATTGCCTTGCATAATCATATCCTCAAGTTGATCCATTACATCATTAGCCTTAGGTCCTGATTCGGGAGAAGATACATCTACGCCGATTATAATCGATGGGGCAAAATCCTCCTTCATCACATCAACAGGGAAGTTATCATATATACCTCCATCAAACATCAATACACCATTTATCTCAATTGGATAAAATACAACCGGAAAAGTCATTGACGCTCTTATCGCATCGCCAAGATCTCCATCACGGCATACAACTTTGCGCTTGTGGGTTACATCTGAGGCAACACATCTGAATGGAACATATAAATTATCAAAATCTCCTCCACATTGAGCAGTATAGGCCGAAAATAGCTCCATAAATGCAAAATTCATGGGCAAAGGATTTATGAGACCTTGTGGCAAGATTGAATTAACTCGCGTCGAATCCTTGTCTCCTATATTAAATTTCATCAAAACCGGAGTCGGATCATCTTTTGCAAAATAATATGTGAGTTTTTCATCGATTTGCCCGGTTGACCAATGAGCAAAATCGGGAGACTGAATCAATTCAAGCATTTCATCGGGAGTATAGCCTGCCGAATACAAACCACCTACTATAGCTCCCATCGATGTTCCGGCAATATAATCGATCGGTATATCATTTTCTTCCAAAGCCTTAATAACTCCTATGTGAGCTATACCCTTTGCGCCACCTCCACTCAGCACCAATCCCACCGACTGACGCGAGCTAACCTCTTCGGCACAAACCGATAAGGCTATAATTACACATAAAAACAGTTGAATTATGCGATGTTTCATCTTCAATCATTTATCAATATAACACTCAAAATTACAATATCTCCGCGACTGAAACAAAAATATCGACAATTATAACTAAATTTCAGTAAAATCTACAACATGATTATATGGATATCGTCGCAATATTAATTCCGATTTGAGTACACACATTGTCTTCATCTATCAGGACAATTTTATCACGCGCATATTTCTCGTAACAATAAACAGCACCAAACGCCATCATTAACAGTTTTTAAACTGCACAGTGCCGGGTTGAGTTTTGTGGTTCAAAATAAATTTCGTATCTTTGCGTGTTTAATTCTTGGTAAACAGAAGATGAGACAATTAAAAATTACCAAATCAATCACCAATCGCGAGAGTGCGTCGCTTGACAAATACTTGCAAGAAATTGGACGAGAAGACCTTATCACAGTTGAAGAAGAGGTTGAACTCGCTCAACGCATCAAGCAAGGCGACCAAGCGGCCCTCGAAAAACTTACACGTGCCAACTTGCGCTTCGTTGTATCTGTAGCTAAACAGTATCAAAATCAGGGACTAAGTCTCCCCGACTTGATCAATGAAGGAAATCTTGGCTTGATTAAAGCGGCACAAAAGTTTGACGAGACCCGTGGTTTCAAATTCATCTCCTACGCAGTGTGGTGGATACGTCAGTCAATTCTTCAAGCACTTGCCGAGCAGTCACGTATCGTGCGCCTTCCTCTCAATCAAGTGGGATCGCTCAACAAGATAGGCAAAGCACTATCTAAATTTGAGCAAGAAAACGAGCGCCGTCCGTCACCCGAAGAGCTTGCCGAACAACTTGATGTACCCGTTGAAAAAATTGCGGACACTTTAAAAGTTTCCGGTCGCCACATCTCAGTAGATGCGCCTTTCGTTGAAGGCGAAGACAACAGTCTTCTTGATGTATTGACCAACGACGATTCTCCAATGGCCGATTCAGGACTCACTCAAGAGTCTTTGTCTAAAGAGGTTGACAGAGCATTGCGTCAGCTCCACGAACGTGAGCGCGAAATCTTGAAGATGTTCTTCGGTATTGGCTGTCAAGAAATGACACTCGAAGAAATTGGTGCAAAATTTGACCTCACACGTGAACGTGTACGTCAAATCAAAGAAAAGGCGATTCGCCGACTTAAAGGTCAGAAGAGCCGACTTCTAAAGACATACTTAGGCTCATAAATCTCGAGCATAATTGAAAAAGAGAGGGTTAAAGCCCTCTCTTTTATTTTACACCTGTTTTATCCTTTACGGCGTTTGTTGCGACGGTGACGCGATGCAAGTTTTCGATAGTCGTCGGCAAGAGATTCATCTCCTATTTCATCATATATTTCAGCAATACACTCCAGCAACTCAGGAGATTGGGAATTGATGTCATTTGCAACAAGATACCAATTTAATGCATCATGTAATTGCCCTTGCTTTCTATACACATGTCCCAATTGAAACGCGGCTTTAAAATGACTCGCATCTAATTCAACTACATGAGCAAAGCACTCCAACGCCTCATCAATCAATCCGGCATCAAGCCACACAATCCCCTTTCCATACCATGCATCAACACAATTGGCATCAAGAGATATCGCTTTTTCAAAATTGGCTATTGCCGGAGTATATTCAAGCCCGTCTTCAATGCAATCATATCCCATTTGCACATATTCTTTTGCCAATCTTTTCAACTTGTCTCTCATCTGCTCCACTTCACTCTTATACTCCGCCACAAGAGTCTTCATTTGAGGGATAATAGATAATTTTCGCGATATCAGTCTCACAACAGCATCTTGATGCAATTCATTCCGAGAATTGACAGCTTCCACAAATAGAGACACCGATTGAGCAATATCGCCTTCGTCAAATGCCTTTGCCGCGCGATTATAACAATCATCAGCATGAGCATATTGTAGCGCTCCATTTATAGCAACAGTATCATTAAACGTTTTACTGAACTCAGTCAATGCAGGATTCACAAACACATCTCTTGAATTTACCGTACTTTTAAGTACAATACCTTCGAAACTTCTACAACGGCTCAGAGCAACATAGGTTTGCCCACCTGAGAATGCACCCCTTCCCATGTCAATAATCACATTATTAAATGTCAATCCTTGACTCTTGTGTATTGTGAGTGCCCAAGCAAGCTTTACAGGAAATTGAACAAACGAACCTATTTGTTTCTCAACCACTCGCTTTGTTTCTTCGTCAAACTTGTACTCAATGTTTTCCCACAAAGCCCTTTCAACTATGTGTTTATCGCCACTTTCAAGTTGCACTTCAAGGCAATCATCTGTGGCTTTGACTACTTTCCCAATTGTTCCATTTACCCACCGATGTTCTCTGTCATTTTTTATAAAAACAATCTGAGCCCCGACTTTAAGAGTGAGCTCCATTGATGTGGGCAAGGCGCTCTCGGGGAAATCGCCCGAGATATCTCCTTCATATTCAACCTCAGGGGTCTTTAATTGAGCCAAATGCTCCTCATTGATCGCGTCAACTATATCCCTACGCGTTGCAAGCGTCATCACAAATTTATCGTTATCCTCATCTATACAATCACCATGGCGACTATTTAGCTTTGTAATATCTGAGGCCAACACATGCCCCATGCGTATTCGGTCCAGCATCTCTATAAACTGAGTATCATTTTGCCGATAAATTTTGCGCAACTCGATTGGGACAATATTCAGTTGTTTAAAAGCATTTGCACTAAAGAAATAGGAATTGGGATAATACTTACGCAACAAATCACGCATATCGGCCGTCACCACAGGCTCAAGCTGGAATATATCTCCCACAAGCAATAATTGTTTACCGCCAAACGGCTCTCTCATATTGCCACCATACACACGCAATACTTTATCGATAAAATCAATGATATCGGCCCTCACCATTGAGATCTCATCGATGATAATCAACTCCAATTCCCTAATTACTTTCTGAAGATTTTTGGGATATTTCAAGCGTGAGCGCAATCGACTTACGGCAAAATCAGGATCATCAGGCAATAGAGGCTTTAACGGAATGCGAAAAAACGAGTGAAGTGTCACACCTCCCACATTAACCGCAGCTATTCCGGTGGGAGCCAATACGACATATTTTTTTCGAGTATTCTCACATATATATTTCAAGAATGTTGACTTTCCCGAGCCCGCTTTACCTGTTAGAAATACCGATTGACGCGTATAGCTTATGAGCTTCCATACGTTCTGAAATTCCTGATTATCAAGATCTATTTGTTGTAATTCTTCACTCATCGCAAATAATAACCATCTACACTTATAGGAAACGAGACTTCAATAAACAAAAAACCCATAAAAGAAACTTCTTCTCGTTTCTTTTATGGGTATAAAGTTACAACAATTTATCAGAATTTAAAACCTAAACTCATTATCACTTGATTGTTGTGGTCTTTAATATCAGCCGATGGCACTTCATATTCATCAAATGCGGTAAATGCTTGCCACTTGCTTTCACGCATCTTGTGCATATAGGCCATATCTACATAAAAATTCTTGTATCGATAGCCCAATCCACATGTTATATATTGAGTAGTTTTATCAAAAATATATGCCGGATTGGTTCCTGAAGTGTATATATATTCTTCGTTATCGATGGCTGCATCTTTAGCAGGTTGTGTTTGGTAGCTATAGCCCGCTCTCAAACTCAATTGAGGTGTCACACGATACTCACCGCCTACTCTGATAATATGAGATGCTTGATAATAATTTTTAATATCGCCGGTAATATCGTAATATTCATCACCGTAGCCATCTTTTACACGCATTGCATCATAACCGACATATTCATAGTCAACACTCAAGATTCCTTGTCCTCCAATAACACCTGCAGCACTTGCAATCAATCGCCAAGGTGTTTTAAAGTCTGAATCGTAGTAAGCTATATAACCATCATCGGCTTCATGATAGCCCTCGTAGCCTGAAGAATAGCTAAAATCACACACCGAATAAGCCTCATGTTTCAAGTCATAATAGGTGGGGGTGTGAACTGCCAATCCTAAGCGCAATTCATTGATGGGTTTAAATATCACACCGGCCTTAAAATTAAAGCCATTTCCTCTTACGTGCTGATAATTACCAAGGCCAAACCAGCCATCGCCCGATTCAGTCCCATAGGTCTTTGAACTTGGCACAGATGCATTTTGTAATTCTTCATCATAATATGCGTCTTGGGTATAGCTAATATCTGTAATACCAAAAGCCACGCCCCAATACACCGTATTCATTATATTACCACCAAAGTCGATTGAATATTCATCAACATATCCTTTTTCTCTGACAGTAAATGCTGCATTACCAAAAGTGTCGTTATTAAACAATCCGCTAAAGTTTCCGCTATTAGATGTTGGATTTATCATGTAGGAGTTATAAGCCATGATGCTAAGCCAAGGAATATCGGAAGAAAAATATGGATTATAATTATCACTTTGGCCCAATTCAGCCGGAGTCCAATTATCTTGGTTTGTAAAATTAGCCACATAATTACTCATTGAATTTGACAACGAAGGCACATAACCTCGATAATATCTATCAAACGATGCTGCTCGAGAATAAGAAACACCCCATGAGAAAAACGGCATCACATCATTATTAAGTTCAACCGAACCTACATATCCAAAGTTTGAGCAATTAAACTTTGTTTGAGAGGCATCTCGTGATGTCCCCATTGATGTTGATTTTGTACCTTGTAAATCCAGATCTAATGTAAACCCGATTTCGCTACTACGATACACACCTATACCTGCCGGATTCTGATTTAATGTCGATAAGTCTCCTCCAAGAGCGCCAAAAGCGCCTGCCATTGCCGAAAATCGAGCAGTTCCATTCAAATCGGGTTGAGCTAGCTGATAAGCATCAACTGCACTTTGGGCCATCATCACCATAGGCAAAGACCCAACCATTATTGTCAATATCGTTTTCTTCATAATCCAATTATTAATCTATAATTTCATTCTGTTAAATAGAACCTTAATCGTTATATCTAAACACTCATTCTATTAATGGCGTCCACCACGACCTCCGCCTCCGCGACTGCCACCGCGACTTCCACCTGAGAAGCCACTACTACGGCTACTGCTTCCCGAAGAGCGATAAGAACTTCCACGATTTTCACTGCTACTTGACGAGCGATTATATGAGCTTCTATTGTTACTTGAGTTACTATTTCCCGACGATACTCCGGCATTACGGCTACTTGATGGGCGTCTTCCACTTGACATTGAAGAGCCTTGCGTTGCCGAACCTCTACCCGATGATGGTCTATAAGCCGAACCTTCTCCTCTATAGCTGGGTCTATGACCTGGTGTATAATTGTTTTGTCCGGGGCGAGCGGGTCGATAGGCTCCAGGAGAGGCCGGACGATGAGTTGCCGGGCCTGCGTAATAGTGGTGATAATGTGGGTAGCATGGATAATAGCCCGGATACCATGATGGTCCCCAATAACTATACCACCCCCAATAATAAGGAGAATACCACGATGGACCATACCATGGATCGTAATACCATGGTGACGACCAAGAGTAATACCACGACCCGGGATACCAACTATTCCAATAAGGCGAATTGATATATATATTCACCTCCGAGGGTTGTTGTGCCGAATAATAATATTCTTGCAATTGTGCATCACTTGAACCCGAAACAATTGTTGGATTGTGGAATCGCTCAATACGACGAGTGTATGCAAAGTCATCACTCGCCAATGTATCAGCAGCCAACGTATCAGTTGAAATATAATTGCCTCTGCGATTATATTCATCTACGTCTCGCTGTGATGTGCCCACAAAATTATAGCTATCGGCAGCCGGATAGTCATATACATAGGAAGAATAATTCGAGCCGTTATTATAACTGCTTGCCGACGAATTCTTCTTCACAACTGTAGATTTCTTCTCTTTGGAAGAATCATAGTATATGTCATCATCATAATAACTCTGAGCCGAAACTCCCATACCGATTCCAGCCATTAGAGTTATCAATAACATTACTTTTCCTATGTTCATAATTCATCAGTTTAATTAGTTATACATTGATTAAATTACACCTATGACTATACGTCTTTGGAATAGTTTAACCTTTATAGTACAAAACTACGCATTTTCATTCTAAATTCCTACGTTTTTCGCCAATAATAACACATTCGCCGACCTTTTTAACAAAGTCAACACCCGAGATGAGAATCTCCCTCCCGGGCGTTGCTAATTAAATTTCAGTTTCGAATCAAGCTATAATATCAGTCACATCTATCTTCTTCAATCGGTTTCATATCCAATGATGTCATCACCATTGTAATACCCCAATATATAAATGCCAATGACACTAATGTACTTGCCATTAATATATCCTGCAAAAAGCCGGCCTCGAGGAAGAAAAATCCTATAAACAACATCAACAGACCATTTATGAGTCGTAGCCACCAAAATCTATATCCACGATTTACAACTGCCGCGATTAGAGATGTTACACCCCAATAGACAAATACAGCAGCAAGAAAATATGGGAACAACGATTCTGACAATACAACATTTCTCACCAACATGAACCCGATAAATATATCAAGGACTCCGCCAACAAGCCACCAGCCCCAATTTCGAGGACGATTAATACCTGAAGATACGACCAATTGCACTACACCGGTGGCCACAAGCATCCAACCAAAAAGCATTGAGGCAACCGAATAGCCGGCTAAGGGCCAAAACCAGTAGGCAATACCACACACCATCATCAAAATTCCAACTAACGCGACAATCCACCATGCCTTGCAATTATTGTCGCAACAAATTTTCATAGCATTCATAATCAACATATTTTTATTTGTTCACATCATTTTTTAGTTACAAATAAAACAATCGGAAATCATTTTTGTTGAGTATTACTGAAAAACATTAAAAACTCGCATCTATGAAAAAGACATTGATTATTTTTATTGCATGCATTAATGCCGCATTAGCGGCAGATGCAAAGACTCACTATGAAATTCAACTTGATTCATTGAAAGAAGACCACAAAATCATGTACTTCGGAGAAGGAAATATCCCTTCTCGCGACTCTATCAGAGCAATGATTGACATGTTTTATGTTGATCAATTCCGACACTTTCAAGATCCACGTGCTCCCTACTTCCTGTTTTTGAGTAAAGACAGCCAATTAGCAATGGGTATTGGTGGCGTTGTACGCATGCGCGGTTGGTATGATTGGGGCGGAGTGATTCCCTATAATGGATTTATTCCTTATGCCATTTCTGTGCCGCGTGATGGTGTTAATCGCCGCAAAATATCTACAACACCTGCAGGGACCGCGCTATTTTTCAGAGTCATTGGTCGCAATCATCGTTTAGGCGACTACCAATTATACATCGAAACAAATTTTGATGGATATAATCAGGTGGGCATGAAACTCAAAAAAGCGTATGCAACAGTTAATGATTGGACTGTGGGATATGCCAATTCAACTTTCGGAGACCCCACTGCATTTCCTCCGCTAATTGATGCGCAAGGACCTCAAGCCGAAATTCAAACAACTGCCGTATTGGTAAGATGGTTGCATTCTTTTAATCGCAACTGGACCATGGCAGCTTCGGTTGAAGCGCCATCTTCGCAAGTTGGATTTGATAATAAAACGACAGCCAAACTCAACGATTATTTCCCCAACATTGCAACATTTGGTCAATATGGGTGGGGAGAAAATCAACACATACGACTTTCCGGAATAATGCGCGTACTGCCTTATCAAGACTTGGTAAATGGGTCTAATGAGAGTCGCATTGGTTGGGGGCTACAACTCAGCACTATTTTCCGCCCGGCCGATAAATTAACCATTTATGGCACAGCAAACACCGGGCGGGGATATGGAAGTTTGACGGGCGATCTGATTATGACTAATTTTGACTTAATAAACAACCCAAATGAGCCTGGCAAAATGTACGCTCCGGCATCATGGGCTTGGTATGGAGCCGTGCAATACCACTTCCTCCCCAATTTATTTGCCAGCGCAACAATTGGTCAAGAACGATTCACTCCTGCTCACCATGTTGACCCCTCTACATATAAATATGGGTTATACGGCGCCATGAACCTATTTTGGGACATTACTCCGCGAGTACAAGTTGCAGCTGAAGTGAATCTTGGCAAGCGTCAAAACTTCGACGGTAGCCACAACTATGCTCGCCGTGCTTGCCTTATGACTCAATTTAGTTTTTAAGGCTATCCATTTCCAACAAGCTGCACCGATGGTGCAGCTTGTTTATTATGACAGGACTTATTCTTCTGATTGTTGCTCTGTTGTTTCTTTTGGTTCAATAATAAAAATTGCCAACCACACCATTAATAGAATTGAGATAATCATAACATTTAAATTTTATTGGTTTTAATTTCTGTTGCAAATGTAGCAGCGCGCATGGGCAACAATTGCGTACTCCGAATGTTAAAATGAGTAAACATTCAATTATTTTTTTGCGCACTCAAATTTTTCACTTTCAATAGTAATTATATCAATAATTTTTACTGCAAAATATCGATGTGTCGAAAGTTTGCCGTAAATTTGCACTATGATATATCCCAATAGTTTTGAGCAGAAAATAGGATTTACCACTGTAAGAGAGATGGTAAAAAGCCATTGTGTTTCTTCACTTGGCATTGAGTATTGCAATGAAATGTCTTTTTCTACGCGATATGACGTCATAAATCGTTGGCTTTGTTCAACGGCTGAAATGCAGAATATTCTAACCGGAGAAGAACCCATTCCCCTTGGAAACATTCATGATGTTACCACAAGTTTAAAGGCAATTAGAGTTCCCGGGACTTTTATCCCTGCCCCTGAATTATTAAAAGTGCGCCAATCTCTTGGTGCCATCAATGAGATTTCGGCATTTTTCGCAAAACATCGAGAAGATGACACTACTCCCTACCCCATTCTTGATAAATTAGCTCAAAGTTTATCACCATTTCCTCACATCACATCGGCAATCGATCGTGTTCTTGACCGCTTTGGGAATATCAAAGACAATGCTTCGCCCGAGTTAGCAACAATACGTCAATCATTGGCAAGCACTACCGGAACAATCAATTCAATCATGCGACGTGTAATGTTGCGAGCTCAACAATCGGGATACATCGAAGCCGACACAACACCATCTATGCGCGACGGCCGATTGGTGATTCCGGTTGCACCTATGCATAAACGCAAAATCAATGGTATTGTACATGACGAGTCGGCATCGGGTAAAACAATCTTTATCGAACCGGCCGAAATCGTTGAAGCAAACAACCGCATTCGTGAGCTTCAAATGGAAGAAAAGCGCGAAATAATACGCATTCTCACTGCCATATCCAACGAAATGAGGCCTCACATAGACGAACTATTACACAGCTACTCTTTGTTGGGCGAAATTGACTTTATTCATGCCAAAGCCCGATTTGCTATTTCGATTGGAGCAAATATGCCTTCGCTAAACTCGTCTCCCGAATTGGAATGGTATCATGCATGTCACCCTGTGCTCTTGCAATCTCTACAACGTCAAGGTAAAGAAATCGTTCCTCTCGACATTACTCTCAGCAACGAAAATCGATTGCTCATTATATCAGGGCCCAATGCCGGTGGCAAATCGGTGTGTCTCAAAACCGTTGGCATAGTGCAATATATGACTCAATGCGGACTACTTCCCCCGGTATATGAAAACTCTCATGTGGGCATTTTTGATGATATATTCATCGACATCGGCGATGATCAATCAATTGAAGACGACTTGAGTACCTATAGCTCACATCTACGCAACATGAAATTTTGCGTCACTCGCGGGAAAGACAAAACTCTGGTCCTCATTGATGAATTTGGAGGAGGAACCGAGCCCCAAATAGGTGGTGCCATAGCCCAAGCTATATTGCGCCAATTCAACGAAAATCGCATGTGGGGTGTTATTACAACCCACTATCAAAACCTCAAACATTTTGCCGAAGATACTCCGGGACTCATTAACGGGTCAATGCTATATGATCGCCATCTCATGCAACCGCTTTTCCGCCTCTCGATAGGCAACCCAGGAAGCTCGTTTGCAATTGAAATTGCTCGAAAAACAGGGCTTCCGGCCAACATCATTGCCGATGCTGAAGAAATTGTGGGGAGCGATTACATCAATCTTGACAAATATCTGCTTGATATTACACGCGATAAGCGTTATTGGGAAAACAAGCGCACAGCCATACGCCAAAAAGAGAAAAAACTCGAGCAGTTACTTGCTCAATATGAGGAAGATGCCACTACACTTCGCGAGAAACGTCGCGAGATCATCAGCGAAGCTCGTGATGAGGCTAAACGCATTCTTGATGAAAGCAATGCAACCATCGAGCGCACAATTCACGACATTCGCCGTGCTCAAGCCGATAAAGAAAAAACATTAGAAGCTCGCCGCCGACTTCAACTAGAAAAAGAACAGTTGAAAGCCGAAAGTAGCGACAACGACCACCCATTACTACGCAAAGCGCCTAAGTCTAAGAAAAAAGCTCCTGTTCAACCTTCATCTGATTCTAGGCGTGCCATTAATGTGGGTGACAACGTAAAACTTGACGGACAAGGAACTGTGGGTACAGTCATTGAGATTCAAGGCAAGAATGCCGTTGTGCTATTTGGTATGCTCAAAACTACCGTAAAACTTGACCGACTAAAGCACACCATGTCGCAACCCAAGCAATCGCAACAAACCTCTACTCTATCAAGGGCCACAACCGATAGCTCTCGTGAACGACAATTAAACTTTAAACAGGAGATTGATGTGCGAGGAATGCGGGTTGACGAAGCTATTCAAGCAATTACCTATTTTATTGACGATGCAATTCAATTCAACGCACAAACAGTGCGCATTCTTCATGGCACAGGCACCGGTGCATTACGTCAATATCTGCGACAATATCTTGACACTATTCAAGGCGTCAAACGCTACCGCGACGAACATGTACAATTTGGCGGCGCAGGAATTACAATAGTCGAATTGGAATAACGCAACCTTTTTAGAACAAAGACGCTACTAAGAATACGATGAAGGCTGCAAGCCAGGCCACGAGCGTGTTGTAGAATACCGAAAATGCACCATAACGCCAATTCCCGGTTTCTTTGACTATTGCTGTGACCGAAGCTAAGCATGGACAATAGAGCAATACAAAAACCATGAAACTGAGAGCCGATGCCATCGTAAATTCACTTGTTCCGTCAACAACTCCAAGCGTTGATACTACGATTTCTTTTGCCGGAATACCTGCTACAATAGCAACCGTTGCTCGCCAATGAAATCCAAGTGGCTCCATGATTGGATTAACGGCTTTTCCCATCATTTCTAAGAATGAATCTGTTTCCGGATTGATTTCAGACGATTGCGCAGCTGTTGCAATAGCAGAAGAAGTAGCTACTTCATCATGATGAGGGAAATAGTTCAATGCCCACACTATTATACTTGCAAACAAGATTACTCCACCCATTTTACGCAAATATTGTGCACCTTTATCCCACATGTGACGAATTGACGTTTTCAACGTTGGCACACGATAAGGAGGCAATTCCATTACAAATGGCGTTTCATCAACCTTGAAATAGAATCGGCGCAACAACTTGGCCGTAACTACCGCAACCAATATTCCCAAGATATAAAGGCCAAATAGTACCAATGGCGCACATGAAGGGAAAAACGCGCCGGCGAGCAATAGATATATTGGCAATCGCGCCGAGCACGACATGAAGGGATTGATAAGTATAGTAATTATGCGGCTACTTTTACTTTCAATTGCTCGAGAAGCCAACAAAGCCGGGACATTACAGCCAAATCCCATTATAAGAGGTATAAACGATTTACCATGCAGTCCTATTTTGTGCATCATCTTGTCCATGATAAACGCTGCGCGAGCCATATACCCCGAATCCTCCATAAATGAGATGAAAAAATATAGAATCATAATATTGGGAAGGAAGACTATTACTCCTCCAACTCCACCTAACAATCCATCGGATATCAACGATTTTAAAGGGCCGTCGTCCATTATTGCCCCCACCCATTTATCAAGTAGTTTCACTCCTGAATCAATCCATTCCATGGGATATGACCCTACTTGGAATGTAGTCCAAAAGATGAAAAACATGATGAGCATAAAAATTGGGAAACCAAACAACTTACTTGTAACCAATGCGTCAATAATGCGGGTTGACTGTGTTGTATCTTTTTCGCTGTCGGACATTGTCTCAGCAAGAGCCCCGGCAATAAAACCATATTTCTCATTTGCGATAGCCGAAGTTATATCTTCGTCACACAAACGTTCAATGCGTTTCACTTCTCGGTCACGCAACTCCACCAAATTATTATAGTTGGGCGAATCACTGAGCAAATTTTCCACCTCTTTATCTCGCTCCAACATCTTTATAGCAAGATAACGTGGCGAGAAATGCAAATCGACCGATGTGTCACTCTTCAGTTGATCTTTAATCATTCTCACGCCCGACTCTATGTCACTGCCAAGATTTACATGAACGTGTCTGACTGTCTTGTCTCGACCTTCATACACCTCAATGATGCGGTCAAACAATTGATTAATACCTTCTCCCGTGCGCGAAATGGTTGGGACAATTGGGACGCCAATCATGTTCCCAAGCGTTTCATAATCAAGCGTTGCCCCAGCATTCAACAACTCATCATACATGTTCAAAGCTATAACCATGCTTCGGTCCATATCAATGAGCTCGGTGCTTAAATAGAGATTTCGTTCAAGATTAGACGCCACCACAACGTTCACTATCACATCGGGCGTTTCATCTTTTAAGTAACGACGCACATACAACTCCTCGGGAGAATAAGCCGAAAGAGAATACGTTCCGGGTAAATCTACAATATTGAAATTATACCCACCATAGCTGAATTTTCCCCTCGTTGCATCTACGGTTACTCCACTATAATTTCCCACATGTTCATGTGACCCTGATGCAATATTAAATAGAGATGTTTTACCACAGTTGGGATTACCTATTAATGCTATATTAATTGTGCGACTTTGTCCTCTAAACTCAATTGATGTTTCATCGGCACTATCATCAACTACATTTACATGAGTGAAATCAGGAAGTTTATCTGCGTCTTTGACCGGAATAATCTCTACCAGATTAGCCTCACTTCGACGCAACGATACTTCATACCCCATGAGACTATACTTAATCGGATCACGCAATGGCGCGCTTAAACTGGCTGTTATGGGGCGTCCTTTTACAAAGCCCATCTCTATGACACGCTTGCGAAAAGCTCCATGGCCCTGTATCTTGACAATTATGCCGGTTTCTCCGGTTTTAAGTTCCGATAATCTCATTTATTATAGCAAATTTTGGAGTGCAAATATCCGAAATTCCGCCCTAACAGCGAAATTTTGCACCAAAATTATTTATAATGAATATAAATAATAACTTTTATTAACTCTAAATTTACTTTATAGAACTACAAAGACGATTTAATAATGTGCTATCCTCAGCACATTTTTGTCCCAATTCAACATGCATGCACACCTCTTCTTTGAGTTTTGGCGATGTTGATGATTGAGGGCCCAATTTCCATGTGAGTAGCACAACATTTACTTTCAATGCTTTCAATTTCTTTGCTAACATCTCATGGTCAGCATCACCCGAAATGAGCACAACATAGTCAAAATCGCGGAACTGAGCCAATTCATAGGTCTCAAGTGCATACCACACATCAACGCCCTTTTCCACGACTGTAGTAGTCCCACCGTTATTCATTTCTCGCAAATGTTTATAGTGGAAAATTACGTCATTTTCGATGAGAGTATCTTCAAAAGCTCGTTCTCGCAACAAAATATTTTTTCTATTTTCCTCGCTCGCACGATATCTACCTCTAAAATAATGAGCTTCAGTCACATGACATTGCGACATTTCTACGTCACAATCACCGGCAACAATGCCTCTTATATATTCCAATAATCTATCAAGTTTTAGTCGCATCTTAAGAGTGTCACGCAAACCCTCATTTATTTTTGCATAATATCCGCCATCGATAAATACACCTACTGATATTAATTCTTTCATAATGATATTGTTTATTATTTACCACAAATTTACGCAAAACAACTGTAACAACAAAAACTTTACCTTTACTATTCTTGTTTTACGACTGAGAACTATTAAAAACATACACACTATGATAACCATCGTATTTGCCCACCCATGGCATGGGAGTTTTAATCACGCCATACTCGATGCTATAACTCACAAGCTCGACAAAGAAGAACTCCGTTACCAAATTATCGATCTTTCTGCCGAAAAATTCAATCCGGCCATGACTACCGATGACTTGAGATTGTATAGTAAAGGTGAAACAACCGACCCTCTCGTTCAGAAGTACAAAAAAATGCTACAACACACCGACGAATTAATCTTTATTTTCCCTATATGGTGGGGTATGCTTCCGGCATCGCTCAAAGGATTCTTCGATAAAGTGCTGTTGCGTGGGAGTGCATTTAATTATGATAAAAACGGGAACATGATTCCGGGGCTGAAGATCAGTCGCAGTCTCATCATCACCACTTCTCAAGGAGAGACTGAGATTTATCGCTCTTTTATGGAAGGATATTTAATCCCTTATCTGCTAAATGCGGTGGGGATATGCGGGAATGAATGGCATAATTGTCAATATACCTCACACGGACCCCAAAGTAATCGTGAAGATTTTTTAAAACGCATTGTCGAATTGGTGTAATTAGCTAACTTTGCCTCAAACATTATAAGGGAACTTCTATAAATTGCTTTGTGGTGATTTGTTAAATTTTATTTGAGGGGATTTTTGATTTTTTGTTGAATGAGCATAGCGAGCTATGCGATTGAGACAAAGGCAAAAAAGACGCCAAATAAAAACACAAAGCGCACAAAAGAGAGTTCCCGACAACTATTGTTTAACTAATTCGTGGAATTTATAGAAATTCCCTTAATGAGGCATGAAACACCTTGCGACATTATTGTTGGCTTTTCTATCCATAACATCGTTACGGAGCCAAGAAAATTCTCTTTCTGATACGACTAACACTCTGCCGCCTCAGCGGGTTTTCGTGACTCCTCAATTACGTTTTATCGACAATATTAAGTGGTATGACTTTAATATGTCATCAATAACGGAATATGCGCCGTCTCCCACCGCTCCCATCGTTAACGGCAATCCTTATGTCTCTGATTTCACCGGCAATGGTGCTATTGCGACATGGAACGGAGGACAGGTTGGCACCTATGGAACTCGCTCAACTCTTCCGGGGCTCATGTCTATTGAATCGGGTGGCATTACACTTTCTCAAAATTTTGGGAAACTAACTCTCACCGTTAGTGCCGATGCCTACAAATATGGATACTTCCGAGGATTGCACTCCAACTATGGATTTCACGGCTCGGCAACCTATGCAATTAACGACAATATCGCATTGACGCTTTTTGGCACATACTATTCCGATGCATTCTATCACTCCCCGGCGACTATGCCATATATAGGCCAAACAGCCTATGGCGGATACATGACAATTGGATTCAATGACAAGTTTGGAGTGGATTTAGGAGTACAACGCACGCGCAATGCCTACAACGGAACAATGGAGACTGTCCCCATCGTACGCCCCTACTACCGATTTAGCAAAGATTTCTCTATCGGCATTGATGCCGGCTACTTATTGAAAGACCTATTTTGGGACAACAAACACTCCAACCCCACAATAGGACCACCACGCCCCAACATCCCCATCGCCCCACGAAATTAACACACCCATATACATAGCAAAGCGCCTCAGCAACCACTGCTAAAGCGCTTTTTTGTATTGTTGAAAAAGCTGATTTATTCTACTTTCTTCACAGAGATGTGTGAAGCTCCCGATGCCGACTTCTTTACATTTCCGATTGCCGACATATCAATATTAGAAGCACCACTGGCATTGGCTACCGCATCTTGTGCAATCATATTACTTGCTGATATTTTTGAAGCGCCCGAAGCATCATATAAAGCATTGCTACATTTACCTTTAAGTTCGGCTTGAGATGCTCCCGACACATCTATATCAAGTTTGTCACACTCTACGTTTAACGATGATATTGTTGAGGCTCCCGATGCATCAAGGTCGAGTTCTTCTACTTTAATCATTCCATTGACTATTAATGTCGTTGCTCCTGATATATCTATATCCAATTCCTTTTGAGCAATATCTCCCTCATAGATAAATTTACATGCGCCACTCGCATCAATATCTTTTAGGTGTTTTTTAGATGTGATTTCACACTTGAATATATGATTACCACGATTGCCTTTGATTCCTACATTCAATTTGTTGTTATTTGTTTCAATCACAACGTCTTCGGCAATTGGTTCGCACACTGTATAACTTATTTTGTTTTCTTCGCCAACCTTAAACACTACTTCTGACGCACTTATATCAATAGCATCAAAAGATGATAGATTAATTGTTTGTTCAATCACAACCTCATCATCAGAGTGAGGTATTGAGGTATTTATAACTATACACGATGACTGTGCTAACGCAAGACCTATACCTAACACGAAATTTAGTTTCTTATTAACCATAATAACAATTGATTTAAAGAGTGTTTTTTCTCATTAGACGCAAATAGGGCCGAAAACGTTGCAATCTTCGGCCCTATTTTATAGTTAAACTGTGTTAATTACCTAATAAACAACAACTCTCGATACTTTGGCAATGGCCACATTTCATTATCTACCATTAACTCCAACTTATCAATGTAAACACGTATTGTATCCATTGAGGGAACAACAGTATCGTGATAGGCAATCGCTTTTTCACGTTCCGATTCAATGCGATTTGCCTTTTTGCGAGCTTCAACCATTAAGGCTGTTTCGTTCTTGATTATGCTCATATACTCAGCAATCTTTTCAACCGTAGCCAAATCTTGGCTCACAAGTTCTTCTCCTCGTTCTCCGGCAAAGAGGGTTTTCATTTTGAGAATATGATCAACCAAGTGTGATTGATAACGTGTTGCCACAGGCAATACATGATTGAGTGCAAGGTCGCCAAGCACTCGAGCTTCAATCTGAATCTTTTTTGTGTACATTTCCCATTTAACCTCGTTACGGGCTTGAAGTTCTATCTCTGAAAATACTCCTGTCGATTTAAACATTTCGATAGACGATTTTCTCAAGTAAGCATCAAATATTTTAGGGACATTGGTTTCACAATCTAAGCCTCGCAATGCAGCTTCAGCTTTCCACTCTTCACTATATCCATTACCATCAAAATGAATTGCTTTTGATTGTACAATTAGCACTTTAATTTCTTCAAGCAATGCATGTTCAAGAGCTTCTCCATCGGCAATACGAGCATCAACTTTTGCCTTAAACTCAGTGAGTTGCTCTGCTACTGCCGCATTTAGGGCAATCATTGCCGACGCACAATTGGCAGTAGATCCAACAGCGCGGAACTCAAAACGGTTACCGGTAAAGGCAAAGGGAGATGTGCGGTTGCGGTCGGTATTATCAACCATAATTTCCGGTATCTGAGAAACGCCAAGTTTCAGCCCTTCTTTGCCGGCAAAACTGATGAGTTCATCTTTGTTGCTATTTTCCAATCGCTCAAGAATTTCTCCGAGTTGTTTTCCTGTAAAAATTGAAATAATTGCAGGTGGGGCTTCATTAGCACCAAGACGATGGGCATTTGTTGCCGACATTATTGATGCCTTCAATAATCCATTGTGACGATGAACTGCCGCCATGACATTAACTACAAATGTGATGAATTGTAGATTGTCCTTGGGAGTTTTTCCGGGAGCAAACAAAGGCACTCCTGTATCGGTACCAAGACTCCAGTTATTGTGCTTACCTGAGCCGTTTATTCCGGCAAATGGTTTCTCATGCAACAATACTCTGAAATTGTGACGACGTGCAACCTCGGCCATAATTGACATCAACAATAGGTTATGGTCATTTGCCAAGTTTGTTTCTTCATATATTGGAGCCAATTCAAACTGATTGGGGGCCACTTCATTATGACGTGTCTTAGCCGGAATTCCCAATTTGTGGCACTCAATTTCAAGATCAAGCATAAATGCTTCCACGCGTGATGGTATCGCGCCAAAATAGTGGTCTTCAAGCTGTTGATTTTTTGCACTCTCATGGCCCATGAGAGTACGACCGGTCATCACCAAGTCGGGACGCGCCGAGTACAATGCCTCATCAATGAGAAAATACTCTTGCTCCCAACCAAGATATGACACAACGTGCTTTACTGACGGATCAAAATATTGAGCAACAGCTGTCCCCGCTCGGTCAACACTATTGATTGCTCGGAGCAATGGGGTTTTATAATCCAGAGATTCGCCTGTGTAGGAAATGAAAATCGTTGGGATACACAAGGTTTTGTCAAGTATAAATGCCGGAGATGATATATCCCATGCCGAATATCCACGTGCCTCAAATGTGTTGCGAATTCCTCCATTTGGGAAACTTGATGCATCGGGTTCTTGTTGAACCAATAGCTTTCCTGCAAAGTTTTCCACCACGCCTTCATTTCCGTCTAAATCAATAAATGCATCATGTTTTTCGGCTGTGCCATCGGTTAATGGGTGAAACCAGTGAGAATAATGACGTGCGCCATTATCTATGGCCCAACGTTTCATGCCATCAGCCACGCTATCGGCAATCTCACGCGATAGAGATTCTTTATTATCAATGGCATAAACCAATGCTTCGTAAGTTTCAGGCGGAAGATATTCTTTCATCTTCTTGCGATTGAATACATATATTCCGTAATAGTCGCCGGGGCGTTGCGACGGAATTTCTACCGTTACAGCCTTTCTATTAGAAGCTTCTTCAACCACTTTAAATCTCAACTGTGACATATTTTATACTCTTAAATGCTATTTTTTACTGAAAATAGAAATTTTCTACGAAGATAATTATTTTCCGACAAACACTCGATAGACTCTGCAAAATATTTATCTCAAAATTTCTCTTATTGTATGTAACCAACAAAGGCGGTGCATGTTTCAACGCATCGCCCTTGTTTATTTGGCAATAATTATTTTATGCTTTTGATATATAATCCACAATCCATTGACCTACTTCCTTCGTGCCATATTTTGCGCCTCCTTCAACTTGAATTTCAGGGGTACGCACATTTGCATCAAGTGATGCATTTACAGCCTCACGAATGAGTTTGCCTTCTTCCTTCAAGTCAAAATATTCAAACAACATTGCAACTGAAAGTATTTGAGCCAATGGGTTGGCAATATTCAAGCCCTTTGCCTGTGGCCATGATCCATGAATGGGCTCAAACACCGGAGTGCTTTCTCCTGTTGATGCCGATGGCAACAAGCCCATTGAGCCACTGATAACACTACCTTCATCGGTCAAAATATCTCCAAAGGTGTTTTCTGTCACCATCACATCAAAGAATTTAGGATCTTGAATCATGCGCATTGCGGCATTATCAACATACATAAAATCGGTTTCTACTTCGGGATATTTAGGTGCCATTTCTTGCGCAATCTTTCTCCATAGGCGGCTTGATGCAAGCACATTTGCTTTATCCACTACTGTCAAGTGGCGACGGCGCTTCATCGCATATTCAAATGCAACCTTCAAAATGCGTTCAATTTCCGGACGGGTATAGGCATTTGTATCGTATGCTTTATCATCATCTTGATATTTTTCACCGAAATACATTCCACCTGTCAATTCTCTGATGCAAATAAAATCAGCACCCTCTACAAGTTCGGCACGCAATGGCGACTTATGAACAAGACATTTAAATGTTTCTACCGGGCGTATATTGGCAAAAAGGCCCAATTGTTTGCGCATCGCAAGAAGACCTTGTTCGGGGCGAACTTTTGCTGTTGGGTCATTATCAAATTTAGGATCTCCTACCGCCGAAAACAATACTGCATCGGCATCACGACAAATTTCGTATGTTTCTTGTGGGAATGGATCTCCTACCTTATCAATTGCATCGGCGCCACAAATGGCATATTTATATGATACTGTGTGCCCAAATTTTTTACACACGGCACTCATTACGTCAACTCCTTGTTTTGAAATCTCGGGACCAATACCGTCGCCGGGAAGCACTGCTATTTTCAAATTCATAATTTAGCGGTTGTTATGGTTTTATACTATAAATTTTCTATTATATTCAGCATCTTGATTGTTGCTTGAATTGCGGCCTCAGTTTGGTCGGCATCAAGGCCTCGTGTTTTGAGCATATGTCCATGAAAATCCCATGTGATTGTTGTATGCACCAAGGCGTCGGTTTGACCTCCTGGAGGGATATTTACTGAGTAATTTGTCAACGTTGGGAATTCTCGATGCAAACGTTCGGTGTAGATATTACGAACGGCTTTTACAAACGCATCATATTGTCCGTCACCCACGGCCGATTCTTGGAACTCATCGTCACCGATTGCAAGTTTTATCGTTGCCATTGGACGCAAGCCCTGGGAAATATTCAAGGCATAATTTATTATTCGCACTTTATCGGGCAAAGAATTTTGTTTAATGACATCGGCTACGATATAGGGCAATTCGCCTTGTGTCACAAGTTCCTTTTTATCTCCGAGCTCTATAATGCGTTGTGTCACCAACTGAATCTCAGCATCATTTAACTCAATACCGAGAGCCTCAAGATTCTTTTTTATATTGGCTTTGCCTGACGTTTTGCCTAACGCATATTCGCGTTCTCGGCCAAAGCGCTCAGGCAACAAATCATTATAATAAAGATTGTTTTTATTATCTCCATCGGCATGAATACCGGCGCATTGCGTAAAAACGCTTTCTCCTACGATGGGCTTATTTTGCGGGATAACTACGCCTGAGAATGACTCAACAATTCGACTAACTTTGTTGATTTTTGTTTCATCAACACCCGTTTCACGTTGTAACTGATCGTGAATGAGAGCAACTACACTGGAAAGGCAAGCATTTCCGGCACGTTCCCCAAGTCCGTTCACAGTACAATGAACACCCTTTGCACCGCCCAATACAGCTGCATATACGTTTGAAGTTGCTAGGTCATAATCATTGTGGGCATGAAAATCAAAATGCAATTCGGGATAACGTTTTATCATTCGTTGCACATGTGCGAGTGTATCATAAGGATTCAACACCCCCAACGTGTCGGGCAACATAAATCTCTTGATTGGCAAATGTCGCAATGAGTCCATCATGTTATACACATAATTGTAGGAATTTTTCATTCCATTTGACCAATCTTCAAGATATAGATTTACTGTTAGGCCGGCCGCAACAGCATTTTCCACCTCGCGGGTTATTACATCTATATGTTGCTGGGGAGTTTGTTTGAGCTGATACAAACAATGCTTCTCAGAGCCTTTTGATAACAAATTTATCACTTTGGCCCCTACTTTTTTCACCCACTCTATCGACAGCCCATTGTCAAGAAATCCAAGCACTTCTATTTTATCAAGATGTCCCATGCGCTCTGCCCATAGGCACACTTGTCGAACTGCATCAAATTCTCCATCTGAAACTCTCGCCGACGCAATTTCAATTCGAGGAATGTGCAATTCCTCCAATAGCAATCGAGTTATACCAAGTTTTTCCGAGGCCGAGAATGAAACACCCGAAGTCTGTTCTCCGTCGCGTAATGTGGTATCTAATATCTCGACTTTCATAAAGTAGGGATATGAACTGATTATTTATTTGACTCCCATGCCTCGATGTCGTTTTTCTTTGACAACAAAAACTCTATATCATCAAGACCATTCATCAAACAATGTTTTTTATAGGGATTTATCTCAAATTTTTCACTCTTGCCGGTCGAAAGGTTAGTTATGGTCTGTTCGGGCAAGTCAACTTTTACCTCTGTTTGGGGATTTTGTGCTATTGAGTCAAACAACTCGGCTAGGAATTGCTCGGTTACCACAACAGGTAGCACAAAATTGTTCAATTCATTATTCTTGTGAATATCGGCAAAGAAACTTGAAACCACCACTCTGAATCCATAGTCAGCTATTGCCCATGCTGCATGTTCACGACTTGAACCCGAGCCGAAATTTTTTCCTGCTACCAATACACAGCCCGAATATGTGGGATCGTTTAGCACAAAATCTTTAATGGGATTACCATCTTTGTCATAACGCCAGTCGCGAAACAAATTTTCACCAAAACCTTCTCTTGATGTTGCTTTTAGAAAGCGAGCGGGTATAATTTGGTCTGTATCAACGTTCTCCATTGGAAGGGGAACACATGTTGATGTTATGATTGAGAATTTTTCTTTCATATTCTTTTTTTGTGGCTTTGAGTTTGAGCTGAAACTGATTATTTAAATTTACGAGGGTCGGTTAACACACCTGTTATTGCCGATGCTGCAGCTACAAGTGGACCGGCGAGAATTGTGCGTGAGCCGGGACCTTGGCGTCCTTCAAAATTGCGATTTGATGTTGATACGGCCAATTTTCCTGCCGGCACCTTGTCCTCATTCATTGCAAGACATGCCGAGCAACCCGGTTGACGCAATTCAAATCCTGCCTCGGCAAGAATTTTGTCTATACCTTCAGCCTTTATCTGATCTGTCACCATCCATGAGCCGGGCACAAGCCATACTGTCACATTGTCGGCTTTCTTTTTGCCTTTCACAAATGATGCAAAAGCTCTAAAATCTTCAATGCGTCCATTTGTACAACTTCCTAAGAATACGTAATCAATTGGATATCCTTCAAGTTTTTGACCCACATTAAAGCCCATATATTCAAGAGACTTGTCATATGATATTTTTCCTGCCTCATCTTCTGGATCGGGTGCCGGAATTGCTTCACTGATACCGATACCCATTCCCGGATTTGTTCCGAATGTAATGCGTGGTTCAATATCGGCAGCGTCAAAGTTAATTTCTTTATCAAACACAGCGTCCTCATCGCTTTTGAGTGTACGCCAATATGCTACTGCTTTGTCCCATTCTTCACCTTTTGGAGCAAACTCACGTCCTTTACAATAGGCAAACGTTGTTTCATCTGGGGCAATCATTCCTCCGCGTGCTCCCATCTCAATCGAAAGGTTGCACACTGTCATGCGCTCTTCCATTGACAAATTACGGATTGTGTCACCTGCATATTCAACAAAGTAACCGGTTGCTCCTCCTGTTGTCATCTTTGCAATGATATAAAGAGCTATATCTTTGGCTGTTACGCCTTCTTTTAATGCCCCATTGACATTAATGCGCATTGTTTTGGGTTTTGGCTGAAGAATACATTGCGATGCAAGAACCATTTCAACCTCACTTGTACCGATACCAAATGCTACAGCACCAAATGCACCATGAGTTGATGTATGGCTATCGCCACACACAATCGTATATCCGGGCAATGTCAATCCGTTTTCCGGACCTATCACATGGATAATACCATTTTTCTTGTGGCCAAGGCCATATAGTGTCACGCCAAATTCGTTTGCGTTGCGTGTCAATGTCTCTACCTGGTTACGTGATATAGGGTCACTGATTGGTTTATCTTGATTCAATGTTGGAATATTGTGGTCGGGCGAACAGAATGTTTTTCCGGGGCGGAACACCTTCAATCCACGTTGGCGCAATCCTTCAAATGCCTGTGGGCTTGTTACTTCATGACAATAATGTCTGTCGATATATAATTGAGTGGGGCCTCCTTCGATGAGATTTACCACATGAGCGTCCCAAATTTTATCAAATAACGTATTAGCCATTGTTATTTCGGTTGAATGATTAGTGTACAAATTTATTTATAGCATCAATAAATGCCTCGGCACTGGCTGCTACGATATCGGTATTGGCCGAGAATCCATAGTAGCAATTTCCGTCATGTTCAACGGTCATATGCACTTTTCCGATGTCATTACTTCCTTTATTGATAGCTTGTATGAGGAATTCTTTAACCGTCATCGTGCGACGAATAATTTGCTTGATTGCCGAGATTGCTGCATCTACCGGACCATTTCCTGACGCGCATGCTTCAAATTTTTCTCCGGCGATGTCAAGACCAACACTTGCCACAGAATGAATGCCCACTCCACTTGTCACCTGCAAGAAGTCGAGATTTATACGGCGAGTTGCGCTATGATGTTTTCCGGCAAGCATCAAAACATCGTCATCATTGATTTCTTTCTTCTTGTCGGCTAAGCGCAAAAATCCTTCATATGCTTTATCGAGAGCATCTTTATCAAGATCAATTCCCAATACATGCAAGCGGTGTTTCAATGCGGCACGTCCACTGCGTGCGGTCAATACGATTGAGTTTTCATCAACACCAACATCTTTGGGGTCAATAATTTCATAACTTTCACGATTCTTTAAAACTCCATCTTGGTGAATTCCTGATGAATGTGCAAATGCGTTGCGACCTACAATTGCCTTATTAGGTTGAACAGGCATATTCATGAGACTTGACACAAGACGTGAAATTCCGTAAAGTTTTGTCGTATTGATATTTGTTACTATATCGAGTTCTTTATGTGATCGACATATCATTGCAACCTCTTCTAACGATGTATTACCGGCACGCTCTCCAATTCCGTTAATAGTTACCTCGGCTTGACGTGCGCCATTCATAACACCCGAAATAGTATTAGCTGTTGCCATACCCAAGTCGTTGTGGCAGTGTGTTGCTATTGTTACCTTTTCAATGCCTTTGACATTTTCCATTAGATACTTAATTTTTGCTCCAAATTCTGAAGGCAAGCAGTATCCGGTTGTGTCGGGGATATTGATCACGGTTGCACCGGCCTTAATTACAGCCTCTACAACTCGTGCAAGATATTCATTATCGGTGCGACCCGCATCTTCGGCATAGAATTGCACATCTTCGACAAATTTTTTCGCATAAGACACGCAACCTATTGCGCGCTCAATAATCTCTTCGCGAGTTGAGTTGAACTTATACTTGATGTGATAATCCGATGTTCCTATACCGGTGTGAATGCGCTTGTGCTTGGCATATTGTAATGCTTCGGCGGCAACTTTAATATCATTTTCCACTGCTCGTGTCAAGGCACATATTGTTGGCCATGTTACAGCTTTTGATATTTCTACTACTGAGTTAAAGTCTCCGGGACTTGACACCGGGAAACCGGCTTCAATTACATCTACGCCCAACTCTTCAAGGGCTTTTGCCACTTCAATCTTTTCTACTGTGTTGAGCTGGCAACCGGGCACTTGTTCGCCGTCGCGCAATGTCGTGTCAAAAATGAATAATCTGTCGCTCATATATTTTATTTTCTTTTTCAAACTAAAAATAACCTTCCCACTCTTTAGAAGAAAGGTTATGGAAGTTCCTTTATTTCTTGTGAATCCTTCTGATTTTTCCCTATTGGTTTTTTCAGACTGCAAAAGTACGACCTTTATTTAAGATAATCAAATAAAATTCACACTATTTTTTATTTTTATCTTTCCAAATGCTCAAAGTTCAAAGTTTTCAGCTTACAATTTATCACAAAATCGCTAAATTTATTTACATTTCAACACTAATATCATTGCTTTACCAAACGTAAACATGTCCAACGGTCTTGCACTGTATGAGATTGATAATCCAGTGAATGTAGTCGAGCTTGCGACATTATCACTTCTACATCTTCTTCATAGAAACCACTCAGGAGCATTATTCCCCCAGATTTCAACGTCTTAGCATATTCTGCAATGTCGGCTGTGATAATATTTCGATTTATGTTTGCGATAAAAACATCTACCGGCTCTTCGTTGGCAAGCAACGATGCATCTCCCAACATCACGTTTATTTGGGGTTCGCCATTAATTTTCACATTATCAACCGCATTTACATAGGCAAACTCATCAATTTCGATTGCCGATACTTTTTCGGCTCCTCGCATGGCACTCAATATGGCAAGAATTCCGGTCCCGGTTCCCATGTCCATCACCGACAATCCATCGAGTGACATTTCGAGCAATTGGCGTATGATCAACGATGTCGTCGCATGATGACCTGTTCCAAATGCCATTTTGGGATCAATCACTATATCATATTCCACCTTTGGGATATCGGTATGGAAAGAACTATGTATCACACATTTATCGCCAACTACTATCGGTTGGAAATAATTTTTCTCCCACTCGCTATTCCAATCTTGACCCTCAATCACCTCTGCGCGCCAATTTATTTGAGCTTGTAGAGGAAACGATGTCACAATGTCGGCAATGGCTGCTTCATTGTAAAGTTCTCGTTTCACATAGGCTGTCAATCCGCTCTCATCTGGCACAAAACTTTCAAATTCAACGTCGCAAAGCATTGCAGCCAAAACATCGGTTGAGGTTGCATCACAAGGTTCAACATCAAACCTCACTTCAATATAGTCATTCATATTCTTTTCCTTTTATTTTATTTCTTTATTCTGTCAATCATTATAATCGTTACGATGCGCATTATCACTGCTATTGCCACAAATGTCGCTCCTAAACTCAACTCCATTTTAATTATACTATAGTCCATTTTGAAATTGAGCAATAGCAATGCCACAAGAAACACGTCAATCATATTCCACTTGTCAAGACTTCCCGCATATTTTGTCCACTTTGAGTCTGACGCTACTTGACGATTTCCAAATATACGAAATCCCATCTCTACATATTTCAACAACGGGAACACTATCGTAAATAGCAGAATTATGGCTGCGATAAACCAATCGCCCGATTCAAAAAACAACACTACCGAATCGAGCAAATTCACATCTTGCATAAAAACTCCGTGCCCAAACACCTTATAACCGGTAGAAAGCAACGGAAAATACACTCCTAAACAAAACGATATTACCGACACCGCATAAGCAAGCGCCGGCAATATTATATTACTTTTAATCTGAGTCACAACAATTTATCTTGAGAGTCATCAATTTTGTAATTCTTCGCCTAATTCCTCGATTTTCTTACCGAGTTCATTTATTCCTTCCTCCGCTTCTTTACCTAAATTATCAATGGTCTCTTCAAACTGTTCTCCGAGTTTTTCAAATGCCTTGCCGGCTTTACTCACTCCTTTGTAATAATTAAACGAAGCGATGTATGTGCCCACTGTCATTTGCTCTTCCATTGTAAGTTCTTTTTCAAACTTATCATACCATTCTCCGGTAAATTTCTCATATTCGGCTTGTTTTGATTCCCATTGACCATCGGAATACTCCGAAGAATTTTCGCCCACTTCAGTGACAAATTCTTTAAATTGTTCAAGATAATCCTCTTTTGTCGAAGGTGCACATGCTACCAAGAGAAATGCAAGTGCCATAGCACATATCATTTTTTTCATATCGGCTTAATTTATTGGTTTTATAATTTGTCCCAAAGTTACAAATTATTTAGCTAACAATCAAGAATCTTGCGAGAACTTACGTATTCGCTTATAGATTTTGAATCCCAATAAAATATAATCGGTCAACGATAATGCTTTGTAAATATTCTTGAACATCGGTCGGCCAAGCAGAGTACCTAAAGGATTTTTCGCCACATTAGACAACCTCATCATGATCCGTTCTTGTTCTACCCTCCTACACACTTTATTAACCACTATTTCATAGCGCAGTTCCTGAAGGGTAAAACCTCGCCAATCGCTATTATTTGATTTCATCTTCGTTATTGTCTATCGATGGTTTGTAATTATTCCCCAAGATTAGTCGTGACATAAATCGGGCTATAGGATCGACCACCAACACCCTTCTGGCTACAATTATGATAGCTCCCGCCACAACATACACTCCTCCCACTATAACGTATGCCCAGCATTCACTCATGCTTTGTGACAACATTTTAACACAACCAAGAGAGAAAAACAACAACACAAAGCCCAGCACCATTGCCAACATCGCAATGATTGATATTGCAGAGCATAACACGGTGAGTCGTTCGGCCGTCGTCAATTTTACCGATTCAATGCCCAGTGAAGCCATACGTCTCAACAATGGCAATAAGCCATTTGATTTGTCATCGGTTTCCATAGTGATAAAGTTAAACGATTTCTAAACAATGCGGTATCGGGTTTTACTCGCATTATATGCTCGTTGCCCGATACCGCCCCTCTGCAATGAAAAATCAAGCGTCTTTCTCCGTAAGTTCTTCTACAATCTCTTCTACATTTTTGTCGCAACAACACATGCCGCGTTCTTTGAGCATCTTCTTGATGCGACATCGCAAATCGGCGCCCTTTTCAGGGGCTAATAACAATGCAGCTCCGGCGCCAATTATAGCCCCGCCCACAAGTGCGTAAATCACATTTAAATTGCATTTCATAGCTTTTGACTTTTTTTGATGTTAGACATTGGGTTTAATCTTCACCTTTAAAACAATCCCACCTACACAAAAGTTCGTTTCAAAGTATTCACTATTGCAATTAGAAAATAAAATCATTCAACGATTTGTTAGAGCCTTAAAATTTTACCACATAATCTTGCTCAAATCACATTAAATTCACTAAATTTGCAGTTGACAAAATATTGTCACAAAAATTTTGAAATAACCCAGAAGCGTTTTGCTTTTCGCTCTTAGTTGAAAACCTGAGAAATTTTCCCAAAGAGATGCGAGAAAAGACAAAGCGGTTCTCACGCTTATAGCGTGGGCTGCTATTCCTACATCTGCATCTTAAGGTTTTCTCAGGACCCTCAACTAAAGACGTGGCAATGCAGTGCCACGCTTCTTGCATAATAGCAGTCTTTGAGACACTGCAAAGACTTTACAAAAGAATCAATGAAACTGAAATCTTTATTTATAACAATTCTCAGTGTAGGTATTTTATGTAGCTGTGCACTTCGCAAACCAACAATTGTACAATACGAGCCTATAACTCCATACAAATTTGTATATATACCTCACACAAATGATTTATCTTCAAGCGCAGGTGGCACGTTTGGTTCTCAATATGGCATTTACGGCTACAACATCAGCAAAAGCATTAATCCCAAAGATGTTATTTCGGGCTACCTTATGAAACAAGGATTTGTAATACTTCCTGAAATAAGGCCCGAAAGATTAAAGGAAACCATTATTGTAAATTACGGAGAAACGGGACGTCGCAGTTTAAACTTAGGTTATACAATTGAGATAACTTTGCAATTTATCTCAGCCCACGACCACAAAGTATTATGCACATGCACAGCCGAAGGCCAAGGCTCGACAGAAGCTGACGACATTCGCGAAGCAATAACTAGAGCCCTCAATGGCTTATTCTCAGCAAATAATAACTAATTTTACACTATCATTATGAAACATTTAATTTTATCTCTTTTAATTTTATTACCATTTGTGACAAACGCCCAAAAAGACGTTACTAAATTTCTTGGCATTCCTGTTGATGGAACAAAATCAGAAATGATTCAAAAACTCAAAGCTAAAGGATTTAAAAGTTCCTACTATGACAAAGAAATCCTTGAAGGTGAATTTAATGGCGCAGAAGCGACAATAATGATTCAAACAAACAATAATAAAGTATGGCGAATTATAGTTTCATATAGTAATCTTTCCGAGCAAAACGCTAAAACACGTTTTAATAATCTATGCTATCAATTTCAGAATAATTCTAAATATTATTCCGCTGGAGCAGATTACACTATCCCAGATTCAGACGATATATCATATGAAATGAGTGTAAACGAAAAAAGATATGAAGGTTTATATATACAATGCTCTGAACGGAATTTAAACATAGCAACTGATGATTACTCAAAACATTTATTTGATAATAATTATGATGCAAATAAAATTGTGTGGTTTGCTTTACTACAATATAACCCTATGGAATACTCAATTGCAATCTACTATGAAAATGGTTACAACAAAGCCAATGGCGAAGATTTATAATTAACAACTCTATTAATATGAATAACAACAACGAAAACATATCACTCACGAAACAAGAGCCTTGTCCCGACAATAATATGGCATTAGCGATAGCCTCTACTATCGCAACTTTTTTTGGTTGTTTTATTTTTGGTTCTATTTTTGGAGTTATGGCTATAGTTTATGCTTCAAAAGTTAGCTCATATTGGAATGGTGGATTTCACGACGAAGCTAAAAGATATGCATCCAAAGCAAAAAAATGGGCTATCATTGGTTTCGCAATACTTATCTTATATTGGCTAATTGTAATTGTATCTATCATTAGCTCTTCATATCAAAAATCTAATTTTTACTAAAATCACAAACATTAATATTTAATTTAATCAATTATCCAATTATGAAAAATGTATTATTAATCGTTCTTGTTTGCATTGGTCTCACATCATGCTACACCTCTCGCACCTACGTTGGAGACGTTAAGCCCTCCGACCCAACCGTACAGGTAAACAACGAACATGTTCACCACTTAATCTATGGTTTAGTCCCAGTTGGCAACAACAAAATCGACGATTCTAATTACGTAGGAGAACGCAAAAATTATGTTGTAAAAAACCAACAAACATTCTTAGATGGATTCTTAAGTTTTATCACTCTCGGCATTTATACTCCTTCTACTGTAACTTTTGAAGTTCCACTTGATGAAGTAAGTAAGTAATAAGACTTCTCTACTTTTAAAGTTCATAAAACAACATTTATGAGGTTATATTGCACTATAATATAGCCTCATATTTATATTAATTTTGTTCGTAAAAAGCTTCTAATCGTTAGCAATCAATCTCTAATTTAGATATCATAAATCACGATTTTGCCAAACAACACGATAATATTTTTGCTGTAATTCCTCTTAATTTATAGATATATAGTTTTAAATTTATATCTTTGCAATATATCTTCCTTAATCAATGATTTTATCTCAATTAACTTGTATGGAACAAATTTTCGGGTCAATTCTTGGAATTACTATTATAATATTCATTCTCTTTATCCTCCCTATTTCTATGGCGAAGAAACGGGGACGCAACCCTGTTGGTTGGACAATATTATTTTGGATTTTAACTCCTTTTTGGGGTGCAATTCTATTGCTTATTTTGGGCGATAGCAAAAAGAAAATCAAACAGGATATTTTAGACGAAATCAACAACAATCAACACCCACCCACTTATGAATAAAACTATTTATATCTTTATTGCGCTGGCTTGCATGATGGCCTCGTGTGCACAAAAGGAGCATGCCGAAGATGTTGTAACAGAACCCAAGGAAGAGGTTATCGAAGTTCCCACCTACAAATTGTATCCCACCGAAAACATGTGGAATTTTCTAAAACTCAACACTGCAACGGGGCAAATTTCAATCGTACAATACACCGTTAATGACGACGACAAGCGATTTGAGTATGCGCTCAACAATCAACCTCTAATTTCGTCGGGCGAAATACTCAAGGCCGGGCGATTTGAACTTACACCCACACAAAACCGATGGAACTTCATTCTTCTCGACCGAGTTTCGGGACAAGCCTATCAAGTACAATGGTCATTTGAAGAAAAAAACCGATTTGTGATTCCTATCCACTAAAGGGAAACTTCTATTAATTGCGTTGTGATGATTTGTGAATTTTTTATTTGAGGATATTTTTGATCCATCTAATAAAAAAATCCCGAAGAGCAATTTCTCCGGGATTTTTCTTATCGATTTTTAATCGTTTAGGCTATTACATCATGCCGCCCATTCCACCCATTCCGGGAGCTGGCATTGCTGGAGCTGCATTTTCCTCTTTCTTTTCTGCGATAACGCATTCAGTAGTGAGGAACATTCCGGCGATTGAAGCTGCATTTTCAAGAGCTACACGAGTAACCTTTGCGGGGTCAATCACACCTGCAGCATGTAGATTTTCATATACACCGGTGCGAGCATTGTAACCATAGTCACCTTCGCCATCTTTCACTTTTTGCACTACTACAGCGCCTTCAACTCCGGCATTGGCAACAATTTGACGGAGAGGCTCTTCAATTGCACGTTTGATGATTTGAATACCTGTTGTTTCATCATCATTGTCACCTTTGAGGTTTTCAAGGCTTGCAACACAACGAATGTAAGCAACACCTCCACCGGGAACAATACCTTCGGCAATAGCAGCTCGAGTTGCGCTCAACGCGTCATCTACGCGGTCTTTTTTCTCCTTCATTTCCACTTCACTTGGAGCGCCAATGTGGAGCACTGCTACACCTCCGGCCAATTTTGCAAGGCGTTCTTGAAGTTTTTCGCGATCGTAGTCCGATGTTGTCTTTTCGATTTGCAATTTGATTTGTGCAACACGTGCAGCAATATTATCTTTATTACCGGCTCCGTTAACGATTGTAGTATTTTCCTTGTTAACGTTCACCTTTTCGGCGCGGCCAAGAAGTTCGATTGTTGCACCTTCAAGTTTCATTCCCTTTTCTTCTGAGATAACTACGCCACCTGTGAGAATTGCGATATCTTCAAGCATTTCTTTACGACGGTCGCCAAATCCGGGAGCTTTAACAGCACAAATCTTCAATGAGCCACGCAAGCGATTCACAACGAGTGTAGCAAGTGCTTCTTGATCTACATCTTCAGCGATAATCAACAATGGACGACCTGTTTGAGCTGTAGCTTCGAGAATGGGAAGCATATCTTTGAGGTTTGATATCTTTTTGTCGTGAATGAGAATAAATGGGCTATCCATTTCACATTCCATCTTCTCAGTATTTGTAACGAAATAGGGAGAAATATATCCACGGTCAAATTGCATACCTTCAACAACGTCAACTGTTGTTTCAGTTCCTTTTGCTTCGTCAACGGTGATTACACCCTCTTTCTTCACTGTTTTCATTGCTTCGGCAATAAGACGGCCGATTGCTTCGTCATTATTAGCCGAAATGCGAGCAACATCTTCAATTTTCTTGAAATCGTCGCCCACTTCTTGTGCTTGTGCTTTAATGCCTTCAACAACGATTGCAACAGCTTTGTCGATACCACGTTTGATATCCATTGGGTTGGCTCCGGCTGCTACGTTCTTAAGTCCAACATTGATGATTGCTTGAGCAAGCACAGTGGCAGTTGTTGTTCCGTCACCTGCATCATCGCCGGTTTTTGATGCCACTTCCTTCACGAGTTGAGCGCCCATGTTTTGGAATGGGTCGTCGAGTTCAACCTCACGAGCAACCGATACACCATCTTTAGTGATGTGAGGTGCACCAAATTTCTTTTCGATAATTACATTGCGACCTTTGGGACCAAGTGTCACCTTCACTGCGTCGGCAAGTGCGTCAACGCCTTTTTTAAGCTCTTCACGAGCCTTAATATCAAATTTAATTTCTTTAGCCATGATTGAAAATTTTAAAAATTATTATTCGCCGATAATTGCCAAAATGTCACTTTGACGCATGATGAGGTATTTGTCACCTTCAAATTCGATTTCTGTGCCGGCATATTTGCCATACAACACTACATCGCCTTCTTTTACTACCATATCCTCATCTTTTGTGCCGCTACCTGTTGCAAGCACTGTGCCTTTAAGAGGTTTTTCTTTTGCAGAATCGGGAATGATGATACCTGCTACTGTCACTTCTTCGGCGGGAGTGGGTTTTACCAACACTCTATCGGCCAACGGTTTAATATTCATAATTCAGTTTAGTTTAAATTATTTTGTTGTTATTATTATTTTCGTTCTGCTATTGTATTAGCACATTCCGTGCCAAAAATTTTTATGACGTGACATGTTGGCAGAATTTTGCGCTAAAACATGTTCCGCGACATTGCTCTGTACAATATCGCGGAACCATTATCAACCCTTTTAAACTTTTTTCCTTAGAATGAATAGCTTACTCCAATTGCCGGAATAAATGCTTCTACATCATATTCAGCATCGAAATTTGAAGTCTCTCCGGTCAACATATCTTTTTCAGGGATTGAACCTTTACGAGCGAGACCTGCAACATAAGTAAATGCTAAATCTACCGAGAAGTTTTCAATGGGACGGAATGAGAATCCGAATGTTGGCTCTAAACGAGTCATACCCGGTGTTTCCGGATTGAAATAGTTCTCATTTACTGGTGTTGTATCAACGATAAATCCGGCACGTAGGTCTAAACGATTGGTCATTGCAAATTGTGCTCCGAGGCGGAATGCCCATGCATCGGAATAATTTTTGGTTATGTGTTGATCAAATGGTACGTCCAAACCCACGAAGTCAATGCTCAATTTTTCATAATCGCTCCATCCGCTCAACTGTGCATCAAATGCCAATGTGAGTCTTTCGATGGGCTTGTAGCTAACTCCAAAAGTCAATACTGAAACTGCGGGCAATTGTGCTGCAAAGTTGGTATTATCCAACACATTCAATTTTGATTGTACAACTTGTTGTACTGCTTCATTGGGGATATTATATGAAAGTTTGGCATCTCCCGATTTCACCTTCATGTCCATCTTTGAACGGTAGCTTGCTCCGACAGTAATCTTATCGTTAATGTTCCACATTGCACCAACATTAAAACCTAAAACAACCTCTGCTGTTCCTTTAAGGTTTACCGATGCCGGAGTAATTTCATTATTTAAATACATTTGGCTGGCATATTGATTAACCATGTCATCTGTAATATACTCGGCTGGCACGCCTTGTTCCACCAATTGTTGTTTAACTACTCCCGGAATCATTGCATTGATTGTCGATGCTTTCAACAAGCCTTTATTAAGATCGACATTGCCCCATGCCACCATGAGTCCGGCTCCAACTGATAAATTAGGAAGAATTCTATATGAAACTGTTGGTTGGATATTAAATACTTGAATTTTCACCGATTGATTTAATGTTGCTCCGGGCCAATTATCAGTCCAATCTATACCACTACCATATGGTGTGTTGATTGTTATACCGGCTTTGAGATTGTCATAGATTGAGAATGCTCCACTAATTTGGAATGGAGTGCTCACATCATTGCTTGTTTCATATTTTTTTCCTTCATGAACTGCGCTTACATCTGATATAACGCCACTGACACTTGCCGACAAATCCACAGTTTTATCCATGAATGCCATTCCGGCAGGGTTAAATATCATACTTTCTGCTCCGAGTTTCAAAGCAACGCCTGTATGTCCCATACCTTCTTGCTTTGCGCTCAAAGTGTTTACTTGATAGCCTTCAGCTACTGCTCCCATTGTAGCTGCCATTGCCACAATTGATAAAATAAGTTTTTTCATAACGTCTTTACAGTCAAATTACTATTAACAGAATGTTCTATTTTTACAAAATCGGCGCAAAGTTACGAATTACTTTTGTATTTTATAGCTTCGTTAAGAATTATTCACAACCAATTTTTGGTCAAAAGTGGAAACAAATAGGTCCGCACATCTTATTTTAGGGCATTTTATTTAATTTCATTTAATTAAATAATGTAAAACGTCTTCATGCAAGAACAGGTCAATTCCTCTTGAACAATTTATGAACTCAATCCCTAACAAAAACGTGGCGACATGTCATTTTGACATACCGCCACGCTCTTATGTTGGCTTTATTAATTATTAGCTCTTTTGAATATTCGGCGATTCAAGGCCAAGACCTTTCTTCTTATCAACGGCCTTGAGGATAAGACCTATCACAAACGCCGCTACACCAAGCGATGCCAACATCACAAGTGGTGCTGTATAATCATAAGATATTGCTGCTTGCTCGGGAGTGATTGTTCCATCGGCCAAACCTTTAACAAGTTCCGGATTGGTCTTGTCAAGCACTTTACCTATGAGCAATGGGAATAGCCACAATCCAATGTTTTGAATCCAGAATATCAATGCATAGGCGCTACCTATAATCTTTGAATCAACAAGTTTGGGTACACTCGGCCACAACGAAGCAGGTACGAGCGAGAAGCTTGAGCCAAGCACAAGAATTGTAACATAGGCAACAATCACTCCTCCGATGGGGCTACCCTTGAACATTGGCAATACAAATGCAAATGTGAGGTGACACGCAATCAACAACAACGATCCAAGTATAAGCATTGATGCGGCTTTTCCTTTATGGTCAAGATAATTTCCAAGAATCGGAGTGATACCCACTGCCAACAATGGGAACACAGCAAATACCGTTTCGGCACTTTGTCGCATATAACCCATGTAGCAGAACAACACAAGCGAAGCTCCAGAGACTACGAGCAACAACGTTTTGAGCGATTTAGAGCGGCAGAAGTTGCTTGCAAATGCAGTCGCTGCAACAACCAACATGATACAATATTGGATTATTGTCACTGTATTTGTAGCCCAGAACGAATTAGGATCAACCTGCGTAAACGTCAAGTTACACTGAAGCATATTTACCGCATATTTCTGGAATGGGAATATTGCCGAATAATATAACACACACAACAATGCCACCAACCAGAATCCACTGCTCGACAATATCTTGCCCAAATCTGACAGTTTAAATGGATCATCTTTTTCTTCGGCAAGGCCTGTTTGTTGATCCAATTTTCTATCCATAAAGAAATACACAATGAACATGATGAGCGCAATCATGAGCAACACCACGCCAAATGCTACTGAGCGAGACACATCGATCGACCCTCCTAAACGTGCAAAAACAGGAGAGAATATCATACACGTAGCAACGCCTAATCGGGCCAATGCCATTTCTGAGCCCATTGCAAGTGCCATCTCACGTCCTTTGAACCATTTTACAATACCACGGCTCACTGTGATTCCGGCCATTTCAACACCACAACCAAAAATCATGAAACCCACAGCAGCAAATTTGGCCGAAGCGGGCATTCCTTCATAGAACGGAGAGATTCCCAACTCATCAAAACCGGGGATATAATTCAGATTATTATTGAACCATTGCTCAAGACCGCTACCAATAAACATATCAGTTACTGCATACCAATTTATCGCAGCTCCTACGAGCATCACTACACCCGACAATAGTGCAGTGAATCGCACGCCCATCTTGTCGAGAATAATTCCGGCAAATATCAAGAAAAACACAAACACATTTAGGAATGTTTCAGACCCTTGCATTGTTCCAAATGCGGTCGAATCCCACCCGCGTGTTGACTGCATTAAATCTTTAATCGGAGAGAGAATGTCCATGAAAATGTAGCTGAAGAACATCGCCATCGCAAGTAGCAACAACGCCGTCCAGCGAGCCCATGCCTTGTCGTTCAAGGCGGTTTTTAATGTTTCTGTCATCGTTATAATTGGTTTAAAATTTATTTCAATGCCACAAAGTTACGCAAAACATGTGTTTGTTGAAAATTTTTCATTAATTTCGTGCATTGATTCTATTTCTAATTCAAACCCTGTTTTTCTTATGCTCACATCTAAACCATATACTCTCGACCGTGTTGTCCGACTAATAATAGGCATAGCTATTGCTTGCGGAATTCTATGGTTATTAAACACCCTCAAGGGTGTACTTCTTCCCTTTTGCGCAGCGTGTCTCCTTGCCTATATATTAGAACCGCTCGTTCAATTCAACCGACGTATATTACGTCAAGATGGCCGGGCAATTGCCATCACGGCAACTCTCTTAGAAGTGGCGATAGTGGTGGGGTTGATATGTTTTTTCATTCTTCCGATGCTATTTGAAGAATTCCACCAAGGAGCAATTCTATTGAAAAACTATGCACAAAGCGAGAATGTGACTCTCATGCCCGATGCGGTTCACGACTTTTTGCGCCGCAACATCGACTTTGGCTATTTAGCTTCATTAATGACACGACAGGACTGGATGTTTCTTTTAGAACAATTATTCTCTTGGCTAAGCAGCGGGTTTGATGTGATTTTAGGCATTTTTGCATGGTTTATAGTGGTGTTATACCTCGTGTTCATTATGATTGACTATGACCGACTTGCCACAATGCCTCGCCAACTCATTCCACCTAAATATCGCGAAATCACGACTAAAATAGGAAACGACATAAAAAACAGCATGAACCAATATTTCCGCGGACAAGCTCTTGTTGCAAGCTGCGTGGGTATAATGTTCTGCATCGGATTCCTTATCATTGACCTCCCTATGGCCATCGCATTAGGCATCTTTATAGGAATTCTCAACCTCGTTCCCTACCTTCAACTCATCGCCATTGCGCCAACAATCATGCTTTGTATGATGTACTCCGTTAGCACAGGCGGTAGCTTTTGGGGTATGTTCTGGGCCTGCATGGCGGTATATGCTATCGTACAAATAATTCAAGATGGATTTCTTGTCCCAAAAATCATGGGCAAATCAATGGGACTTAATCCGGCAATCATTCTGTTATCATTGTCGGTTTGGGGCACGCTACTCGGTTTTTTAGGACTTATAATAGCGCTCCCCCTTACAACTCTCCTACTCGCCTATTACAATGAATATGTAATACACCCAAAAGATTAACTACACATTCAACAATGAGCGAGCAGCCTCAAGATCGCGTTCAAATACCATCAATCTTATTGCGCCCAACGATGTAATTGTAATGGGATATACCGACGACATTATCTCATTGTTTATGACGCAGGGTATTCCATTGGTTTCCAATACACCTTTAGCGATATATGCCTCGGCATCGCTATAATACTCGTTTAATAACACCAACGAAGATTCATGTTCCTTTTTCATAGCTAAAGTCTTTATAAGGTGAATAACTAATTATTTATATATCTTGCGACGATTTAATTCGGCTTGATAACGACGAGCATTGCTCAAGTGTGTGGAATAATCTACCGCAAAATTATGATATCCCGAGAAATCCTCCTTTGCACACATATATAAATACTTATGGTCGGGGGCATTGAGTACTGCATCAAGCGTTGATTTATTAACCACCCTTATCGGTCCGGGAGGCAACCCTGTATGCTTGTATGTATTATAGGGCGACTCTACATCTAAGTGTGCCGAGGTAATCCTTCGCAAACCAAAATCGCCAAGGGCAAATTTCACTGTGGGATCGGCCTGCAACAACATGCCTTTTGCCAAACGATTCAAGTATAAACGCGCCACTTTCGGACGTTCATCGCTCTTATTTGTTTCTTCCTCTACGATTGAGGCCAGTGTTGCCACTTTCACCGGAGTTAAGCCCATACTCTTTGCTTTTTCTCTTCGTTCATCTGTCCAATAGTTGTTTCTATATTCTAATAAACGTTTAACAACCTTCGATGGTTCTGATGACCAATAAAACTCATAGGTGTCAGGGAAAAAAGCCGCAGCATACTGCTCTTTGGATTTAAACCCGGCTTCGGGTAAAACCGCTTCACACCCGGCAAGAAACTCATCACTCGTCAGTTCCATCTTTTCAGCAACTTTTTCTGCCAACTGTTCAAGCGTTCTACAATTATTTATAGTTACTTTCACCGGAGTTTGTTGGCCTCGCTTTATGCGTCGAGCAATATCTATCTCCTTCTCCCCTTTTTCTATATAATAAGCACCATGCGACAGCGACACTATGCCATCGGCAGCTTTCCACATATTCAAGACCCTATCACCCGACGACCCTAAATTGGTCAGCAACGAATCGCTTAATGACTCTATCGTGGCATCTTTGGGAATATACACCCATCTGCTGTCTCCTTGATAGGTTTTTGACACATACATATACATTAATATTCCGCCCGAAATTATCACTCCGGCCAACACCAACAATATTATACTCCAGCGGGTCTTACCGCTCTTTTTTTTCTTTTTTGAATCTGTATTTTTCATATCGTTCTCATTATAACTTACCACAAATTTAATACTTATTTTCCACAAAAAGAAATTTACTCATAATCACCTCGTTAACACACTATTATCTTTTAGCACAAAAATATTCTTGAAAAAATGCTTGCCGTTTAAAAAAATTTGCCTACCTTTGCACCACAAACGTACAAAACACGTCTTCTTGGAGAGGTGGGTGAGTGGCTGAAACCACCAGTTTGCTAAACTGACGTAGGAGTAATCCTACCACGAGTTCGAATCTCGTCCTCTCCGCAAGTCCTGCAATAAAGCCCTGTATATAGTTAACATACAGGGCTTTACATTTTATAGGTCGGACTATCTGCCGACGAAAACATCACATCATCGAGTTACGTCACGAAACTTTTAGCCATAGCAATATCTTTTATTGCAAAGACAAATTTGATATGGACACCCAAAATGACAAAGCCTTGAAGCAATTGCTTCAAGGCTTCTTATGTTTAGGCTGAAAATGTTAGCACTCTGCTTGCAACAATTCAGCACCGAGAGCTCGAACCTCGGCCATGATTAATTCTTCTCGTTCTTTACTCGGTTTTTTTGTGCCGTTAATGTATGAGGCAAGCAAACTTTGCTGCAATCCTAAACGTCGCGCAATAGCCGACACGTTTATTTCGGGATGAGTGAGGAAGAATTTTGCTATGCCTACAGGTTCGGGGTTATCATACTCAAAACTCTCAAACGACACATCTTCATCAAGTTCTTCCCAATGAATACCCATACGACTAATGCGATAGTTATTTCGTTGCTCGTCTGTTGCATTTAGCAAACGCTTATAATACAACAACGATTGAAACAAAGTGCGACCATCGTCTGTCTCACCATAAATACGGTTATCTGCAAACCAAATCTTTGTTAGTACCATATTGTTTATATTTTAAGGTTTAACAAATACTTTGGAAATTAGTTCCCAAAGTACTCGTTCCATTTTGAAATTGCTAATTCTTTGTTTTCTTCAAGAATTGATTCCGCTAATTTGATATCTTTTGGTTTTATTCCATGATTTTCTTTTAACACAATACCTTCGGGGAGGATATCAAACTTCGCATCTCCATCTCCGTTCTCAATGTGAACGTGGATTGGTTCATGTTCACGAGACCAAAAGAAAAAACGGAGACCAAACATTCTAAATATTTCAGGCATATCTCATTGAGTTTTAATTATAATACAAATTTAGGATATAAATTTATATCCTACAAGTTTTTGAGCAAATATTTTTGGTGTGAGCATTGATACATTTTTGTTCGCTAATCTCCTTTCGATGTTATCATTGTAAATGGAAATTCTACTTCCCCATCTTCCAAGCACATATTGATGACAATTACCCAACCATTCAATAGAAAAAAAAAAAAAAAAGCGGGTGTGCCTATTATTCATTTGGCACACCCGCTTCCGGGTTATATCCTTTTGATTATTCTACAAAATAATCTTTGATGTTGCGACACCTGATTGTGTTTCAACTTTTACAACATACAATCCGCTATTAAGTGCCGAAGCATTTACTTGTGATTGAGTTGATTGCAACAATTCACGTCCGTCGATATCATAGATTGAAACCTTCACGATGTCATCGGCATTAACCATTACGATACCATCTTTTACCGATACATCGATAGATTGTTTATCATCAATGATTTCTTCCACGCCCGACAACTGTTCACATTGGCCGTAGAGACCAATATTATCAAGAATTAGATTTTCGCAATTTTTTGAAACAAGTTGGAAGGCAATATATACGTCTTTACCTGAATATGACGACAAGTCAACGCCTCTTGTCTTAAATTGAGGCGATTCGGCATATATTGATGCTTCTGTCCAATAATCCCATGCAGTATCATCTCCTGAAGAAACTTTTACACGATAATCTTCGGGGAAATACTCGTTGAAAGAGGCAACGTCCCACACAAGATAGGCATTTTCTGATGTAATTTTTACTCGTGGGAGAATACACCAACGATCGGCTTGAGATGCTCCATCAATCCATGAACAACCGGCCAACACATGTTCGCCAAATTGTGCATGCTCTACAATATTGAAGATACCCCAACCATATTCATTGAATTCAGCTCCGGCTCCTGAATTTATAGTGCCTTCATCTTCTACTCTGAAAGTAAAATCTTCGGGCATTCCATTTTCAAAGTCCCAGAATAGAGCAGCTTCACCCATAATGCGGAATTCCACTCGTGCGGTATCATTCATTTTATTTGCATCGTCATCACAACTAATGACAGCCTCAAGATTGTGCAAACCTTCTGACAATGATGACAACACGTTAGGAATAATAATCTCTCTTGTTTCTTGTGCCAAAATTACATCATTGATTTCCGACACAACTTGATCATCTACAAGTATCTTTATTGTTGCAGCGGCATCATTGATTCCAATATTTCTGATTGGGAAAATTACATTTGTAGGAGTAAGTTTGTGAACATATTGTGTTGGATTGGTTATTTTTCCCATTTCTAAATCAACTCCTTCTGACGAAATTTTCTCAAACGATACATCGTCTATACATATCCAGTTTTGGTCTTTGACTGAGAATGCATAGAATCCAAAATTCAATATCTGAGGTTCTTCTATTTTTATAATTGATATTGACTCTTGATATGCGCTACTTGCTACATTTTTATACTCAACAATAAGATTAGTCATTGCTGAAGGATCTGCTCCATCGCCATAATAAACCGAGAAGTTTTCGGGGTGTGAATCATCAGTTGAATACCAGAATTTCAACACATAAAATCCAGGCTCTGTAACTTGTATTGCATCAAGAATTGCCCAATCGTCAGCATTATTGTCTCTATTATAGTTATACGCCAATGAGTAGAAGCCGGTGCGTGCGGTATTCCACCATGGGTCTGTATGAACGCTCCAATCTCCGTCATCGTTATTAAGGTTGAAGAATGTGATGTCGGCAGTATATTCATTTGCTTCAAATCCCATGTAATATGGAACCGATGCAGGCGCTTGGTGCATAACCATTGTCGTTAATTGGTTATTTAACAACGAGATGTCATCTGGTGTATTTACCCATGCTGTGAGATTAAATCCTTTGCGAGGTGTTGACAAGTCCGCTTTGGCTGCAAATGTATAATCCACACTTTGTCCTTTGGCCAATGTTTGCTCTACTTTTTCTACAGCAATTGTATCTCCATCTATGGCAAACCCAACTTCATATTGAGCAACATCACTTGCGCCATTATTCGACACTTTTATTGTTACTGTTTCCGATGCTAAATCTTTTCCTGTCACAGGTGATAGAATTGAATCTACGGCCAAATCAGCAGGATTATCTATATGTGAAACATTTACCGACACCATATACAAGCGCCACTTGTCGGCATCACTTATAGCATGAAATCCCAAATTAATTTCCTGTCCTTTGGTCGCGTTTATAATAAAATAGCCACCTGTTTTTTCATCTTTTAGTTCAAGAACTTCCGACGCACGATTTGTCATTGCTTCAACAGTTGTTCCTGCACCATAAAATATTTCAAGCTTTTCCCCGTAGGAGCTACCATTGACCATGTATTGAACTACTACATTTCCATCTTTTTGGGCTACGATTGACGGTGATATCAACCAATCGTCGGCGGCATTCGTTGAATGGTAGCTGTAAAATGTGGTTGAGGTTGATGCGTTGGAATCAAACTTCCAAGTGCTATTATCAGCATTGCTGTCAATCACTGTCCACTGATTAAATTCTTCTTCGGTAGCAAAATTAGTAGAAAATAATGTTTGTGAAAATGCTACACCAAATCCCAATAATGTAGCAACAGATAAAGTAAATAATTTTTTCATATAAAATATATGGTTTCTCCTATTTACAACTTTATGGAGGGGAGAAACCATTAGCTGCTCCACAAAGTTCTTTTTAATCACACAGTGCATTATACTTTACTTACACTTCTCAACAAAGATACAAATAATTATTACATTTTTCAAATAAACACTTTAACTTTTATATAAAAATCTGTACTCACACCTAATTTATTGCATATATATATTCTAAATTTCGCCATCTAAACAATTTTTAGACGGCGAAACAACTATTCCGATATGTTTATTTTACTATTTGCAATAAGGTGATTCAAAACGCGAGCCTCGCAAAAAATCGGCTATCGGCATGCGCTTTTTCCCTGCTGCTTGTATTGACAATATCTCAATGCGACCATCACCACAATCAACCATTAACCTATTGTTGGCTATCGTAATTTTTCCCGGCTGTAGATCTCCGTTACATTCAACAACCGCAGTTTCAAATATTTTAGCCGAGATTGCCTCTTGTTCATTATCGCATATTTCGGCCCATGCTGCAGGATAAGGAGATAGTCCTCTCACAAGATTGTGGATATCTATTGCTCTACGAGTCCAATCTATGCGACAAGTATCTTTGAAAATTTTAGGTGCTGGAGTAGGCTCTACTCCTTGCAGCAAATCTTCTTGCGGAATCGGCTTCAAATCTCCGACCAAGATGTGTTCAATTGTGTCTATCGTAAGATCTGCTCCGAGCATCATTAGCTTGTCATGAATATCCCCTACATTCTCTTCGGGCTTGATGTCAACGCGTTCTTGACGTATAATGTCACCCGTATCAATTTCATGCTTTAAGAAAAACGTCGTTACTCCTGTCTCTGTATCTCCATTGATTACAGCCCAATTAATTGGAGCTGCGCCTCGATATTTGGGGAGCAATGACGCATGCAAGTTAAACGTTCCCAACGGTGGCATTGACCACACCACTTCTGGGAGCATGCGGAATGCAATTACTATAAATAAATCGGCATTGAGACTACGTAGTTGCTCAACAAATTCATCGGCTTTTAACCGCGGTGGCTGCATAAGGAACAATCCATTTTCAACAGCATATTGTTTCACCGGCGATTGCAATAGTTTATGACCTCTGCCTGCCGGTTTATCGGGCATTGTAACAACACCCACAATATTATATCCGCCTTCATGAATACGTTTTAGACTTTCAACAGCAAAGTCGGGTGTGCCAAGAAACACTATTTTGAGATCTTTTTTTTCCATATAAATCAATCTATTTTTCCACCAAATCGTGCAACGCTTTCCACAAATTATCATTTAATGGAACCGGCGCGGTAACATCAATTTCCTTACCCGATACAGGGTGGATAAATTTTACATTACGAGCAATTAGAGAAATGCTCCCATCGGGATTGCTTCGTTTATCTCCATATTTCAAATCGCCTTTAATAGTGCACCCGATTGCCGATAGTTGAACTCTGATTTGATGTTTACGACCCGTCATCAAGTTTACTTCAAGCAGATGATAACGTTCGCCCGATGCGATGAGTTTATAGCTAAGGCGAGCCTCCTTTGCATTATTTTTAGGCGTGGTAAATGCGTATGATTTATTATTTCGCTCAGTCGTTGTTATATAATGAGTTAAAACATCACTCTCCTTCGGTGGCATATTGCGAGTAATAGCCCAATAGGTTTTATGCACCGCCCCATTGCGAAACATCTCGTTAAGTCGTGTTAACGCCTTTGATGTTTTGGCAAAAATTACGATTCCTCCCACTGGACGGTCTAGGCGATGTACCACTCCGCAAAAAACATTCCCGGGCTTGGCATATTTCTCCTTCAGCCACTCTTTAATGATTTCAACGAGCGGTTTATCCCCGGTTTTGTCTCCTTGCACTATTTCGCCGGGACTTTTATTTACGATGATTATGTGGTTATCCTCGTACAATACTTCCATTGCGCTTACCGTTATGAGACGATTAATCAAGTTTGAGCACAGCAAGGAATGCTTTTTGGGGCACTTCAACCGAGCCAATTTGCTTCATGCGTTTCTTCCCTTTCTTCTGTTTTTCCAACAGTTTACGTTTACGCGATATATCACCTCCATAACATTTTGCCGTCACGTCTTTACGCACTGCCTTAATCGTTTCTCGCGCTATGATTTTTGCTCCAATCGCAGCTTGAATGGCTATGTCAAATTGTTGACGTGGTATTAATTCTTTTAGTTTCTCACACATACGACGGCCAAACGTCACAGCATTGTCGGCATGAGTCAATGTGCTGAGAGCATCTACACTCTCGCCATTCAACAATATGTCTAACTTCACGAGTTTTGACTCTCTAAAATCATGTATATGATAGTCAAATGATGCATATCCCTTTGAAATACTCTTGAGTTTATCATAGAAATCAATGACAATTTCACCCAACGGCATATCAAAAATTATCTCCATGCGATTACCCGATATATATTCTTGCTTCACAAGCTCTCCTCGTTTGCCAAGGCATAGAGTCATGATAGGGCCAATATAGTCGGCGGCAGTAATTACCGACGCTCTGATATATGGCTCTTCTATATGATCGATTAGAGTTAAATCGGGTAATCCCGAAGGATTATGAACCTCCATCATTTCGCCTTTTTTGTCATATACTCGATAGGAAACGTTAGGAACTGTTGTTATAACGTCCATGTCAAATTCACGACCGAGACGCTCTTGTACAATCTCCATGTGGAGTAGCCCAAGAAATCCACAGCGGAATCCAAAGCCAAGTGCCATTGACGATTCGGGTTGGAATGTCAATGATGCATCATTCAACTGCAACTTTTCAAGCGAGGCGCGCAAATTTTCAAAATCTTCAGTTTCAATCGGATACACCCCCGCAAAGACCATTGGCTTAACCTCCTCAAACCCATCGATTGCCGACGGACATGGCTGTGCTACATGCGTAATAGTATCCCCCACTTTCACCTCTTTTGAGGTCTTTATGCCTGAAATAATGTAGCCCACATTTCCGGCCGAAAGTTCATTGCAGGGTAGCATATCAAGTTTTAGCACCCCTATTTCATCGGCATGATATTCTTTACCGGTGGCCACAAATTTCACAAAATCATTTTTCTTTATGCGTCCATTTACGATTTTAAAATAGGCTATAATCCCGCGAAATGGATTAAACACCGAGTCAAAAATAAGTGCTTGCAATGGTGCTTCAATATCTCCTTTGGGTGCAGGAACTCGAGTAATTATTGCCTCAAGAATTTCCGGGATACCAATACCGGTTTTTCCACTTGCTCGTATAATTTCTTCTCGATCACAACCCAAAAGGTCTATAATTTGGTCTTCGACCTCTTCGGGTTTTGCACTATCAAGATCCACTTTATTCACAACCGGAATAATTTCAAGGTCATTGTCAATTGCCATATATAGATTGGAAATTGTCTGCGCCTGAATTCCTTGTGATGCATCTACTATGAGCAATGCTCCCTCACAAGCTGCAATCGAACGTGACACCTCATAGGAGAAGTCAACGTGTCCCGGAGTGTCAATGAGGTTTAATATATATTTCTCATCATTGAGAACATACTCCATTTGAATAGCATGGCTCTTAATTGTAATACCACGTTCTCGCTCAAGATCCATGTCATCAAGCACTTGCGCTTGCAAATCTTTTTCCGAAATGGTCTTGGTATATTCAAGCAGACGATCGGCCAATGTGCTCTTACCGTGGTCGATGTGGGCTATAATGCAAAAGTTACGTATATTTTTCATTCTTGAGAATGTTGCGTTGAATCGTTTGAAACCTACAAATTAAAGTGCAAATTTAGCTAAATTATTTCATACAACAAAGAGGGTGACGCTCCTCTATTACGAGCATCACCCTTGACTTCAAATATTAACAATTAGTTACTATCGCAATTATTTATGTTTGATATGTTTCATCAATAGTTCCATCTATATGCGATCATGCGCAAATTTGGCGTTGAAAGTGTTCGCAAGTCGGTTATTAGATTGAATCGACAGTTCACAAAAGTCAAAGCCGGGTCAAATGACACATCAAGCGTTGTGAGCTGATTATTATTGCAAAGCAATCGTTGCAAGAACGTTTGATTAGAGAGGTTCAATTCGGTCAAATTGTTATACGAACAATCTACAAAAACCAAGCTCGGACAATCTTCAATGCTCAAAGTGGTCAGATAGTTATAAGAACAAATCAAGTCCATCAACGCGCCACAATTGCGCAACACCAATGAGTTCATGTGATTATCGCTACACATGAGGGTACTCAAAGATGGCAAGCCCGATAAAATCATAGTCGTGATTTGGTTGTCATCGACATTGAGAACCGAGAGGTTTTCCGTACCCAACAAATTTAGCGTCGTGAGCCTATTATAGCCACAAAACAGATTTTTCAACGCCGTACAACCATCAATCCTTAGATTTTGCAAATGACAGTCTTGGCAATTAAGAGTTTCAAGCTTCATAGCGCCCGACACGTTCAGATCGACAAACAAGTTGTTGGAACAGTTAATGTTTTTGATTTCGGCTACATCGGCCAAAGTCAACTCGGTCAAGCGATTTCCTGACACATTGATTTTTGATAGTGACTCACAACCGGTAAAATCAACCGAAGTCAACGCATTACGCGATGCATTAAAGTCAACCAATGCTCCACATCCGGCAAGTGAAATAGATGTGAGCTTGTTGTGTGACACATCTACCGTCTTCAAGGCTGCAAAGCCACTTAAATCAAGTGCGCCGGCTATGTTTTTGTGTTTCCAATCAATCGCTGTTACATGGTTGTTTTCAATCGTCACACCCTTCCATAGCGACGGATTTCTCATGTCGGGAATTTGCAGAACCTGAGCATTTGTAACTCCTTTTTCTGAAGTCATAGCTAAAAATGATTGCAACTGTTTAAGTTCATTTTTGGCAATTTTTTGAGCTGAAACCGTCACACATCCCATTATGACGAGAATCAATAAAAGTGTCTTTTTCATATTAAAATGTTTGGTTACGTGTTTATTCCCTAAACAACATAACCAAACAAAAGGTTTCAAAAAACAAAAATTTATTTAGGGAACTTCTAAAAATTGCTTTGTGATGATTTGTGAAATTTTATTTGAAGGTATTTCCCGAAATTTATAGAATTTCCCTTATTTAATCTCTTATTTCTTTAAAATTCAAATCGAACAATTCTCTGCCGACACTCTTCATATTTTGCTCTATTGAATTTATACTTTCGGGGTACGCGTGTTGGTGTATTTTCTGCTCGATCATCAACCGACTCAAGTATGCCGGTTTTTCGCATCTTCCCAGCAAAATTTCGTCGGTCAAATTTCACCCCCAATATTGTTTCATACAAATGTTGCAACATTGGCATTGTAAACACCTCCGGGAGCAAATCAAATCCTATTGGCTCAAAATAAATTCGCTCTCGCAAATATTTATATGCCGCATCTACTATGAGCTGATGATCAAAGGCCAACTGTGGCAATCGCTCTACCGAAAACCACGATGCTTCAGCTGCATCATCGCCACCCTTCACCTCCGACAAGCGAACAAGCGCACAATATGATATCGTGACCACTCGTTCCCGAGGGTCTCTATCCACGCCTGTAAATGCATGAAACTGACGCACCTCCACATTGTTCAGGCCAGTTTCTTCACACAATTCCCTCTTGGCACATTCTTCTGCCGTCTCATCAATGCGCATAAAACCTCCGGGCAATGCCCATTTACCCTTATATGGTTCTATACCTCGCTCAATTAATAATAATTTTAAATCGCTACCATCATATCCAAAAATCACACAATCTGTCGTAACTGCCGGATGTGGATATTTATAGCAATACATTTTATCCGTTTCCATCATTTATAATTTTAGTTACAAATATACTATTTTGAACTTCATGCAACAAATTTATTGCGTGAATTTCACTCAATCTCTTACGTAAACAAATTTTCTGCCTTTAATTTCACATCTTAATATTCATAAATATTTCCTCATCGTTAAACCTTATGATAAAATTTCTGTCAATAATTTTGACATTTCACATTTAATTGTTAATTTTGACGCGTAATGTTAAAAACCAACTGATGCAAATTCAGTTCAAACGAAACATTTAACGATATTAGTTGTTAACATAATTAGATTTAAACATCTCAATTATAGACCTATTAAACTAAACTCGGAACAAAGAATCATGAAAAAATCTACCATTTGGTTCTTGACAATAATAATGGCCCTCACTTTCTTGGGACTACTTTATATACAAATAATGTATATGAAGAACATGGTGCGCATGCGTGAAGACCAATTTACCGAAGGCATTAAACGTAGTCTATATAGTGTCATTACCTCTCTTGAGCAAGACGAAGCTAAATATTTTCTCGAAGAAGATGCCTCACAAATTAAAGAATCATCTAAATACCTCCCTCAATCGGGCGGTATATCCTACTCCATAACAACCCCAAGCGGTGTTGAAGCCGACCTAACTATTAAAGGAGACCTACACCTTTCGACCGAGCGCAACGAATTTGGCAACCAATATCAATCAATGCACGAGGTCATCAAAGAACAATACCTCTACCAAAAAGGATTACTCAACGAAGTAATCATCAAAATTATCAGCCAGGCAAACAATCGACCCATCGAACAACGGGCCGACTCGGCTATCGTGAGCGGATACCTACATTCCGAACTAACAAACAACGGCCTTAACCTCCCATTTGAATTTGCCGTAGTCAACCGCAACGGAATTTCAATTTATCAAACAGCTGGATATAATCCCGCCGAAACCACTCGCGACAACACATTTGTACAAACTCTCTTCCCAAACGACCCCTCAAGCAAAATCAACTACCTTAAAGTATATTTCCCTACAAAACAGGACTATATTTTCTCCTCAATAAAATTCATGATACCGTCATTTGTCTTCACCTTTATTCTGTTGGTAATTTTCCTTTACACAATTATCATTGCATTCCGACAGAAAAAACTCACTGAAATGAAAAATGACTTCATAAACAACATGACTCATGAATTCAAAACCCCCATTTCGACCATTTCACTTGCTGCACAAATGCTCAATGACGATGCTGTGCGCAAGTCTCAATCAACCTTGCAACACATCTCTAATGTGATTAACGACGAAACAAAACGTCTGAGATTTCAAGTTGAAAAAGTATTGCAAATGTCAATGTTCGAACGTCAAAAAGCAACACTAAAACTTCAAGACGTCAACGCCAACGTCGTCATTGACAACATAATTCACACATTCAAACTCAAAGTTGAAAAATATGGCGGCAAACTCACCGCCAACCTCAACGCCGACGATGCAATTATCAACGTCGATGAAATGCACTTCACCAACGTAATCTTCAACCTGCTTGACAATGCAGTTAAATATCGACGCGAAGACGTCCCATTAGAGCTCACTGCATCAACCAACGAGCTTCCCGGCAATCGCCTCGAAATAACTATCAGCGACAACGGAATCGGAATAAAAAAAGAAGACCTCAAAAAAATATTTGACAAATTCTACCGCGTATCAACCGGAAACCGCCACGACGTTAAAGGCTTTGGACTCGGTCTCGCCTACGTTCACAAAATGGTCCACGAACTCGGCGGAGACATTCGCGTTGAAAGCGAACTAAATGTAGGAACAAAATTTATAATTATATTACCTCTAACTAAAAATTAAGACAATTATGGAAGAACGTTTGCGTATCCTTTTATGTGAAGACGACGAGAATCTCGGCATGTTGCTCAGAGAATATCTCCAAGCCAAAGGTTTCAATGCCGACCTTTTTGCCGATGGCGAAAGCGGCTACAAAGCATTCCTTAAAGGCAAATATGACCTTTGTGTACTTGACGTGATGATGCCTAAAAAAGACGGATTCACTCTCGCTCAAGAAATCCGCACTGTTAACAGCGAAGTCCCCATCATCTTCCTAACAGCTAAATCGCTCAAAGAAGATATCCTTGAAGGTTTCAAAATTGGAGCCGACGATTATATCACTAAACCTTTCTCAATGGAAGAACTCGTGTTCCGCATTGAAGCAATCTTGCGACGTGTAAAAGGCAAAAAAGGCAAAGAAATCACTATGTACAAAATTGGTAAGTTCACCTTCGACACTCAAAAACAAGTGTTGATGATCGACGACAAAATGACTAAACTCACCACCAAAGAATCAGAACTTCTTAGCCTGCTTTGCGCTCACGTGAATGAAATTCTTGAACGCAACTTTGCGCTCAAAACAATTTGGATCGACGACAACTACTTCAACGCTCGTAGCATGGACGTGTACATCACCAAATTGCGCAAACACCTCAAAGATGATCCTCAAATCGAAATCATCAACATTCACGGCAAAGGCTACAAACTCATTGCCCCCGAAGTTGACAACAAGTAAGACCCATCAACCTCAATCAACAGGCGGAACCATCACAGTTCCGCCTGTTGATTTTTTACTAACAATCCATTCCCCTCAAAAAACCTGTCTTTATGTTCTTTTGTCCCCAAAAACAGCTGCTCCCTTGATGCAGGGAAGCTGAGCACTTCCCCTATTGTAGGGGAAGTGGGTCGCAGACCCGTAGGGGTATTGACTGAGGGATACTAAATAGGCATTAGCAACTGTCGCTCAAAAAACCTGTCCTTATGTTCTTCTGTCTCAACCAGCTGTCCACCTAATATAGGGGGACGAGACCGAGCATTGCGAGGTCGGAGGGGGTAAATATCTGCTTATAGAATCGTGCGAAGCACGGGACGCGAAGCGAAAAAATAACCGAGGGTAGAGCGAAGCGATACCCCCGGCACGGCACACCACACCCACCAAAGCAAGCGTCTGAAAGACGCGAATTAAACCATCATTAAAACAACCTACCTCAAAAAACCTGTCCTTATGTTCTTCTGTCTCCAAAAACCACCACTCCCATTCTGTCTAACAAAAACCTATATCAAAAACTAAAGCACACTGTCGATACAACGATTGTTAATGCAATTATTGCGGTTTTTAGACTTATATGTTGGTTATGGGTAGGAGTTTTTGTAACTTTACAATCCCAAATCAACAGATAGGAAATGAAGAGATATATAATATCCATAGGAACAATACTTGCATCGGTGGCAACGATGATGGCGCAAAATGTGATACGAGTCAACCAGATGGGTTATCTTGAAGACGACATCAAAGTAGCTGTTATGCTTGTTGATAAAGACACAATCTCTCCCCAAGATTTCAGTCAAATCAAGATTATCAACACCTCCACCAATGAATCGCATCATGTTGACCGAGTCACACAGACCCAGGCTTGGGAGCCTATGGTCCAATCGCTACGCATCGACTTTAGCACAACAACCGAGCCCGGCCAATATTACATCGAGGCCTTAGGTACAAAATCAAGCATTATAACTATCGGCAATGACACCTATAAAGGAGCCCACGAAATACCATTGTACTACATGCGTCAGCAACGATGTGGCTATAATCCCTCATTAAACGACTCTTGCCACACCCATGATGGGCGACTTGTGCTGAGTGGCAATGACGATGGCCAATATGTCGATGTAACAGGTGGTTGGCACGATGCATCTGACTATTTGCAGTATCTCACCACCTCGGCCAATGCCGTGTATCAAATGCTCTTTGCCTACACCCAATCACCAACCGTATGGGGCGATTCATTTGATGCAACAGGTCGTAAAGGCGCCAACGGGGTGCCCGACATTCTTGACGAAGCTCGGTGGGGCTTGCAATGGATGTTGAAGATGAATCCTAACGACACATTGTTTTTGAATCAGATTGCTGATGATCGTGACCACCGATTTGCCGGATTACCTGCCGACGACCCCGTTGATTACGGTTGGGGCGAAGGCAAGGAGCGTCCTGTATATCCCTGTTGCGGACGGCCCTATGGATTACAAGGCAACTACAACGACAGCAAAGGCTTAGCATCGTCTGTCGGAAAATTCAGTTCATCATTCGGATTGGGCGCAAAAGTATTTGAAACAATCGATGCTGATTTTGCAGCAGAGCTACGCCTCCGAGCCATAAACGCCTACAACGTGGCAAAGGCCAATCCGGGTGCTTGCCAAACAGCCCCATGCGTCTCACCCTATTATTATGAGGAAGACAACTATGTTGACGACATGGAGCTTGCCGCAACTCAAATGTACCAATCTACCGGCGACCCGCGCTATTTGCTCGACGCAGTGGAATATGGACGCCAAGAGCCCGTGACTCCTTGGATGGGAGCCGACTCGGCCCATCATTATCAATGGTATCCGTTTGTTAACATCGGTCATGCCATGTTAGCCATGGACCGCAACAAAAAAGTGAGCGAGGAATTCATACGTAATATGCGTTCAGGCTTGCAACGAGTAGCCGACAGAGCCAACGGCAATGCATTCATGCACGGCATTCCCTTTATTTGGTGCTCAAACAATCTCACCGTGGCATTCATAACCCAGGCAATGCTCTATCGTGAAATAACCGGCGACAACTCCTACCGCGAAATTGAAACAGCCATGCGCGATTGGCTGTTTGGCGTTAATCCATGGGGCAAATGCATGATTGTGGGACTTCCTCTCGACGGCGATTATCCCCGCGACCCCCACTCTGCCCTCACCAATTTGCATCAAATTCAAGTGACCGGCGGCATTGTAGATGGGCCAGTATATGGCAACATCTTCAACTCGTTAAAGGGCGTGCACCTACGCAATGAGGATAAATATGCACGTTTTCAAAACAGCATAGTTGTTTATCACGATGACTATGCCGATTATTCGACCAACGAGCCAACTATGGACGGGACAGCCTCCACAACATTCTTCTTAGGAAAACTTGCTTCTAAAACTTTAACCGACAAGAAATAAACTATGCGATATTTAATATTACTATTTGTTTTTGCTACTCTGATATTTCAAAGATCTTCAGCTCAAGAAAATCCGCCCGAACTTCATCGCCCACTTAATATCCCGCCCGTGTTAAGCGGAAACTTTGGCGAATTACGCAGCAACCACTTCCACTCGGGAATTGACTTTAAGACGCAAGGTCGCACCGGTTTCAAAATCCACTGTGCCGCCGATGGATATGTGTCTCGCATCTTAGTCTCCCCCTGGGGGTTTGGACGTGCCGTTTATGTTACTCACCCCCAACTGGGATTGGTAACTGTCTATGGGCACTTAGAATCATTTTCATCAAAAATCAACAAGATTGTTGTTGAAGAGCAATATCGTCGTGAGACGTTCCGAATTGACATGGAATTTAAAGAGGGCGAAATACCGGTCAAAAAAGGTGAGGTTATCGCTTTGAGTGGCAATGCAGGTTCATCGGGAGGCCCACACCTCCACATGGACGTGCGAGACCTCGCAACAGGTGATGCTCTCGACCCAATGAACTACTTCAAACATTTGTTTAAAGACAACGTGCGACCCGAAGTACGCTCCATAGCATTGTATCCCCATGGGGGAGTTGTCGAAGATACAACTATAGCATCATTTCGCACTCCTCAGGAATTATCACAACCATTCACAGCATGGGGCCGAGTGGCTCCGGCCATAAAAGCCTACGATAAAATGCCGGGAGCAAATAATATTTATGGCATTAAATATCTATCATTATTGGTTGACGGACAACAAGTATATCATCGTGTGATAGATCGATTTTCTTTTGACGTGACACGTGGCGTAAACACGTTGATTGAATATAGCGACTACGCCAATAACGGCTGGATGATGACAACCTATGTCCCCAAGGCTCACATTTTGGGCGACATGGTTACAACAACCATTCCCAACGGTATTATTGACATAAATGAAGAACGTGATTATTCATGCCGATTTATATTGAGCGATGAACATGGAAACACCACCAATGTGGATTTCATCATTAAAGGCAAACGCCAACCCATTCCAAAAACCGAGCATATCGGAACCAAGTTTTACTGCACCGGAGACAACACTTATAACCTGAATGGCTTGAAAGTGTTTATCCCGCAAGGCGCCTTGTATGATGACATATACTTTAACGTCGTTACTACTTCGCTCGACGGCTACTTCTCCGACGTGCATAAAGTGGGCGACACCGGCATTGCTTTACATCGCAACTACGATATGACCATAACCTTAACTCGCGACACTCAACCCGACAAATCAAAATATTGTCTTGTTCGCATCAATGGTAAACGCAAAAGCGCGGTGACGGCTAAATATGAAAACGGAGTAATGAAAGCATCAATAAACCGTTTTGGAAGATATGCCGTGACCATAGATAAAACAGCGCCCAAAATAGTTCCTTCGCGTCAGAAACGTTGGGCGCGCAATGGGAAAGTTTCCTACAAAATTTCCGACAACCTCAGCGGAATCGAATCTTATCGTGGCGAAATTGACGGGAAATGGGTCATGTTTGAGTTTGATGGCAAAAACGCTTTAATATCCTATAAACTTGAAAGCAATCGAGTGAAAAAAGGCCGTAGCCACAAGGTGAAAATCACTGTTACCGATGCTTGCGGCAACACCTCTACTCGCACCGATACGTTTACGTGGTGATGCTTAATGTGAAATTATTGGCTTAGAGTTTGCAAGTTCAAAGTTAAAGAGTTACCTTTGCTAAATTAGAAAACAATTAACAATAAAATACTATCCTAATTATGGAAAATGATGAATTATTGAAATCAGTGATTGAGAAAGCTAAAGTTTGGCTTGGCGCTGGTTATGATGAAGAGACACGTAATGAAGTACAACGAATGCTTGATGCCGAAGACAAAACCGATTTGATCGAATCGTTCTATCGCGACCTTGAATTTGGAACAGGTGGGTTGCGTGGCATCATGGGGGCTGGTTGCAATCGCATGAACAAATACACTGTAGCTTCTGCAACTCAAGGATTGGCCAATTATCTTAAAGAAGCATTTGCACATCTTGACGAAATCAAAGTTGCTGTGTGTCATGATGTTCGCAACAATAGCCGCAAATTTGCCGAAATCGTTGCCGACGTATTTTCGGCTAACGGCATTAAAGTATATCTATTTGATAGCTTCCGCCCTACTCCCGAACTTTCTTTTGCTGTTCGCGAGCTCGGTTGCCAAAGTGGTGTGAACATTACTGCATCTCACAACCCAAAAGAATACAATGGTTACAAAGCTTATTGGGAAGATGGAGCTCAAATCATTGCGCCTCACGACACCAATATCATCAACCATGTAAACCAAATTAAAGGTGTTGAAAGCATCAAAATGCAAGGTGATCCATCTAAAATTGAGATTATCGGTAAAGAAATCGACGATAAATTCCTTGCTGCTATCAAAGGCTTGTCTCTTAGCCCCGAAACAAATGCAAAACATGGTGACATGAAGATTGTTTACACTCCAATTCATGGTACCGGTGTAAACCTCATTCCCGCATCATTGCGCAATTTTGGATTCACAAACATCATCAATGTTCCGGAACAAGATATCCCTTCGGGCGATTTCCCAACTGTTGAATCTCCCAACCCCGAAGTACCCTCTGCTATGGCTATGGCCATCGCCAAAGCTAAAGAAGTGGGAGCCGAACTCATCATGGCTTCCGACCCCGATGCCGACCGCGTAGGTTGTGTTATCCGAGATGATAAAGGAGAGTATGTTCTCATCAACGGTAACCAAATCGTGATGATTCTTCTCAATTACATCATGACTCGCAGCAACGAGCTTGGACTGCTCAAGGGCAACGAATACATCGTTAAAACTATCGTTACCACTGAAACCGTGAAGGCTATCGCTGAAGCTAATAACATTAAGATGTATGACTGCTATACAGGCTTCAAGTGGATTGCATCAGTAATTCGCGAACTTGAAGGCAAAGATCGCTACATCGGAGGAGGAGAAGAAAGCTACGGATTCCTTGCCGAAGATTTTGCTCGCGACAAAGATGCTGTTTCGGCTGTGTCTTTGATGGCCGAAGCGGCTGCTTGGGCCAAAGAAAAAGGAATGAACTTCATTCAAATGCTCCAAGACATTTATGTAAAATATGGGTTCTCTCGAGAAGCCGGAATCTCTTTGGTGAGAAAAGGAAAGAGCGGTGCTGAAGAAATCCAAGCTATCATGAAGCAATTCCGTGAAAATCCTCCTAAAGCAATTGCCGGAAGTGCTATCGAAGTAATTAAAGATTATGCCGACCTTTCTATTAAGAATGGCGCAGGAGAAGTGACCGGTAAACTTGATTTCCCTGTTACTTCAAATGTATTGCAATTCTTCACTGCCGACGGAACAAAAATTTCAGTTCGTCCTTCAGGAACCGAGCCCAAAATTAAGTTCTATGTTGAAGTGAAAGAAGCAATGGCATCAGCCGCCGACTACGATAAAGCAATTGCTGCTGCCGAAGCAAAAATCGAACAAATCAAGAAAGACTTGGGTATCTGATAAATAAATATCCTACCCCAAAAACAAATGCCGATATCGCAATCCGATACCGGCATTTGTTTTATTTGGCACCACTCGCCTATTATTCTTCAACATCAACAGTATCAACAGCAAATATTATTGAGGCAAGAGAATCATCATTTAATTTAATATACGACGTGAACGATTCTATATAGGCATCGGCCACTTGGTCGTTTATGAGCATACGCATCTGATGTTCTTTTGCTCTCACATCAAGGAGCTTTACGGCCAACTGATTCCCTGGAAGATCTTGAGTTATAATCTCATTGGCATGCTTTTCGCCAAGTTGTTTTGCCGCTTTAACATGTTTTGAATTTCCATTACATGCAACGAGCGACACTGCTATCGCAAATATTATTGGAATGATTCTTTTCATAGAATTGACATTGCTATTTTAGCGCATGCCTCGGCATCGGCAAGCGCATTATGGTGGTTGCTGAATGGTATCCCGAGAAATTGACACAAATAAGGGAGCGAAAACGATTTTAACAACGTGCGTGGGATAGTCGCTCTTGCTTTAGATAGAGTGCAGTAAAAATCATATTCGGGATAATCCATTCCATATACTTTAAATGTTGCTCTAATGCATCGCTCGTCAAAGGCTTTATTATGTGCAACGAGTGGCAGATTCTCAATGAATGGTTCAAGGCGTTGCCATATTTCGCAAAAACAAGGACACGAATCTGTATCGCTACGGCTTATCCCATGAATATTTTCCGTAAAGTTTCTCACATACCAATTGGGCTCCGGCTTTACCAATTCATAAAATCGGTCAACAATCACCCCATCAACCACTTTCACTGCCCCTATTGCGCAGATGCTCGTAGGATTATAATTGGCGGTTTCGACATCGATTGCTACAAAATCATTCATCTTCCTCGTTGTCAATGATGTTCTGAATGCGATCTTTTACTCGTTCCATGAGCCAACGTGGCGTTGATGTCGCGCCACATATACCTATCGATGTCACATCTTTTACCCACTCAGGATTAATCTCTTTTTCATTTGAAATGTGATGGGTATTTGAGTTTACTTCATGACATTGGCCGAAAAGAATATGCCCATTACTGCTTTTTGTTCCGCTCACAAATAACACTAATTGATGAGCTGCAGCAAAGTTGCGCAGTTGTCCCACGCGATGCGACACCTGACGGCATATTGTATCGTGATGCTTGAACGTTGTGCCAGGCTTTATGCGTCGATTAATTTCCTCCACAATCTGAGCAAAGCCTATTAGCGACTTTGTCGTTTGGGAGTACAAGGATATATCTTTTGAAAAATCTATTTTGTCAAGGTCTTCTATACCTTCAACTACGATTGCTTTACCATCGGTTTGGCCCACAAGTCCGTTTACCTCGGCATGCCCTATTTTGCCATATATGACTATTTGTGGCAATGGCCGCTCGGTATCAAAAGTTTGTTTTATGCGACGTTGCAATTGCAACACAACCGGACAAGTCGCATCAATGATTTCAATATTATTGCGCTTTGCCATCTCATAGGTTGCCGGAGGTTCACCATGAGCCCTGAGCAATACTTTTACATTCCGCAGTTGACTCATTTCGTCGTGAGTGATAGTTATCAACCCTTTATCACAAAGGCGACTCACCTCGTCACTGTTGTGCACAATATCACCAAGGCAATACAATCTACCGCTCTTTTCAAGTTCCTCTTCGGCCTTGCGTATTGCAGTTACAACTCCGAAACAAAATCCGGAATCATTGTCAATCTCTATCGAAATATTCTCGCGCCCCACTTTTATAACCGATTTATAATTGAGTTGTAAAGGTCAAGCAACCACGCGTTCTGCTCTTCTATGGTCATTGATGAGTTATCAAGATTTACAGCATCATGGGCTCTTCTAAGAGGACTTTCCGAGCGATTTTCATCTATATGGTCGCGTTGTTGCACATTGGCAAGCACCTCTTCATAAGTTGCCGACACACCTTTGTCAATCAACTCTTGATATCGACGGCGAGCACGTGTCTCGGCCGATGCATTTACAAAAACCTTCATCTCGGCATCGGGGAAAACGGTTGTACCAATGTCACGTCCGTCCATTACAATCCCTTTTTGATCGCCAAGCTTCTGTTGCATTGCTACAAGAGCATGTCTTACTGCAGGAATAGCTGCTACTTGCGACACATTGTTTGAAACAGGCAATTGGCGTATTTCCGTTTCAACATCTTCACCATTTAATAACGTGTGTTGACTTTCATTTTCAACCTTGAAATCAATTTTTATCAATGGCAATTGCGCTATAAGAGCAGCCTCATCGACAATCCCTTCGTCAATGAGATTATTGCGCATGGCATAGAGCGTCACTGCTCGATACATTGCGCCCGAGTCAATATAGCGATATCCTATTTCTCGAGCCAAAGCCTTTGCCATGCTACTTTTTCCCGATGATGAATATCCATCGATGGCAATTATTATAGAGTTTTTTTCTTGAGTCATCATTGCGTAGTATTAATGTATAAATTCGTTGATATTGGCTGTCAGATTAAACATAAATGTTGTGGCTCCGGTATGAGGTTGTGCAAACGCTACTCCAAAACCAAATTTTTTCACATTTAGCCCTGCAGCCAACGAAAAACCCGACAAAAGATTACGCGAATACGTACTCATGTCGGTGCGTGTCTTATGATTATATCCGACTCCAATGTGGAATCTTTCTGATGGGATAAAGTCAACAGCAAAAATCAAATGGCGGAACAAGTTTGACCCAAACGATTCTTTTAATTTGGGTGCCACATCGGTTGTACCGTCACCGCTTTCATAGTATGGCAGTTTCCACTTTGTGAGATTCCATGCAGTGACTGATAATCTGAATGGCGACGATCCTAACCCTTTTGTCCACCCCAATCTCACGTCTATTGGGAGGTTGTCGTAACTTTCATCGAAACGTTTGATTTGTCCACCAAGATTAGCCACCACAACCGATAGCGACAAATCCTTCTCAGGATCATAATAGTTGATTCCGAGATCGGTTGCCAATGCCATCGCATTATACTCTTCGTAAGCGCTATAAATGTATTTTATATTGATACCACCTCGCAAACGATCGGTTATATCATGTGAATAAGTTGCATTAAAAGCAATATCTTTGGCGGTGAATGTACCTGTTATTGTTCCGTCAATTTCAGCACTCTGCATTTCTCCATATCCAAGATAACGCAACCCAACGGCCCATGCACCATGTTCGTGTGCCTTTGCGCCAAACTTAACGCCGGCATAGTCCGATTCGCCAAGATATCTCATATAACTAAGGCCCAACTGCTTATCCATTTCTGCGCCCAATAGTGCAGGATTTTGGTCGGTAACATTAATATCATCGGTTACGGTTGAAATGTTCACTCCTCCAAGACCATAGATATGGGTTGATGTTGGCAAGTTTAAAAAATTATATGCCGTAGAGCCATCTTGCCCAACCATTGGTGCCGAGCAAATCACACCGATTAATATAGAAAGAAATATTCTTGAATATGTCATTAGTCAATATTTTGATTGCAATAAATGATCCTATCTTTACTATAACGTGACAAAGTATTGTTGTATTATATAATTTGATAGATTTTTACGTTTGACGCAAAAACTGCAAACAAAGATAAAACAATAATAATCATTCTCAAAACCTTGGGGCGAATTTTGTTTGATTGAATTTTAGATTCTACATTTGCGATATATTTCAATTAAAGGCAACATGATAACACTTTTGCATAAATTTTTAATTCTCTTAGGATTATTTGTGGCAGTTGGAACTAATGCCCAAGTGCGTCGTGTTGTGACATGTGCCGAATCTTTCCAAAACAGCAAAGATTATGTTGAAGTATATGACACCGACTTTGTTGACGTACAACCACAATTTCCCGGTGGTGAAAGCGAATTGATTAAATACATCAACAAAGCTCGTCGCTACCCTGCCGAAGCCTATGAACGCAAAGTGCAAGGACGCGTATTGTGCGGGTTTATTGTTAACTCCGATGGCTCTATTAGTCATGTGTCTGTTCTTCGAGGCGTTGAGCCAACTCTTAATCGCGAAGCGGTGCGACTCATCAGCAATATGCCTAAATGGGAAGCCGGTCGTGTTAACAACAGAGCGGTTCCTGTTTATTACATCTTACCAATCGCATTCCGCCGATAACACAAACTCCTTAAACTCCCCTAAGACTCAATCCCTCCGCCTCAAGCGTGCGAAGCACGGGACGCAACCCATACATGCATGCGTCTGGAGGACGCGAATTAACACCTTCGTTAAAACAACAACCTACCCTCAAAAAAACTGTCCTTATGTTCTTCTGTCTCAATCAGCTGTCCACCTAATATAGGGGGACGAGACCGAGCTTTGC
>JAFVPD010000021.1 GCA_017505535.1 Muribaculaceae bacterium
ATTTACAGTCTGCCCCATTTGGCCACTCTGGTATTCGCCCGGCCAGTCATTTCTGACTTTTTGAGCCTCTTGTCGGATTCGAACCAACGACCCCGAGATTACAAATCACGTGCTCTGGCCAACTGAGCTAAAGAGGCATCAAACTCGCTAATGAATCCGTTTCGGTTTCAAAGCGAGTGCAAAGGTAAACATTATTCTTGAACTTTGCAAATAAAATCAAACATTTTAATTGCAGTTTCTGCAGCTTCCGACCCTTTATTGCCAAGAACACCGCCTGCTCTATCGAGCGCATCTTGCTCATTATCAACAGTCAAGACCCCAAAAATCACAGGTATATCGCAATCGGCATTTAACGAAGTAATTCCTTGAGTAACGCTTTGGCAAACGTAGTCAAAATGAGGAGTACCCCCTCTTATGACGCAACCAAATACAATTACAGCGTCAAAATTGCCGGTTTCGATAAGTTGAGACGCAGCAAAAGTGAGTTCAACAGCTCCCGGCACATGATACACCTTCACATCGTCAGGCGCAAACCCTTGATTTTTAAACACCTCCAACGCACCATTGGTGAGTGCCGATGTTATGTGACCATTCCACTCAGCGGCAACAATTGCCACTCTCATATTCTCTACTTTGGGCAGAGCACTTGTAGGAGCTCCGTTACTTAATGATGTTGACATATTTAATTTTGATTATTTTCTAAGACTTTAGTGATACTTGACAAGCTTACTTCATGTAACGACTCACGCGTGAGATTCTCATCAATGATTTGTTTCACAATCGATGCCACAATCGCTACATTGTAGTGTAACAAGTCGGCCGTAGGAGGCAAAGTGGCCACGTCTACATCTTTTGCGTAACGATGGGTTATGACACCCTCGGCCTCGTTGATGTTCACAAAATTGGAGGAATAGAACGAAATGTGACGATTGAACACGTCGGCTTCATTATCACCGCCAAAAATGTATTTTAGGTCATTGTTGCGACACACAACCATGTCGGCCAATTCAAGATTTTCAAAAATTGCAGGCATTTGCTTTGTAATGCGAGGAGCTCTTTGCGGAGCAAATCCGGGAAGATATATAATTATCGCACCACGTTCCGAAGCATATTGCAACAACTCATAGACTCTCGCTCTGACACGTTGTGACACAGCGAAAAACGAGCCGAATACCACGATGTCATCTCTTTCAAGAGATGGCCAAACGAAGTCAAATTCTTGTTCAGAAAACTGCTGATAATAGACACTCGGAGCATCGTTGAATATATATCGTGATGGGGTAAGTCCCTCAGTAAATCGATCAATTGAGCGTGTCGATACATTGTTCTCGGTGAGCGCCTCTATGATTAAATCGCCCATACGATCTTGTCCACATTCTCCCACCATTTCAACGTCGTAGCCACAACGTCCAAGCATTGTTGCGACATTCAAAATGCGTCCACCAGGAAAAGCTTTCACCGGCACACCATTACAAAATTCCACGTTGAGGATACACTCTCCTATGGTTATTATTTTTCTCGCCATTATATCTTTCAATTATTGAAGGGAATTTCTATTAATTCCACGAATACTTTCCTCCTAACGGGAGAGTCGGCAGGAGAAATTTAGTTTATGCAAAATTACTCAAAAGAATCCATCTCACCAACAATTGTACGCAATTGGTCACCATTTTGACAACAAGAAAATTCTCACGCGGTCAATGAGTGTGGTAAACAGATAAATCACGACAACCGCCAGAAGCACAAATACCGTAAAGGTAGGCAAAGAGAATTCTTGCCACATATAGATTGATGCCGGTTTGATTATATTACCCCAGATATATGGATTTTTGTGTAACAGATAAACTGCAAACGACGACGCAGCCAAAGTATTCACCACGCGGCTTTCGAATCGCATGGAGCCAACCCATTGGAAGAAGGCCACCGACGACAACACCACAAGAGGCGAGTTATAGGCATAGGTCCACGCAGCGTTACAGAAAACCGCCTGTAACGTAATTGCACCGCTACACAACAAAAATGCGAGCAAATAATAGTGCTTGTTCCACGCGGGGAAGAACATTCCGTATCGGCCGATATATCGTCCGATTAGATACATCATTATGAGTTGCACAACAGTGTAGCCCGTTGCATTAAACTGCGCGCCCCACCACCAGCCACAATATAGGTTGAACGCTACAAAGGCTATTAAGCACCATTGGAAACGCCCCTTTTCAAGATTTTCAACTCCGGCATTGAGGATAGGGCTGATGAGATATAGGCCCAAATAGGCCGGAACATACCACAAATCGGTGTGGGAAAATATCATCACAGCATCGGCAAAATCGGTCCATTGCCAGGGTAACAGTCCGGTCACGACCAACCCGAGGTAAATACCCAACGAGTAGAACAAACACGATGCGGAAAACTTTAGCAGCCCTCGCCATGAAATTCTGATGCCGAAATATCCCGAAATGAGAGTAAAACAATTAACGCCTATGATAGAGAGGCTCTCAACAACAAGACACCACCAGTCACGCGCCGACATTGCTACGATCTCCCCATTGGGCTCGGGCAGTCCCAACGATGCACCATCGAGATGCACCACAAGCACCATCGCCATGCTGAGAATGCGAAGCAATTCAAAACTTGATTGTCGTTGCGCGGCTTTCATATTCCCATCAAATCGCGGAAAATATCAAGTGCGGTTGATATTTCCGATTCGGTTGCCGTACAATCAATGTGAACGCTACCCACTTTATCCAAGAGTGTAAAATTAATCTCGGTCGATTCGTTTTTCTTGTCGTGATGCATCAATTCAAGCAATTGAGGATAATCATCACAAGTGATAGCCATCACTCCATAGTTATCTTTAATATAGCTTGCCAGACGTTGCAACTCAACCGATGGGAATTTCAGTTTCAAATGAGACAACACCAATTCCACCACCAAGCCCCAAGCAACAGCATAGCCATGAGGGATTGGGGAGTTGCGATGCATTGCAAGCGACTCAAAAGCATGTCCGACAGTGTGGCCAAGATTCAACGCACGACGTATCCCCTTCTCGGTGGGGTCCTCCTCCACAATGCGACGCTTCACGTTGACCGATTCTTCAAGTAAAACCAATAAGCGATCGGCATCATCGGCGTTTGAGATATCATAGTCCAACAAACGATTGTAGCACTCCTCCGAAGATATGAGCCCATGTTTAATCATCTCGGCATATCCCGAGAGCAGCTCCATGCTAGGCAATGTGCCGAAAAATGAGGTGGAGATAATCACCGCATCGGCTTCTCTAAATGCACCGATTTCATTTTTAAATCCATTAAAATTTATCCCAGTTTTACCACCAACGGCCGCATCGACCGCAGAGAGCAACGTTGTTGGGACATTCAAGAAACGAATTCCCCGCTTGAAAGTGGCACCGGCAAACGCACCAATATCGGTCACTACGCCGCCACCAATGTTAATGAGCAACGACTTGCGAGTGGCACCATTATCGCATAGGCGGGTCCATATCATTGCAAGCGAGTCAAGATTTTTATTTATATCACCGGCTTGCATCTCTATCACAACAGCTTGCGCAACGACTTGCGACTCACGTTGCAACAAAGGGAGCACCAACTGCGCCGTATTGGCATCGACAAGCACAAACGTCTTTGGTGCATTAATTGATTGGGCTACCGCGTCAATAGCCTGTGCTACCGAATTGGTAAATATTATTTCTTGATGTTTCATCGTTTATTCTATTGTAGTTGTGAGTAACTGAAATAACAACATTGGTAGTTTTTGGGCAAAATCTTCCATTGAGGGGAAAATAACAGTTGCTCCGGCTTTTTCCATCTCCTCATAGGGAATGGGGCCTGTGGTCACAGCAATAGTGAAAGCCCCGGCATCGACAGCCGATTTCACTCCAAGCGGAGCATTCTCAATGGCAATACATTGCGACGGTCTCACACGAGCAATCTGCATGGCTCGCATATATGGCTCGGGGTGTGGCTTACCTTTTGTTACATCTCTTGAGGTCACTCTCATCTCGGCAGGAAAAGCGCCCGGAAAATCAGCGTCAAGGCGATTAATGAGTGAGCTTTGCCCCGATCCGGTCACCAACACTCGTCGCACCCCGGCTTCCATGAGAGTTGAAATCATTGCCTGCGCACCCGGCATCACCTCAACAGGAGGCATCTGCGTGAAATAGGTTGCTTTGCGCTGATAATATTCTTCGTGCTCTTGAGAGGTAGCCTTGCGGCCATACACCCGCTCAAATATCAAGTCGATGGTAGCGGCACCTGTGCGCCCTTCATGCATGAAAAACTCCTCATAGGAGCAATCAATTCCCAACTCTTGGACCATGCGTTGCCAGGCACGTGCATGGTTGCCCATGGAGTCATATAGTGTTCCGTCCATGTCGATCAATGCCACCAATGGTTGCACTGCTTTGTAGTGACGAGCCTTGAGAAAGGATTCTATAATGGGTACAAATGTCATTTTTTTGCTTTTTTCTTATCTTTATTGTTTACCGTCACAGAATCAATCGACTCTATGGGTGCAGGGAGGATTCCCTCCTTAATGAGCAAGAGAGAGTCGGCATGAGAGATTGTATCGGCAGCAGCATCGATATTTTCCATCACACCATTCAATCGATCTCGATTCACATCAAGATTACCCAATCGGGCCGACGCAACACCTCGGCGGAACACATTTTCGATTTGGTTCAATAGGTTGACACGAGTAGTGTCAACGATTGCAACACGAGTGCCGGCCATATTCTCTTTAAACTTGGCTTTACCCACGCGTATTTTCATGTCGTCGGCATTACCTTTAACCGTCAATCCAAACTTGAATGGCAATGGCGATTTGAGCACCGACACATGGTAGTCGAAATTAAACGCCATGTCATTGCTTCCCATGATGCCGAGACGATAGCGGTCTATGTCAAACATGAATGGGAACAATTCAAGCATTGAATTTTCAACGAGAATTTCAACAGTCATGTTGTCAATCATGTTGCGTTTTTTGTTTTTAAACATCAACCACTTTGACAACGACTTGAAAGTGTCGGCATCGAGCAACACAAGACTATCGCCATGAAGTTTAATGGCCGCATTGAGCGAGGGTAACACAAGGTTCATTGCAGTATCCACTTGAGTTGTTGCCGCAATGTCGGCGTCAATTATACCCTCAAAATTCTTGAGCATAGGCATCAACGAGTCCACCGCCGGTATCATGTTAATGAAACGATTTAGTTGCAAATCTTTGACCTGCAATCCAAATCCGAAACTCAAATCCTTCTTAGATGGTGCAGTATATAGCGCCGACAAGCCAATGGTTCCGATATCGGTTGAAGCAGTGAGATTGTGCATGTTCAACGCTCCTTCTTTCATCATGATGATGCCGCGCATGCGTTTCATGAGCATATCGGCATATATCACATTATGGGCTCTGAGCCTTATAGTTGCCTCAATATTTGTGGGCACAAGCACAGCTGCAACTTGAGTAGTGTCCTGCATTTCGTCAAGAGCCACCTGCAAGCTATCCTCATCTTCGATATTTCCGAGCGATAGCCCCTGGCTTTCGGCCTGCTGTCCAAATGCAGCTCCGGCAAATACCGCCTCGGCCAATTGGTTGACATCGACAGTGTCACTTCTCACGCTGAAATCAAGCATCAATGGCGCCCCTCGGCGAGAGGTCAACGCACGACTAATATTGCGCACCGCCCCATTGATAAGGAAGTCACTTTTACCCACCTTGTAGGTGATATTATTCAGCATCAAGCTATCGGTAGTAAAGTCGATATCGACATTTTTGAGCGTATTGCGCAACGGGAAATAGGGAGTGAACAAGCGTCCACGCTTTGCAGTTATTTTACCGTGAACATTCCATCGGCGCAATAGTGTCTTAGTGTCATTGTCAAGCGCAAAATCCATTATCTCCTTGTCGCTCACCACCTCGGCTCGCCCACGTCGATTTTTTCGCATCGATGCTCGTGCAAGTTTGATTATAGAATCGGAAGGCAAATGAGGATTCAACGCAGCAATAGAGTCATATCGAGCTTGCATACGCGCATTCATCTTCTTGCGCTTTTTCAAATGGGCTGTAATCTTAACATTTCCTTCCCTGAGGTTTATGCGATTTAATTGATCGCCATAATTTATGCGCCCGGCATCAATCACTAAAGCCAATTCAGGAGTTTTTGTGTCCTCTTTAAATCGGCGCAACGAAGCCATACACTTAATGTCACGCAGTCTCATGCGAGTGGAGTCGGTTGAGTGGAACATGACTCTTTCGGCCCTAATAGAAGCCCTCATGGGGTTAATGATGGTCGAGTCGGTGCTTGTTGAGATGTTTTTGCTACCCACACCGGCTCTTAATTTACTCACGACAAGGCGACTACCGCTATACTCGACCCTCGCCGTATCGATTTTTATAGACGCTGTCAGCATTGAATCGACGCTGAAACGCTCGTTTACAAAACTGTTGCTTGTTCCAAATTTAAACGTGGTTTCCCGTGTATAAAAATCCACGACCGAGTCGGCGTAGGTGAAATCGTGCAACGTGGCTTCACCTTTTATTTTCACTTTATGGAAGCCGTTTTTACTCAATTGGCTTTGGCGAAAGCGCATAGAGGTGTTGGCAGTCAATCGGCCTCGCATCTCGCCCGGTATTTGATTTAAAATGATTGGCGGCAGATTGTTGAAATTTAAACCGCCCTTGAAATTGGCATTTATAGATGGGTCGGAGAGCAACGACGCAAACGTTCCATCTAACTCAACATCAATACTTTCTCCATTGATATTAAATTTCTTTACATTGAGTATTGAAGCATTCAAATTGTCGCCATTTACAGTTGCCAACAAATCGGCCTCAATCAACAATGGTTTGTGCTTGTTACCAATTTGCAAGCTACCCTTAGGTAACTCTACCGACACTTCAACATGGGGTAAAGCATTGCCCATCACATTATAGGGCTTGAGCAACGTCACTCCGGCACTGACAGCCAGGTTGGTGTTGATTTGTTGCAAGACGGGCAATTTATACTCTTTAGGCAAATGAGCCATCACAGCGGAAATGGGCAAATCGTTAACTCGATAGTCCAAGCTATTGACCACTACATCGTTGCTCATATCGATGGCTACATTCAACGAGCTCTTCAGTTCGGCAACGTTTATGGCAAAGTCATTAAGTTCAACCACAAATGGGGCTGATGGACTCCACTGAATTTTTCCGTTGAGACCAATGGGTAGATTCTTCTCTAAAATGGAAGGGGGAAGCAACGCCTGAGCATCGCCGGTCAATGACAGTTCATATTTAGGAGCACCATTTCCATCGACATAGGTCGGGCCTAATGTTATTCCAAAATTGAGGCTATCGGGGTAGGAACGATAGGTGATGGGCAACGCATCGGCTATAATAAATCGGTCAATGGCTATATCGGGGAGTTCCAATGAGGTGGTTGTCGTGGTGTCGGGCTCGGAAGCCGGCACAATGTCAAAGTTGCTCAAAGAGTCGTTTAACACAACCATATTGACCATCGGGCGTCGCAATTCCACCTCATACACCTCAATTTTTCCCGAAGCAAGAGCCGTTAGCCCCACCCCACCATGGAAATGTTGCAACGTCAACAACGTATCGGCATTTGAAGGCAAGAGTACCTTTGTGTCCTCATCGAGAGCATCAAAAGCATTGCTCACAATGCTCAAAGAGTCCACATCGACACGCAATTGAGGGAACGTTTTCCAAAATGTGAGTTCGACTCTCTCCACATTTACCTTTGCGTCAAGGAATTCATTGGCATATTTCTCCACCATCGGAGTCAAGCGCTCGGGTGTAAGCACCCACACCACAGCACCAAGTGCAATGACCACTATCAATATCAGGCTCAAAATAGTCCAGCCCAATATTTTAAAGATACGTTTCAGCCAACGATTGCCTTTGTTTTTTTCTTGAGTATTCTCGTCCATTGCCTATGAATGTGATGATGATTATTATTTGCGTGTTGTTATATGAAAGCACCCTTGCTTGCGTTCATGCTTGACATAGCAACGGCCCTCCTGTTTGAGATCTTGCAATACTTCGCCCAACAAAGCTTTCAAATCGGCTTGTGTGCGAGGAATATTCACCGAGTCGCATATAAATCGGCTATACCCGATGTCGAATGTTGTTCCATATTGATGGGCCGAAGATTTGCTTGCATTGCGATTGCGACGGCGCAATCGGGCTATCATCGCCGGAGTGCGCAATACACTTGTCACTTTGATGCGGTAATATCCTCCGCCACGTGCAGCAAGACTGTCATTAAATCGACGGCCTATATCTTTCAGCAAAGAGGCTGCCTCAGGCACAAGATAGGGATAGGAATGAGTGAGATTGTCAACAAAATATTCCCGACATGACTCGATTTTCACTATCGGGCGACGCAAATTCCACACCGAGTTTAAATCGGTGATGGGCTCTATGCCAATAGCCGTTGCCGCCTCAAGATGCACATCGTTTTTATCGCCAAATTCACGTCCATAGGTCCCCACAAAGTGAGTTTTCAATTTGCGCCCACCATCGGGCATCGAGTCAAATCTCACCGTGTAACGATTAAACGTGTCACCCTCGCTAAACACCGCTTCAACATGTTCTTTTGGCACATCAGATGAGCCACACGAGAACAGTAAAAGCAACGACAGAGGCAACGTCAATATCGCGACCCTCATCTCTTTCATTTATATCAATAGCCCACTGTTTGAACCAAAATAATGCGCTCGGTCTCTTTCAGTTTCAATGCCTTTGACAAAGCCTCGCCGTCAAACATGCCACGTGTCACCGTGCCCACTTCATTGGCAGCACACCATAGATAGATGTTTTGCATAACAGCACCGGCATCGGTTCCGGCAAAAATATCATTTGGCATTTTTTCTTTGTCGCTTACAATGGCTATGTTGAGAGGTGCTTTTTGCGCAAACTCTTGAGTGCCTGAATGTTGACGTATATCTTCATCGGTCACAAGCACAAGTTTATTGTTTTTATTGTCATAGAAATAAGCACCTTCGGGCATAATGACGTATAGCGAAATCTCTTGCATGTTGCGCGCGGTGGGAATGGTCAATTTATCCTCGCGATTATATCCACACGCAGCCCACAACAAATCGGCGAGTTGTTGGTTGCTCAAGCGCTTTTCGGCATCAAATGTGCGAGTAGATTTACGGCGCGACAATGCTTCCATCAAGGACATACCTCCTCCTGTTCTTGGAGCAGGTAATTCTATTTCAGCAGCGGTTGATGACAATGTGCACGCACACAACACACCCACTCCCGACAAAATAGCCACAAAGGCCCAAATCATAAATTTCTTCATAACTATAACGATTTTATTTTTGTACAATTTTATCATACAAAAATACAGAAAATTATTGGGATTTCAACTTAGCTCACCCAAAAATGCATAAATAGCAGCAAAATGCCACCAATGCCCCGGTTTTCAAAAATTTTCAGCGGCGTTTAGCAAAGAAATCTTTAACGAGTTGTGAACATTCCTCGGCAAGCACTCCTGTTGTGATTGTTGCCCGGGGGTGAAAAGGCTGTTTGGTGGTTATCGATGAGTAGCCCCGTTTTTCATCTGACGCACCATAAACGATGCGTTTTATTTGGCTCCAAGCGATGGCTCCTGCACACATCAAGCACGGCTCAAGAGTGACATACAACGTGCATTGGTCGAGATATTTACCTCCAAGAGTGTTGGCAGCCGCAGTGATTGCCATCATTTCGGCATGAGCCGTAACGTCATTTAATGTTTCAGTGAGATTGTGCCCGCGTCCGATGATACGTCCTTGACACACCACAACAGCTCCGATGGGAATCTCTTCGGCCTCAAAAGCCATCTTGGCTTCTTCAAGAGCCACACGCATGAATCGTTCGTCCTGTTTTTGCTGAATGTCAATCATAATAAATCCACTCTAAGTTGTTCATTGGCCAAAATCACATTGGGGAATTCCTCAAGCGCCTGTTTGAGCAAAGTATCTTCATCGGTGTATCGCTTAGAGTAATGCCCGATGATGAGACGTTGGGCTTGAGCTTCACGAGCAATGATAGCCGCCTCGCGCGCTGTGGAATGCCCTCGTGCTATTGCAAGAGCATGATCGTCATCAACATAGGTCGCTTCGTGATATATCGTATTGACGCCGGCTACGGCTTGCGCCACCCGATGGTCAAAAAGAGTATCAGAACAATAGGCATAGCTCATGACCGGGTCGGCATCGGTGGTGAGACGAGAATTTTCAATCACCTGCCCCTCGGGAGTCACATAATCAGCCCCATTTTTTATGTCATGAATGCAACGCACGGGTATATTATAAAATTTCACCATCTCGCCACGAATATGTCGCATTTTGGGCTTTTCTTGGAATATAAACCCCGAGCATGGCACTCTATGATACAATGGGAACGCCGTCACGGTGAGGCTGTTATTTTCAAAGAGCAACTGAGTTTTTCCCTGCTCAATGATATTAAAATTCAATTCAAATGGTAAATCCCGACAGAAAAAATCAACCATTTGCTTAAACAACTTTGCCCCCTCGGCATGAATGTGAATGGTGAGAGCACTCTGTTTTTCATGCAGTGCAAGGGTGGATATGAGTCCCAACAACCCAAAACAATGGTCGCCGTGCAAATGGGATATGAAAATGTGGTTGAGACGTGAAAATTTAAGCTTCATGCGACGCATAGTGAGCTGAGCACACTCGCCACAATCAATCATGAACAAATTATTGCGAAAGTCAATAATTTGCGACGATGGTAGATGTTTCATTGACGGAGTGGCCGAGCCACACCCAAGTATATTAATCTGGAAATTGGCCATAGGGAAATGATTGTATTGCAAATTTAGAAAAAAAGAATCAGCCTTTATGTAAAAAAATATTAATATTGGGCAACTCCACACAACAAAGCGCACTAATCTCCGTATTATAAATGTACACAACAGCAGACAGAACAAAATGAGCTAAAGTTCTGCACGTTGAATGTAGTCTTTAGCAAAAATTTTGAATTAGTTTTTTCATAGGATTAGATTTTAAGGTTTTAAAATGATGAGGCTATCGTGAGAAAGCCTCATCATTGTTTTTTTGTGCGAGAGTCATAGAATAGTGTATTTCTCAAGAATATCGGTTCGCACGTATTCCTAAATAGACTTTTAACGCTGACAATAAAAAACCGGGCCTTGCGTGAATGCAAGGCCCGGAATGTTTATTGATTACAAGTTAATGTTTACTTGTTTTCAGCGTCGGGATCTACACCCCATTGTTGGCGTGCAAGGCGACGATAGTTGTTATAGCGCCATTGAGCATTTTCCTTAGCGGCAGCGAAGAGTTCGGCAGCTTCAGCAGGATATTGTTTCATTACAGAAGCGTAGCGTACTTCACCTTTGAGGAATGCTTCAAAGTCGTCCCAATTTGGCTCTTTGCTATCGAGAGTGAATGGGTTTTTGCCTTCAGCTTCGAGAGCAGGATTGTAGCGCCACAAGTGCCAGTAACCACAAGCAACGGCAAGAGCTTCTTCTTGTTGAGATTTACCCATACCTGCTTTAAGACCGTGGTTGATACATGGAGCATAAGCGATGATGATAGAAGGTCCATCATAAGCTTCAGCTTCGCGTATAGCTTTGAGTGTTTGAGCTTGGTCGGCACCCATAGCAACTTGAGCAGCGTAAACATATCCGTAGGTTGAAGCGATGAGACCGAGGTCTTTCTTGCGAACGCGTTTACCGGCAGCGGCAAATTTAGCGATTGCACCGATTGGAGTAGCTTTAGAAGCTTGACCACCGGTATTTGAATATACTTCAGTATCAAGAACGAGGATATTAACGTTTTTGCCTGAAGCAAGAACATGGTCAAGACCACCGAAACCGATGTCGTAAGAAGCACCGTCACCACCAATGATCCATTGTGAACGTTTCACGAGATAGTGGCTGAGTTCGTTGATTTTCTTGCAAGTGTCGCAATCGCAAGCAGCTACCAAAGGAAGGATCTTATCGGTAACTTCGCGGCTCTTTTCGCCATCTTCTTTAACTTCGAGCCATTGAGCGAAGAGCGCTTTGAGTTCATCGCTGCATGATGGGCAGTTAACAGCTTCAGCAACGAGACCTTCGAGACGAGCGCGCAATTTTTCGTTGGCGATAACCATACCGAGACCAAATTCGCAGAAGTCTTCGAAGAGAGAGTTGCCCCAAGCAGGACCTTGTCCCTTTTCGTTGGTAGTGTAGGGAGTTGAAGGCACTGAGCCAGAGTAGATTGAGCTACAACCGGTAGCGTTAGCAACCATTTCACGATCGCCATATAGTTGAGAGATGAGTTTCACATAAGAAGTTTCACCGCAACCAGCGCAAGCGCCAGAGAATTCAAACAATGGAGTTGCAAATTGGCTATTCTTAACGTTGGCTTTAACGTCAACGAGTTTTTGCTTAGATGCAACCTTTTCAGTGCAGTAATCCCATTCTTTTTGAACGTCGAGTTGAGTTTCGAGAGGTTTCATTTCAAGAGCTTTAACACCCTTCATGCCCGGACAAACGTCAACACAGTTGCCACAACCGAGACAGTCAAGAACATCAATAGCTTGAATGAACTTCATGCCTTCAAATTGTTTGCCGATTGCTTTAAGCGCACGTTCTTCGGCGAATGGCGCAGCAGCCATTTCGTTAGCATCAAGAACGAATGGACGGATTGCAGCATGAGGACAAACGTAGGCACACTTGTTACATTGGATACAAGTCGCAGGGTTCCATGCGGGAACGAATGCAGCAACACCACGTTTTTCATATTTAGCTGTTCCTTGAGCCCAAGTACCATCTTCGATGCCTTTGAATGCCGACACTTTCAAGAGGTCGCCATCTTGAGCATTGATTGGACGTACAACGTCGTTGATAAATGCTGGATCGTTGTTTGCTTCGGCAGCGTTGTCGGCAAGATTAGCCCAAGCAGGATCAACAGCAAGAGTTTTGTATTCGTTACCACGATCTACTGCAGCGTAGTTCTTGTCAACGATATCTTGACCCTTCTTACCGTAGCTCTTAACGATGAATTTCTTCATTTGTTCAACAGCGAGGTCAACAGGGATTACTTCAGTGATGCGGAAGAATGCACTTTGAAGGATAGTGTTGGTGCGGTTACCAAGACCGATTTCTTGTGCAATCTTAGTTGCATTCATGTAGTAAACAGTGATATTGTGTTGAGCGAAGTAGCGTTTAACCTTGTTGGGGAGGTTTTTAGCAAGTTCTTCGCCTTCCCAAATAGTGTTGAGAAGGAATGTACCACCATCGCGAAGACCACGAGTCACATCATACATGTGCAAGTAGGCTTGAACGTGGCAAGCTACGAAGTTAGGAGTATTTACCAAATAGGTAGAGCGGATTGGGTCATCACCAAAACGCAAGTGAGAACAAGTGAAACCACCTGACTTTTTAGAGTCGTAAGCAAAGTAGGCTTGGCAATATTTGTTGGTGTTGTCACCGATGATTTTTACTGAGTTTTTGTTTGCACCCACAGTACCATCAGCACCAAGACCATAGAATTTAGCCTCGAAAGTACCTTCGCCACCGAGAGCGATTTCTTCTTTAAGAGGAAGAGAAGTGAAAGTCACGTCATCGACAATGCCGAGAGTGAATTTATCTTTTGGTTGAGGAAGTGCAAGGTTTTCAAACACTGCAATGATTTGAGCAGGAGTAGTGTCTTTAGAAGCAAGACCATAACGTCCACCTACAATCATAGGCGCATTTTCTTTGCCATAGAAGCATTCCTTAACGTCGAGACAAAGAGGTTCGCCGATTGCACCTGGTTCTTTTGTACGGTCGAGGACAGCAATGCGTTTAGCAGTAGCAGGAACTGCAGCAAGGAAATGTTTAGCAGAGAAAGGACGATACAAGTGAACAGAAACGAGACCCACTTTTTCGCCTTGAGCAGTCATGTGGTCGATAGCTTCTTTGGCAGCTTCAGTAACCGAACCCATAGCGATAATCACGCGATCGGCATCGGGAGCACCATAGTAGTCAAACAAACCATATTTGCGACCGGTGATTTCCGACACTTTATTCATGTAGTCTTCAACGATAGCAGGAACTGCATTATAGTATTCGTTGCAAGCTTCACGGTGTTGGAAGAATACGTCGCTATTTTCAGCCATACCGCGAGCAACCGGTTTTTCGGGATTGAGAGCGCGAGCACGGAATTCAGAAAGAGCTTCTTGATCCACAAGTGGAGCGAGGTCTTCTTGGTCAACAACTTCGATTTTTTGAATTTCATGAGATGTACGGAATCCATCAAAGAAGTTCACAAATGGAACGCGCGATTTGATGGTTGCAAGGTGAGCCACACCGGCAAGGTCCATAACTTCTTGTACAGAACCTTCGGCAAGCATAGCAAAACCTGTTTGACGCACCGACATCACGTCTTGGTGGTCACCAAAAATACTCAATGCATGAGAAGCAAGTGTACGAGCCGATACGTGGAACACGCAAGGGAGCAATTCACCTGCAATTTTATACATATTAGGAATCATAAGGAGCAAGCCTTGTGACGCAGTGTAGGTAGTGGTCAACGCGCCGGCTTGAAGAGAGCCGTGAACAGCACCAGCTGCACCACCTTCCGATTGCATCTCTTGCACCAAAACGGTTTCTCCAAAGATGTTTTTTCGACCTGCGGCAGCCCATTCGTCAACATATTCAGCCATAGTTGACGAGGGAGTGATGGGGTAAATTGCTGCAACCTCTGAGAACATGTAAGAGATGTGAGCAGCAGCTTGGTTACCATCACAAGTCAAGAATTTCTTTTCTTTACTCATAATTTCGATTTATTTTATAAGGAATTTATATTATTTTCTATTTGAAAAAAAATGCCTTTTAATTTCAACTTGCAAAATTACTAATTTCTGTGCTTTCTGCCAAAAATCAATACCTTTCATTATATAAAAAACTATAAAAGCCCCAATTATCGGGGCTTAACACACTGCTTTACGAAAGAGTTCCACGGTCTTGAAACACTACCATAGTTAAGTTTTTAATAATAGATGTCAGTGTTTTATTTTATACAGAATGATTGGGTTAGTTTCGTTCACAAAAATAGAACGCCTATCGTAAAAAATTGTTGGCGGATCAAGTATTGTCGTTAGCGCTCGATGTAATTTTAATACTTCAACTTCAGGTATAATAATTATATGCTTTGATATATTTTCTATCTTAAATTTTTCATCGGATACGAAACTAAATTTTTCATGAGGGAAAATGCGCACTACAAAGTTATCGTTCGACAAAGTATCTCCAAAATAAACAAACTCAATGCCCATGTAGTATAGCCAACTTTTATTAATATCATGTTTGAAATCATTGAAAAAATGTTTCTCTATCTGATCTTTATAGCTACATTTCGCCATATTAGGAGAAATCCACATCCAGAATGTAGTATCAGCAGATTCATTATAATATTCTACCTCATAACCATCAGACACTTCATTAATAGGGGTTTGAATGATGGATACTTGTCCGAAACTATGAATACTTGATAGAATTAATATTTGTATAAAAATTATTAGTGCGTTTAAATTATTTCTCATACTGTTACATGTTAAAATTTTTCACAGTTTCTTTTCGTGAGTCCAATATCATTTTGGATAATTCAATTTTCTCTTCTTTGCCAGTTTCAAATTTATGCCGTGAAGCATCTCGATCCCTTGTGCGAATAAATAATAATGCATGTCCATTTGCTTCATGACTATATATTTCAGCGGCTCCTAGTTCTGTAAGATCTCCATTGATTATTATATAAATATTTTCATTAGGTGAATTTACTCCACTCTTACCTTTGCCGGGCAACAATGTAATTCCTAATCGTCCTGTTTCTCCCGTAGTAACTCCAGAAACATATTCAAATTTTAAATCATAGAAGTCTTCTTCTACACCCCAATAACTCATTTCAGTAGTTTTATAATTTCCCTCATTATTAATATAACCCACATGCCCTGTGGACATTTGCACAAATATATTTTCATGCGAATCGTTTAACTCTTTTAAATGAGAGAAGTTTGCGCTTTGACTAATATGCCCATTCAATACATTGAAATCGATTTCACCAGAGCTACTAAACTTAACTGCTGCCCGATCTTCAGGAGTTAAAGTGTTCAAAATAGTCCGTTGCGCCTCAACTGATGTTGCAATTATTTTTCTTCCATCAGGGTCTAATGCGTTAAGCGGGTTATTGGCGCAGTGGTTGTAGGGGGTGAGTGAGGGGTATTTGCTTGCTAAGGGGTCAAGGGTTGTGAAGCGGCCGGTGAGGGGGGCGTAGATGCGGGCATGGTTGTCGTAGGTAACGTAATCGGCGACATCGCAGGCCGAGCGGGAGGCTCCGGCTTGCACGGTGGATTTCTCTCGGCCCAATCCGTCTAAGTAGCGAACCGTAACGCGCGACATATCGATTGAGGCCTGGGGCGCTTGTGTGCTTTCGGTCAAGGGCTCTATCGTCATAACATAGTTCTCTGTCTGGGTTTGGGACAACGCATCAACGGCCATCAACGCAATCATCGCACTTAGTAATATTTTCAAGACGACTTTTCTCATAAACATTGGACCGATCTTAAACGATTATTAAGCAATCTACTCCCTTTATTTCGCAAATATACAAAACATTTGCTTGAATGCAAATAAAAATCACTCAGGCATAAGGTTAATAAATTTATAGTGGTGGTTGAAATTCGTGGGAAATTTGTAAATTTGTAGCATTATATCATTACTTACTGAAAATTATCATGGAATTGACTCACAAACTATTAAGCATTGCCTGCTGTGGCATGTTAATGACGTGTGCATCAGCTGCTTTGGCACAAAGCGAAACTGCATCGCCGGGAGTATTCACCTGTTCGACAGATGATGGCCGACAAGTAACCATCACAGTCATCAACGATAACATTCTCAAGGTTTCTAACTTGGAGAAAGGCGAAAGCATTCCGGTGTCACAGTCGGTTATAATTGCGCCCGAAGATTTTAACGGAAACAGTACCGAATCGGAAGATTTTCTCACCATAAAGACTCCGACCGGGGTGTCGGCTATTGTGAACAAGAATAGCGGTGCCGTTTTAATTGAAGCCAACAACAAACGATTTATCTATGACAACGGCCAACGATGGGGCTCTGACGACCGCAGATACATCAAATTGTTCACCAATGGCGATTGCTCCTACTATGGTGCCGGCGAGCGTGGCTACTCCTATAATTTGGCCGGCGACACGCTTGTGATGTACAATAAACAAAACTATGGCTACAAAAAGGGCGAGGAACGCATCAAGCAGATGAACATCACAATGCCAATATTTTACTCTACCAATGGATATGCAGTGTTGTTTGACGACTATGCAGCGGCCGAGATGATTATGGGACAACCGATTGAATATATCTCAGAGAGTCCCGAGCCTGTATCGTACTACTTCATCAATGGCGGCCAAACACTTGCCGAAACGGTAAATCGTTTCACCGGCATGGTGGGCCGTCAAGAGCTTCCTCCTTTTTGGTCGATGGGATATATCACCTCAAAATATGGCTACAAGACAGCCAAAGAGACTGTCGGAGTTATCGACACTCTCAAGATGAAAGGCTATCCGGTTGACGGTGTTGTTCTTGACCTCTACTGGTATGGAAAAGAGCAGGACATGGGACGTTTGGAATGGGAGCCCGAGCAATGGCAAGACCACACCAAGATGCTTTCACGCCTCAAGAAAAAAGGAGTCAACACGGTTATAATCTCGCAACCCTATGTGCTCACCAATGGCAAAGCGCTCGACAATTACAACGAGCTATCGGCCAAAGGAATGTTCTGTCGCGATTCAGTGGGCAAAACCCACGATGTGACAATATGGGTGGGGCAAGGCGGAATGTTTGACGTGTCCAATCCCGACACCCGCCAATGGCTCCGCGACCGCTATAAAAAACTCACCGACGAGGGCGTTGGCGGCTGGTGGGGCGACCTCGGCGAGCCTGAAGTTCACCCCGAGTCAATCTTCCACCATAACGGACTCACCGCTCGCCAATATCACAACCTATATGGCAATGATTGGAGTCGCATAATCTATGATTTGTATAAAGAAGAGTATCCCGAAACACGTTTGATGACTTTGATGCGTGGCGGTACTGTGGGACTGCAACGTTACAGTGTGTTCCCATGGTCAACCGACGTGTCTCGCTCATGGGGCGGTCTCCAACCTCAAGTGACCATTATGCTCAACTCAGGATTGAGCGGATTGGGCTATATGTCTCACGACGTCGGTGGATTTGCTATCACCGAAGACTATGTTGTTGATCCTGAATTGTATGTTCGTTGGTTGCAATTGGGCACATTCTCGCCCGTGTTGCGCACCCATGCCCAACAAGTAGCAGAGCCCTATCGCTATCCCGAGCAGCAAGATATAATACTCGATTTGATTAAAACTCGCTACCAATGGCTGCCCTACAACTATTCTATAGCCGCCGACAATGCAATGCGAGGCTATCCATTGGTGCGCCCTCTGAATTTCTATTCCAACTCCGACAAATATGATGACATTGAAGACCAATATTTATGGGGCCCACAAGTAATGGTGGCTCCGGTATTGGAGAAGGGTGCCACATCACGTCGCATCGTGTTCCCTCAATATGGCCGTCAATGGTGGGACTATAATAATCCTACAATGAAATATCAATCAGGCGACACTATTGAATATAGCGCACCTCTCAATGTGCTCCCATTGTTTGTGAAAGCCGGTGCAATCATAGCACAAGCCGACTATAAGATGGGTAATACGGGCGATTATCGTACCGACCGCTACACTCTTAAAGTGTTCCCCGGAAGCGGAAGCATGAACACTTATCTCTACGAAGATGACCGCAAATCGCCTAATGCCCTCAAAGATAAGCAATTCAACTATATACAGATGACCACCGACTGTGCCACCGACCAAATGACCGTAACTCTCACATGTAGTGGAAACGGTTACAAAGGTGCTCCAGCGAAAAAAGACCTTGATTTCATCGTATATGGCATGACTCAACGTCCCAAGAGCGTGGTTGTTGACGGAAAAGCATTAAAAGCCGGCGATATAAAATATGACGACAAGACACAGTCAATCAAATTTGCCATGAAGTGGATTGTAGCCGACGAAGCTGAAATCATCATCAATAAATAACACTACAACCACATAGAAACAATAAAGGCGACACTCACTGAGTGCCGCCTTTACTATTTCAGTTAGGATTGATTGACGGGATTATTTGACAAATTTGATTGTCTTAGTACCTTGTGCAGTAGCCACTCTGATGATGTAGGCACCGGTTGCAAGGTGGTTGAGGTCATGTTCCGATTCAACCATAACCGACTCAACGAGTTGACCGGCGATGGTGTAAACCTCAGCATTGGCCAATTGTCCGCCAACGACAAGAATGTTGGCTGAATTTACATATATACCATCATTAACTGTAACATCTTCCACTCCTGTTCCGGCGTTATATACAAACGATATTACTTCGGAATAGGGAGTGTTTTGGAGCGATGATTTTGTTGACAACGCAAATTTACCACGAGCACGAACATAATAGGTTGTTCCGTCTTTCAATGACTTGGTGCCCAATTGAGCCGACTCAAATTTACCAACACCCAATGTTTCAGTTTTACTATTGCGACCAAACGCTGACGTTGTGCTGATTTCAAGACCAACATTTGTCAAACCGGTCCAAGGATTAACTTTGATTGCCTCATTGCTGTAAAGTGTAATGCCGTTCACATTGGGATAAGCAATCACAGGAGCAGCAGTATAGGTAACGTCCTCGGTTGTAAATGTGATGGTTTCACTTGTTGATTTAGCACCATCTTTCATCGCAGTGATGCGAGCCGAATATTTAGTACCGGTAGAAAGTTTGGTGTCGGGAATAGCCAATGACGCAACAGAAACCTTTGTCACATAAGTGCTATCGTTGAACGTACCTGCTTTACTGATTTCAAGGAGGTATTCAACACCTTCGCCGGCAGGAGTCCATTTGAACGTGTCATTGATTTTCACTCCGGTAGCACCAGCAGTAGGATAGGTCATAGCCATGCGAGAGTAAACAAATGACTCAACCTTTGAGGTGACTTCTTGAGCATTAGGTTTGCTTGAACGCACGCGCCAATAATAGGTCACACCTTCCGACATTGTTGGGAACTTAGAGTTAGACACACGTTTTTCACCACATTCGGCAGTTCCGATGATGTTTGTGAACGCGGCATCGGCAGCGATTTCAACCACAAAGCGAGACCCTTCACCGGTCCATTGCAAGTCAAAGAGACCGGGCGCGTTAGCTCCACCAATGGGCGAAGTGAGCGTCACAGGAGCCGACATAGTAGAAGCAGTTGCACCGGCAAACAATGGTGAATATTCGTTACCGAAACGGTCATAAACAGCTACAGCCCAGCGATAACCCTTAGTTTTATTGTTGATTAACGTGTCGGCGTATAGCACGTTCCCATTGCGGTCTTTCTCTGCAGTTATTATAGTGTCATTGGGCACAGTGAAGCTGTTGGTGTAGCAAATTGCTTCAAGATATTCCTTTTGGCAATAGAATTCAGCATCAGAGAGATTTTCGGGCACTGCATAAACAGTGTAACGCATTCCCTCTACAACGTCCCAAGTGAGAGTGCGGTCATTGAGAGTTACATTTGAGGTCATCTTGGGGTTGAGAGAGTTGTTCCAAGAGCGCAAAGGAGTGAGCGCTTTTGTTTGGCACACTGTTGAAGCCATGATTTCACCAAAAGTGTGGTTCACGTTGCTATTATATTTCTCAGTATAATTCATGAAAGGACTATATTGGAAATAAGCAATACCTGACGCATTTTCGTCGCAATATTCGCGTATATTGAGCAATTGTTGAATCAACTCTTCAGCACCATCTTCAGTGAGGTCGGTCAAACCATCACCGTCAAGGTTAACACTTTCATAGAGATGGCGTCCAAAATGTTGAGCAGTATTGGCCCACCATTGAGTCAAAGGAATAAATGTTCCAGAAGTAGTCCAATAGACTTGAGGTGAAATGAAGTCGATGTAACCACCATTCAACCACGCAACAGGATCGGAATAGATAGTATTATATTGCCAATCGCTGACAGGACCTACGGGAAGGCCGTAGCTTGTCACGTTCGGTGGGTTGGCCGATCCGGCAGGAGAAACACCAAAACATACGTAGGGTTTCTCTTTCTTAATCATTTGGTAAACGCGAGAAAGCATCTCGTTGACATTGGCACGACGCCAGTCGCCAATCTTCATCGTTGTTCCACTTGCTGTATATTGAGCATAGTCGGGAGCTGAAGAGCTTTCGGTAGTACCACCTTGGGGGTAGAAATAGTCGTCGAAAATGATACCATCGACATCATAGTTAACAACTACCTCACGACACACGTCAACGATGCGTTGTTTCACCTCTTCAAGGGCCGGGTTCAACACTCGGTTTGAAGAATTACCATTGATGAGCCATTCGGGGTGTGAAACTTCATAGTTGAAATCTGCACTGCCCCAAGAGCCACCTTTGTCATGATGATAACGGTAGGGATTTAACCAACCATATACCTCGATTCCACGCAAGTGGGCTTGCTCGATGATATATTCAAATGGGTCAAAAGCCGGAGCAACGCCACGTGCCGAAGAAACCGCATCAGACCAAGGCTCGTAAGATGACTTATAGTTGGCATCGCAACAAGATCTGACGTGATAGTAAAGCACGTTTATGTTTTGGCGTTTGAGTTTATCCAATGCTTTGCAAAGGATATTTTTGTGAGATGCAGCTGTACCCTCGGTAATGGCACTTGTAGGCCAGTTGCTACCAAGATAGGGCGACATCCAAATGGCACGATGTTCGCGATCTTGAGCATCGGCCGACATCAATGTGCCGATCAACAATGCCGTCGCAGCAAACATACGCACAATGTTCTTGAAATTTTTCATGTTTATTTATTTATGACAAATAAAGGTAACCGCCTCTTGCGCGGCAGTTACCTTTATTAGGGTTTATTTCAAATTCTCTTCAATCGAGGATTAGAAAAGTTTAGTTAGAGTTGGGTTGATTGTAATACCATAACCTGCATCTTCTGTTTCGCCGTAACGTTGACATTTTCCTGTAGCAGGATCATAGTAAACAATACCTGTTCCAATACCTGATGCGTCACCATCTTCGGCACGGAAGCAGAAGTAAACGCGACCTGAATTTTCATCAAGAGCAAATTGAGTTGTGTGAACTTGCTCATCGGCAGTGGTGTTAACAGGGTCGGCTTGCATTGCAACCTTTGCAACCGGAGAGTTCAAAGAACCTTCTTCAGTGTCACCGGGTAGCGTATAGTGATAGAAACCTGAATTAGTTGTTTCAATGCGCCATACGTAAAGAGCTTTGCGAGCTTCATCAATAACAAATGTACGGAGTTTGACACCGCTCAATACAATTGGATAGGGCGATGCAGCAGCGGCAGCGGCAGCAGCAGTTGGGTAGATGTCGCTATCTTTGAAACGGTAAATACCATTACCAGAATAGTTTTTACCCCACCACCAAACACCTTTTGAGTCTTTTTGCATACCGGCAGAGATTGCACCATAAGCAATACCACGGTTGTAATAAGGTATAAGGTCGTTTTCAAACACATACGAACCACGGAACGAAGCATCACTTGCATCTTGTGTTTCAACAGCACCGCGAGTACTCAATGGAATAGACGAAACACCATTATTACGGTCGGAATAATAGAGGTCAGAGCCATAAACATATCCTTGGAATGGGTCCATGAAGGCAGCTTGTCCTTCATTAGAAACTACTGTGTTAACACCTGTACCATCAACATTCATGGCAGTGATTTTACCATCACCGAGGTTGTCACTTTCGTCGTTTACATAGTAGTATTGCTTACCTGAGTCAAGAATATAGATACAATGTTGAGTGACAGCTTCACCATCAGCACCTACTTGATTGTATGAGCCATAGCAGATGTTGAAAGGAGTGCTACCGGCTTTAACACCCATATCATAAGGAGATACTTTAGTACCAGGAACGAATTGAGGATCGGTTTCGTTCACAAGCTTGAGAGCTTTGATATTACCATCAACTTGCGCATAGTACAAAGTTGGAGCTTCGTAGTTACAAGCAACTTGAACGTTGTAATAAGTGGGCTCAAGAGGACGTTCAGCAGCACCTTCGCGATCTACGTCAAATGTAGTTTCAATGTCGATGCGTTGAGAACCGATATTGCTAAATTTAACCTTACCGGGGTATTCAATCACATACTCTTCACCTACTTTTTGACCATAACCAACCCAAGTGTTGTTCACAACTTGAGCAGCAACTTCAGGGTCTTCAAAAGTAGTACCTTCGGGGAAGATCCAAGTATATTTCACCTTGAGGTCTTCGGGGTTGGGCAATTCAAGGTTGAATGATACAGTAGTAGCGTTAATTTCGATGATAGAGTCGCTTTGTTCAGCAACAGTCAAGATAGGCACAATATCATAAATCAACAGAGGATATGTGCGGCTGTAAGACTTACCATCGTTAGCATCAATTGTAAGAGTCACATTATAGAGACCAGCAGCCTCATATTTGTGAGTGGGATTTGTTTCGTTAGAGGTTGTTCCGTCACCGAAGTCCCAAGTAGTAGTACCTGTTTTTTCAGAGATGTTGTTGAATTGGATAGTTGATACAACATAGTAGTCAACTACATATTCTTCACCGGCAACAGCATAGGTGAAATCTACATCGGCGTCGGGGAAATTTTGAATTTCAGGCTCTTGGTCAACACACGCCACCATAGCGAGCGAGGCAACCAGCGAAAGACCTAATTTATTTATAAATTTCATAATCGTTAAGCCTTAATCGTTAGTTAATAGTAATTGTATAAGGAACAGAACCGTTAGCTACGCCCATATTACCTTTATCATCTTCAACTTTAAAGAGAGTTTCAATGTGGTAATCGCGAGTGAATGTAACGGCATAAGCCTTACCATCATAAATCCATTCTTCAAATGAAATCACAGATAAGAGTTCAGCAAAAGCAGGAAGATATTCCTCTTTTACAGAGTTTACGATAGAACCAAGGTCATCATCGTAACGGCAGAATACCCACTCAGCAGCATCATAAACAGGGTAAACTTTTACATTGTTGTCAGCAGTCAATACGGCGCCGTCTTCTGTAATAGTTACATCTTCTATCGCAACAACTTTAGCAACAGTTACACTATCAACAACCGAATTGTAGTAGTAATTGATGATAGCATCTTCCGAAGCTTCGGTAGTTGTGTACCAACGATCGGATTTGTCGGCAAGCGCAGCACCTGCGTCACCTTCATCTATCTTGATGTCGGTAGGAAGATTGGTGCCATATTTTGCATTAATTTCACCAACCCATTCATTAGTGAATTCGTAGTTAAGATATACAGCGCGCAATGCATTGTAGTAGCTATCTGTAACAAGGTTTGAAATCACTGTAGCCTTGAATTCTTCATCAAAACCTTCGGGATAGTAAAGGTCAAACTTCTTTTGATCCCACTCTTTGATGTTTATCCAAGAAACAGGAGATAAAGTGCTTGAAACAGGTACATTGTTGACCATTTCAAACTCTGTTCCATTCCAAGTTGATGGATCGTGAGGGAATGTAGCGATACACTGCATGGTTCTCACAGTGTCAACACCACCGCCCGACTTTGTATAGGTGAGAGCGGTACCGGCCAATTTGGTAGTTGCCTGAGCGTTTTCAGTGCGCACTACGCTATACCAAACAGAACCTTCAACGGGAGTAAAGCCTTCCTCTGTCCAATATTTAGCTTTGAAAGAGAAAGCTTCGCCTGCCTTACAAGCTGTAGAACCTACCTCCCAATAACATGTCGGCACGTATTGACCGATCTGCATGTGATCGGCCATAGGGTCGTTTTTCTCGCATGAAGAAAGTGCGAGCAAACCGCAAGCCAACAGTCCTAATTTATATTGTATTTTCATAATTAAATCTTATTTTAAATTACTCATGAATTATTCAGCAGTAAGAGAAGAACGAACACCATAATCAAGGGCCCAGTTCATAGGTTTCTTCAACCATTCAGGGTTCTTGTAGGCACCAACGCGTACAACCTCTTTCATATTGTAGATGTCTTCAGTTTGGGGGTCATAGTTAAGACGTTGAATCCAAGTGTTTTCTTTTTGTTCATCGGTCAAACCATTTACCCAATAAGCATCATATAGGTTGTATGGGCGACGTAGAGTTGGATAAACGATTTCGTTTGATTCGCCAACACCATATTTGTTACGGTTGTTGCTATAGTGATAGCGACGCATGTCGGTCCATTGTTCGGGTTGCATATACATTGAGATGTATTTTTGAGTCATCAAGTCATAAAGAGTATAATTTGATGCATCAAAGAACCAGTGTTTTTGACCGATTTCAGTAACAGGTTTTGTCTCAGTACGTTTTGAACCACTTCCAACGTTGTCAAGGAATGCCAAAATCATAGCGTTGAAACGTTCTTCGTTACGAGCAACAGTTGAGGCATTTTCTTCTCCAGTTAAAGCAACACCAACGCCCGGATACACACCATTATTATCGGCAAGGAAGCGATCTAAGTGACGTTGAATATTCATTTGAGAAGCTTCTTTAGCAAGAGCACATGCTGTAGCTTTATCGCCCATCCAATAGTAAGCTTCGGCTTTGATGAAGTAAAGTTCTTCCATAGTGAAGATGGGGTTGTAACCATCGTTCTTAGCATAAGCTCCGGCGAACATGTTTGGATAGTGAGCTTGTTTGAATGTGCTACCTGAACCGATATTGTTTTCAAGATAACGAAGCATGATCTTGGTGTTGGCATTTGAAGCAGAGATAGGACCATTTTGAGGCACCATGAGGAGCATCAAACGTGGGTCAGCACCATATCCATTACCATTACCTGAAGATGTTGCAGCTGCCATCATACCTTGTTTATCTTCAATACCGGGGTTGATTACACCCATACAATCTTGAACAAAGAATTTAGAAGGAACAGCCTCATGCAAACGGTTGTCGCGAGATTCCCAAGAATTGATTTTGGGCTGAGCTTCACCCCAAGGACAGTTTTGAGTTTGTGTACCACCGTCAAAATTGTAACGTGGTTCGTTACCAAACCAAGCGCCATAACGCAAATCGCCTGAGCGCCAAATATTGATAGCCTTGTCGGCAGCATCAATAATTTGTTTACACATTGCCGGGCTACGGTCAATGTTGGGGATATTACGGAGCAACAAACGTGCTTTTACGGCATATAAAAGGCCTTTCCAACCATCAAGATTACCTGCATAAACGCGGTCTTGAATAGCATCAATCACACGGTTTGTTTCAGCATTAATGACTGCGGGATCTTCATACATAGCTTCGAGGGCCTCGATTTCATCAAACATCCATTGGTAGATGAAAGCTTGAGAGTCGTAGTGAGGAGTGTTTGAAAGATACACCTCAGTAAGTGGCATATCACCAAAAGCATCGGTAGTCAATTGAGTTGACATCAAACGTATAGTACGACCAATAAGTTCATAGTTTGGCGACTTGATTAATTGAGAGTTCTCAATAAGTTCTTTTGCGTTCACACCGATATCATAGAAGTGACGACGCCATTGTGGGTGACGGTTGATGTTAAGGAATTCCCAACCTTGTTTGTAGGGATAAGAACCAGTCTGAGATTTACCTGTTGTAGTGAGACACTGCGAAAGGAAAACGTTATACTCAGCATGGTCATAAACAGTTTGTTGTGCATAGAACACGACAACAGGCAAGCCTTGGTCGGCAGTGTTGGTGTGTGCCTTGTCAATGCTTACATTATCGGCAAGAGTGTCCTCACAACTTGTCATAGACATTCCCATGAGAACGCCCAATGATAAAGCAGAAAATATTTTAAACTTATTCATAGCCTATTAGAATGTTACGTTAACATTGAGGTTGAAGCTGCGAGTAGATGGGATACTGTAGTTATCGATACCCATTGTACCCACACCACTTGTAGCACCAGACATAATTTGAGGATCGGCACCGGTGTATTTAGTCAACAATAACAAGTTGCGGCCGGTGAGAGATGCACGGAGACCCTTGATGGGGTTACTTGAACCGAGTTTCTTCATCAATTTACCGAAGTCGTATGAAAGGGTAACATAGCTCAAACGAATGTAAGAACCATCTTCGATAAAGTTAGAAGGCACGTCGTGGAAATAAGTAGAACTTGTGTAGCCATCAAGGATAACAGGAGTTGTGTTGGGACGATAAGTACCATCACCATTAGCAACTACGCCATTGAAGACAACTTCACGGTTACGGTATTTTTCCCAGAATTTGCTTTGACCGTTAGCTACGAGACCCATGCCTGTGTAGTTGTAAACGTCACCACCGCAACGTCCGTCAACGAGGAATGAAAGGCTGAGGTCTTTCCAAGTGAATGTAGAACCCACACCAAGAAGGAAGTCAGGCTCGCGGTCACCAAGGTGATTGTTCTTGTTGGCAGAAATGATAGGATAACCATTTTCATCGCAAATTACTTGACCATCTTCAGTGCGTTCGTAGTCCTTACCAACCATTGTAGTAGTAGAACCGCCTACAAGAGCTGCACAATAGAAGTTGTTAGAAAGTTGAGTTGCGAGGTATTCAATTTGGTCATTTGGAAGGCTAATCAAGCGACCGCGGTTAAGACCGAAGTTGAGGTTAGCAGTCCATTGGAAATCTTTTGTTTGAAGAATGTCTTGAGAAAGAGTAGCTTCAATACCATAGTTTTCAATTTCACCGCTATTGAATGTTTGAAGAATCATACCAGAAGAAGGAGATACACGCATTGTGATGATCTGGTTGTCAACTTTAGTTGAGTAGTAGGCAACGTCCAAACGAGTGCGAGAGTTGAAGAAACGCAAGTCAGCACCAATTTCCCAAGAAGTAGTCATCTCAGGTTTGAGGTCAAGAGATGCTGTAGAAAGAGTAGCGTCAACACCGAAACCTCCGTCAGGGAAGAGTTCCCATTGTTTGTAAGCTTTGTTGAAGAGGTTGGCGGGAGCATCTTTACCTACTTTCGCCCAGTTACCACGGATCTTACCATAGTCGAACCATTCATTTCTGATGTTGAACAATTCAGAGAAGATAATACCGGCAGTTACTGAAGGATAGAAATAAACTGGCTCAACAGCTTGTCTCAAAGTAGAAGAACCGTCAACACGTCCGGTAACTGACAATTGAGCCATACCCTTGTAGTCGAAACGGATTTCACCAAAGTAACCAAATTTATTTTTTTCAGAGTGAGAGAGTGACAAGTCGTTAAGAGTAAGCCACTCGGGATTAAGGTTTTCAATTGCGTAGAAGTCACCACCTAATATGTAGTCACGACCACCTAATGAAGATGAAATACCATTTGTTTCAGAATATTCAGCACCGAGGAAGAAGTTCAAATTGAAGTTGTCATTGATATTCCAATAGTAGTTACCCGAGATTTGAGCTGTGAAACGATCACTGCGTGAAGATGAGAAATTGTGAGTACCGAGACGATCGGCCAATTCACTCTTAAACTCATTGTGTTCTGCTTCAGTGAATTCATCATCAAAGAAACGTGGGTGAGTGTTTGATTCGGTCATAGTGTAACCTTTATCATAACCAATCTTACCGGTAAATACCAAGTTTTTGATAGGTTCGTAAGAGATTTGACCATTGATCATAACACGAGTAGATTGAGCTTCGGCATTGTCCATTAGCAAGCTATAGTAGGGAGAAGTGCTTGCACCAAGACGTTGTTTAGCTGTCAATTCGTCCCAAGTATCATAGCGACATGCCCAATTAGGCATACCGTTATCGAGCTTATAGTCTGACATATCGCGGTTAATCGCCCAGCCATAGATTGAAGACATTGAGTTACCAAAGCTACGAGATTTAGTGTCGATGTAGTTTGTTGACAATTGCATCTTGATTTTTTCAGTTGGGTTAAATTCACCCTTAACATATATACCAAGACGTTTTCTGTAGTCGTTTTCTACCACACCTTCGTTATCCATATAGTTGACAGATGCATAAGCTGAGAATTTCTCATTGCCACCTGACAAAGATAGGTCATACTTTTGCATGAAGCCAGTACCAAGGAAGTCGCCTACGTTGTCATAGACTACGTCTTCGGGGCGCAATAGGGGACCCCAACCGCCACTTGAGTTGGTCATATAAATACCGCTACCACCAGCAATATACTTCTGTTGAATTTCAGGAGTTTTAGCAACTTCAGAAATTTCCCAACCACCGCTTGCAGTAACAGTAACAGAACCTTGTTTACCACTCTTGGTAGTGATCAAGATAACACCATTGGCACCTTCTTGACCGTAAAGAGCAGAAGCAGCAGCACCTTTAAGCACTGACATTGTTTCGATATCGTTGGGGTTGATGTCGGCAGCAGAAGAAGCACCACCACGAACAGGCATACCATCAATTACGAACAAAGGTTCGTTGCTCTGAGAAGAGTTGATTGAAGAAATCGCACGTACGATAATTTGTGAAGAAGAGTTTGGAGAACCACCCGCCATACCAACTTGCACACCGGCAACTTTACCTTGGAGAGTGTTAACGAAGTTGGCCGATTGACCGGCAGTAACTTCATCAGAGTTTAGGGCTTGTACGGCGAAGTTAAGTTTTTTCTTCTCCTGTACTTGTCCCATCGCAGTTACAACGACTTCTTCGAGTACAGTTGTGTTCTCAGTCATTTGAACGTCAACTACACTGCGAGAACCCACTTTAATGCTCACGGGATTCATACCCACATAACTAAAGTTCAAGACGGCATTGTCGTCAGGAACTTCCACCGAATATTTTCCATCGAAGTCGGTAGCGATACCAGAACCACCTTGTACCATAACGGTAACACCGATCAACGGCTCACCAGTGGCGTCAGTAACAGTACCTGTTACAGTGCGGGCAAAACCCACTACTGCAAAGAGGGAAAATAACAGAAGCAATAGCTGTTTTTTCATAATTACTTTAATTTGTTTATATTCAAGGTTATTTATCACTTGCATATTTAGTAAATGGCGTTAGACCTGTTTTCATGTTAAGCATCGTTTTTAGGGTTAAAATCTGTCTATCTGATACTTATCTTCAACATGGTAAAAAACCACTATAGCACAGAGCCAACACTCCACACTATATTTCGTACAAAACTACTACAATATTTCAGAATAACACCGTTTTGTTAGCTTTTATTTGCATTCTTTTGAGATTGTATAACTTTTTTCACATTCGCGGATTTCAGTATTAACACTCCCCCTAAAAAGCCTATACATTATTATATAATGTGTTTTTTGTATATTGGGAAGATTCGCTAACTTTGCACTTGAAATTTTCAACTGATAAAAATACGAAATGCGCATAGATATTCTCACCGTTCTCCCCGAGATGCTTGAGTCGCCACTTGGTTGCTCAATTTTGAAACGTGCCCAAGACAAAGGTCTCGCAGAAATTGTCGTCCACAATCTGAGAGACTACTCAACCAACAAACACCGCAAGGTTGATGACTATCCTTTTGGAGGAGAAGCGGGCATGGTGATGCAAGTAGAGCCTATCGATCGCGCTATTTCAGCGCTCAAACGTGAGAGAAAATATGACGAGGTGATTTTCACTTCACCCGATGGGGAGGTGTTTAATCAGCCCATGGCCAATAGTCTGTCCATGCTTGAGAATATAATAATCCTATGTGGACACTATAAAGGAATCGACTATCGCATACGCGAGCATTTGATCACTAAAGAGATTTCCATAGGCGACTATGTGCTCACCGGCGGAGAATTGCCGGCCGCAATCATAGCCGATGCCATTGTGCGACTGATACCGGGCGCCATTGGCGATGAGCAGAGCGCATTGAGCGACTCGTTTCAAGATAATCTGCTTGCTCCACCGGTTTACACCCGCCCGGCAGAATATAACGGGTGGAAAGTTCCCGACATTTTATTATCGGGCCACCAAGCTCGCATTGACGAGTGGAAACATGAACAAGCGCTTGAACGCACACGACGTCTGCGCCCCGATTTGCTCGGAGAATAATCTAATGGAATTTACTTCAGGTAATTTCTATAAATTCCACGAATTAGTTCCCTTCAAGAATTTGTGTTCACGGGAGATGATTACACCCGTGCAATGAGTGTTGTGGCATAGGCTGCAATGCCTTCTCCCCTACCGGTGAATCCCAAATGTTCGGTTGTTGTTGCTTTAACCGACACGCAATCCAGGTCAATCATAAGATCGGTGGCAATATTTTGTCGCATTGCTTCAATGTGAGGGAGCATTTTAGGGGCTTGAGCAACTATCGTAACGTCAACGTTGCCAATTTGGTAATTTGCTTCATGTAATATTTCACGCACACGGCGAAGCAACACTCGCGAGTCGGCTCCTTTATATCGGTTGTCGGTATCAGGGAAATGATATCCTATATCACGCAAAGCGGCCGCTCCAAGCAAAGCGTCACAAAGAGCATGCAATGCCACATCGGCATCACTGTGTCCGAGCAAGCCGAGATGATACGGAATTTTCACCCCACATATCCACAAGTCGCGTCCTTCGACAAGTTTGTGGACATCAAAGCCCATTCCAGTGCGATAGGGAATCATTGCAAGAGAATAGATTAGCGTTTACCTAAAAGTTCTTTCAATCCGTCCATGTCAAATGTAAGCGAGAAACGGAGAGTTTGGTCAAGAGGTGATGTTTGCGCTGTTGCAATCATGTATGAGGCATCAAGTCTCACAACGTTAAGAGCAAAGCCGGCGCCAAAACCGAAGTATTGGCGATTGCCTTTGAACTCATTTTCATGGAAATATCCGGCGCGTAAAAAGAATTGCTGATTATAATTGTATTCGGCGCCAATCGAGTAGTTGATTTCACGCAATTCCTCTTTCGCTCCACCCGGTGCATCAGAGAATGAATTGAAAATACCTGAAATTGGCGACATATCTTCCCACTCTTCAAGAGCATCAAGATAGGCTTGTTGTCCTTCGGTTGTGTCATCAAAATCGCTTTCGCGCGGACGGGTCGGAACGAGCAACTTGTTTAAATCAAGAGCAAGAGTGAGGTTATGATAGTCGGCCAATGGGAAGGTGAACGCCGTACCGATTCTCAAATTGGTTGGAAGGAAGGCGGGGTCTTCACCATTGTTATATGACACTTTTGTACCGATGTTTGAGATATTCCACCCCCAAGACCATTGACACTCATTACGTCCGATGATGGGATAAGATGTGTAATATCCCGAAATGTCGGCTGAGAAGGCCGAAGCACCGGTTGTTTGGTCACCGGCATAAGAGTCGGAAAATCCCAAGTCGGAATAAATATAACGGAAAACGACACCCATAGAGAAACTTTCCGACAATTTGCGAGAGTATCCCAAGTCCAACGCCATTTCATAGGGGTTAAGACTTTGTGTTGTCACACCTGAGCCATCGGTAGTGTTTACTTCACCCAGTGAGAAATATCTCAACGATGCTGACAATGCTTGATTGTCGTTTCCGCCAAGTTTCCAATAGCCGTTGAGGTTGGCAAGGAAAATATCGTTTACCAATTTACGCAACCAAGGAGTATAGCTCAATGACACAGCGGCATTGCTATAGGCAAATGCATATTTCGACGGGTTCCAATACTGAGAGTTGGCATCGGGGTCGGTTGCTACACCCAAGTCACCCATAGATGCACCACGAGCATCGGGAGCGATGCTCAACGAGGTGACACCGGTTTGAATGGGGTTAAATTCGTTCTTAATATCCAGAGCCAAAGCAACAGGCGATACTATAATTAGCGCCAAAAGGGCTACTACTAATGCTTTCAGTTTTTTCATTTTATAAAGTTAGCGATAAGACTACTCTATATAAACTCAAAAAAATTACTTTTATTGCTTAATGACAATTATTTTAACTTTAGGAGTGCTCGAATACTGTTTTTGAGCTTTGAGAATTGCATAACAATTGTATGCACCATCGGGCACTGCATTACCCTCGGCATCGGTCAGATTCCATTGATAAGGGAACGTACAATCGGGTTCAGAGAATACGACATTCCCTTCGGTGTCCTCTATCACGAGTCGCCCTGCGGGCTCATAGTGGAAATTGTGTTCAAGCTCGATTGTTGCCATGGTGCGAGCCGGTTGCTCGGCAACTTTAACCGTTGAAACAACCGATTGATTCAACACATAAAACGATATTGTAGAATTTGAGCGGTTTCCAACGTTGTCAACGACATCAAGAGTGAGAGTATGGAGTCCATCATTCAACCCATTTATCGGGAAATTGAGGTGAGAGATACCATCTTCACCGGCACTAATCATTGATGCAATTTCGGGGAATGATTTTTCTCCATCGAGAGTGAGTTTTGTCACCATTCCCAACGCCTGTGATGCAGTACATATTCCCGACTCATCGTGAGCAATTGTTGCATATAGTGTCACGTCTGAGCCGATATAATCGCCATCAGCAAAAGTTTCATCGTTGAGATACATTGACAAAATTTCCGGGGCCGTAACATCTTCACTCACATATTGGTCATCAATATCGGAAATTACGACATTCTTAGACAAGCCATTGGCTGTGATAGTATTATCATTGTTTACAGCATAGGCAGTTATGCGATTGGATATCATTGGGCGAACCGGTATCGGCGGAACTACTGTTGCATTGAACAAGCCGGCCACCACAGGCACCGATACCTCTACCAGCAAATCCTCATCACGCACGATTGTCAACTCCTCGTCATCGCCTTGTGTATGAGTTTTGGTTTCAACCGGCGATTCATACAACGACAACACAACCATGCCGTTGAATGTCTCATCTACGTTGCCTTGAGAATCAAGGATCTCCCCTGCTATCTCGTTGCTAAATTTGGGATACACATAGTAGGGAGTGATCGAATCGACATCAGCGCCGTTTACTCGATTAATCTTTACCTTGTGGGTGGGGACACTCAATGGCAAAGCCGGGTCGCCGATCATGTTGAAACACAATGTATTTATACCATACACCCTCTCGGCCGAATCGACCGCAAATTTTATTGCCGAATTACGGGCTTTACGATACATGTCACCAATTGTTTCGCCTTGTTGAGCCGAATACAACGCATCGGCGAGTCCAATACTCAACACTTGGTTACAATCGCGATAAACAGTACGACCCGATGAAATTACTGCGATACTACCACCTGTACGTTTGTATAACATTGTTTCACCTATATTGCTTCCTCGGTCAAAGCTGAGGGCGTTACATGTTGCCAAATAGGTGATTGGGTGAACATCGTAGTTGGTTTCCTCTACATAGTTTTGATTCCAAAGCACTTCTGTTGCAAGCGATTCAGGCTTACCATGTCCTGTATAGAAGAAGAACTGTTGTCCTGCTGCGAGCGCATTTTTTGTAACACGTCGTCCCTCAACAGCATCATTAGCCACAGTCCAAGGATATAACGTACAATACGATTTAGTGAGTGTCACATGTGGTGCCAATTTCTGAATTGTATCACACACCGCCTCGGTTTGCAAAAGGTGGCTGTTGAAATCGCCATTATCACACAACAATAGAGCTCGGTTGCGAGAACTATTTGCCGGTGGATTGAGTAGATATTCCAATGTTTTTTCGTTAACATTGGTGGCTTCTTGTTCATTTGAAGCTGGAATGCGACTCACGTTAATATCCATATAGGTGTAATGGATAGTAGATTGGCTGTAATCGTCGGATAACATTCCAAAAAAGGCATCGGAACAATACGACCGCGTTTCATCGTTTGCATCATTTTTGGTTTCACACTGATAGGTCACCAAATTATCTTTACGATCAAGGATTACACCTCTATTGTCATAAGATGACGCTCCATAAAAGAGCAAGTATTTAAATCGAGATGTGTTGCGGTCGTAGAACATTTTTGCCAAACGTCGATAAGCTATCGCCGAAGGAGTTCCCGAAGAAAATTCGTTGAAGATTTGCTCTTGATCAAACACATGTACACGCATTCCCTGGTATGTGCGATGATATTGCGCCAATTGTTCGGCATATTTTTTCATCGAAGCGTTTGTAATGATGAGCATGTGAGGGCTCACGTTTGAATGCAGATTTTGATTCTCAACAACACCGGCATACTCCACTTTATATTGTGGTTTGGTGGGGTCAAATGCAATGAGATAGGCGTGTCCAGTAGAGGTAGAATATCTTTTTTCAAACGTTCCCTTTAGAATTCCCGTCGAGCTATCAAACACTGTTCGGTAGGCAAAAACATTTATGGGCGAAGACACGTTCCAAACTTTTGTATTGGCATTGGCGCCACTCAAAACAAATACATTGTTTGACGACACATTGTCAAAAACCATGCGCAACTGATTGTCATGTGCAATGTTATTATATCGTTTATAAGCAAATGTAGCATAGTCGATAGCTCCGAAAGCCATGGCCGCACGAGAATAGACCGATGCTGTGAATGAATACAACGAGTCGTCATTGGGCTTCATTGCAACGTCTATTTCACCTGTTTTCCAATTATATTGCAACTCTGACGATGAAGGTATTGCCGCCAATGGCTTGTGGTTTTGATTCTTTACTTTCAACCCATTAGTAGTAAATTTTATCGTCATCTCATTTATTGATTTGCCGGCCCAGGCATATTTAAAATAGCCGGTAGCAAAAGAGTCGGGATTTTCAACAAGAAGAGATGTATCGGCATCTATCGCGACAAATTCAATTGTTTGCGATGGATAATCTTTAAAGCTACGACCAAAGAATCTATATGTTCCTCTTGAAGGACATATTTTCTCCTCTTCGTAGATTTGCATCGATGTGTGGGTGTTGCGTTGATTTATTGCCGAAGAATTGTAGCTCATATTTGTGGGCGAAGGAGACGCCGTAGGAGCCACATCGCTCAAAAAGTAATATCCGGCTGATGAATAAGTGTTGCGCTTTATCTCGGCTGTGTACACATCATTGGTGAGATTAACTCTCACATCGCTTTCGCCATAAAAGAGAATTTTATCACTCATGCGCAAGATGGGCTGTGCAGGTAAATCGTCGGGGTGTGTTGCCTCAAACGCGTTACTTAGACACACTCCTCCATATCCATACACACACACTTTCGATGGGTCATTGAATCCCATCTCAAGCAGTTGCTCGTTGGTGATTTCGTTTATACCGGTTTGTGTTACTTTTATTTTAACCCATCGCCCCGATGATAATTTAGACGATGTTGCATAATATGAGATTTGATAGGCATGAGCATCAAAACCACTGCATATCGCCATGGCCGCCACAATTAATATAATATATAATCGGCTTATCTTCATATTGAGCTATATCTTTATTTTATTTTTAAATTCAATACTTCGGTATTTTTCATTTCGCCAGTAATTGTCCTGTCCAGGGCAATGGGCAAGGTTACATCGGTAACCAATGGAACAACAATGTCGCCAATCTTGAACGTAAAATATCGGCTTAAATGAGCAACTACCTTATCAATCGCCACATCTTCGGCCGACAAAGTTATTGCTTTCCCTCCCACCGAGATTTGTAGCGACGACGTTTCCTCAATTGGCACCCAATCACCTATCGCCACGGCATCATCAAAAGCCGTAGCCATGGCCGAATGTTTTGTTAAATTGTCAAAGTCAACGGGAACAGCAACCAATGCAATTGTAGCTGCGTCATAGTATCTTGAAGCAAATTTTGTTGCAATGTTTTTACCCAAGCGACTCACACGATAAGCAATAGCGACACGATATTCCCAATTATCGGCAAAATCGGGAACAAAAAAAGGTTTCCGATTCTTTAGAATCGCTGTATCGGGGAGCACGTCAATCGCAAAAGAATCGGTCGGTTCCCCCGCCCCACGGTTGACCAACATTAGTTTCATTTTACTTTAGTGTTTTGAGCGTCAAGACGATTATACATCACCGCAAGATGGGAGTAAATTGAGGTATCTTGAATCACCACATCTTCCGTAGCACGTATTCTCACCGGCGTAAAGTTCCAGATGGCTTTTATTCCTGCCGCAATCATCTTTTCGGCCACTTCTTGAGCCTTATCAACAGGAACGGCCACTATACCGATTTCGGCATTATATTCCTTGCGACGAGTGTTGAGTTCATCAACATTATAAATGGGTACACCACATATTGAAGTACCCACAATCAGCGGATTCACGTCAAACCCCGCCACAATATTCAAACCATATCGCGACAAACCCGAGTCTTGAATGAGGGCGGCACCAAGGCTACCTACCCCCATCATCACAGCATTGTGATGGCGTTTAAATCCAAGGAAATCACGCAACTCGCGTTCAAGTTTCGCCACTTCATATCCTATGCGGGTTTTTCCCTTGATATTGAGAAACGACAAATCTTTTGCAATTTGAGAAGAGTCAACATTCAACTCTTTGGATATTTGCGTCGAGGACACATACTCCACATTTTGAGAATGCAACATTGACACATAGGCCAAATACCAAGGCAATCGCCTGAGAGTGGGCTCGGGCAATAACTCACGTGATATATTTTTGTTTTCTGCCATTCTAATCAGTTGCTAATAGATGCATTCCAACGAGCAAAGTTAATAAGTTTTCTCCTATTTAACAAATTGAGTTTTATGGAGCTGTGACTGCAATTCGTTTTGAATCGGTAGCAAAATTTTCTCCATCGGTGGATATTGATGCTCGATAAACATATATTCCACGCAACACTCTGCGGCCGGCATTGTCGCAAAGATTCCAATTGAATGGGAACGAAGTGAACATGTCACTTCTACCGCTGCGGGTTTCACTCCACACTTCTTTACCGAGCAAATCATATACACCCACTTTCACCGTTATCATTTGATCGGGTCGATTGTGTGTTAAATAGAAATTGGCTTCGGTTGATGCCGGATTCACATCGGTATATACGTCATATACACGAGGAGCGAGGCCCATTTTCACGACAAATTCAATGGTTTCCTCGGTTGCGTTGCCCGACGTATCCCAAACTCTCAAACGCAAGGTGTGGACTCCCTCAGTTAAATCACTCAATGGGAACATAATCACACCACCTGAAGTATCTGATGCATCTGGAGTATAATATAACGACACGTCATTGAACGTTTCCACTCCATTGAGGGTGAGAGTTATTTGGTGACCAATACCTGCCGTTGAAAGGTTTATACCACGATTATCTGAAACATGAGCTATTACCATCGGCGACTCATTCACCACATCGCCCGACTTAAACGTTTCATGATTGAGATAGTAATACTCAATGGTAGGTGCAATTGTGTCGGCTTGGGCCGTTTCGTCAAATCCATACACATAAAAATCTCTGTTGCAACCAATAGCTTCTTGCTTGTCATTTGATACGGCAAAAAGATTTAGTGCCGCAGGACGGAAATTTGAAGCGATTTCCGATGGCATTGCCACTTTTATGGTAAATCCTCCGCCATTAACCGAATCTCTCACGGCAAACAAACGGCCTCCTTGTTCTTCGTAAGTTACTTCCAACCCATTGTCGCCTTGTCCCAATGTGGTGACACTTCTTTCAGCGTCAAACAATGTCGCCTCAATCATTCCATTAAAGTCTGACATGCGATTTCCTTTTGCATCATATACAGCTCCGGTTAGAGTTACATCTTGATTTGCCATGATGGTAACTTGGTCGTCAAAATTAACCGGCTTGCCATCGATTGTTTCAAGAGCCACTACATTTGTAGGAGTTGTAAATCTCATTGCAGGGTCGCCCATGAGAGCATATCGCAATTTGTTGGAATTGGACTTATTTGTTTCGGCAAACACATTTTTTGCTCTACGCAAAATTTCACCAATAGGCATGAAATTCCCATCTTTGTCACGCTCAAGTAATTTTGAGCCTAAATAGTTGGTGAGTGTTCCGTTATCGGCAATAAACACCGGGCGACATGCGCTGATCATAGCTATAACACCGCCATTATCGGTCTTGAACATTATTTCGCCACCCGAAACAGCGACTGCGTCCCATCTCATAAACTCACACGTTGCGGCATACACCACAGGAATGCGTTTATAGTAGAGGTTACATATATCTTCATAGGTGAGTAATCCCTCATGACTCCACGATGAGGTGTTGGCATGTCCTATATAGCTCAAGAACATCACCCCTTCACGAAGCATTCTCATCATTTGCTCATGGGCTTCGGGATATTGATTGTTGGTCTTAACATAGGAATCCAAGAAGAGTTTATTATAGAAGAATTGTCCTCCCGAAGGCGATTTGAGCATCTCATTATACAATGACTCGGTTTGCAACATGTGCGCCCCATTATCGTCATCATCGGCAATCAGCAACATTTGGTTTTTCCAAGAGTCGGAAAGCGATGAATTTACATACTTGTACAATTTATCAACCACAGCCTTTGCTTCATCGACCGAGCGCACAGGCATGCGCCCAACCGCAATATTCAACTTATCGGCACTAATATTGGAGCCTGAGCCGTCAGAGAGGAATGCAAATATATCGTCGGTCGAATAGGAGTCGTTGTCGCTGAAACCTCCTTCGGATTGCCATGTTGGCATCATGGGGAAATCTAATGCTTGTACCTCAGGTGTCAATTGTCGATTGTCAAAAGAGCCACGCCCCATAAACAACGCATATTTCAATTTGTGTCCACCTGCGCCATCTATCCCTCTATCCCAAAACATTTTGAGCATTTTTCGGAAAGAATTCACGTCACGAGTTCCTGAAGAGAACTCATTAAATACCTCATCTTGATTAATTACCAACACCTCCAACGAGTCGATTGAATTTCGGTGCAAGTCGGCTATACGCTCGGCTTGAGCATGCCATTGTCCAATGGTAAAAATCACCATATCAGGCACTTCAAGAGCATGCAGGTTCTGATTGGCAACCATTCCTTCATAGGTTGGAGATGGGAATGTTCCATTTTCGTCCCACGCAGTATATTCACGTCGGCCCGTATAAGCATTGGTCCATATTACTGCATCGCCCGACACAGCCTTGTCCATTTCTTTTATCTCCAACGGATTGGTAACGTCCCACACTCGAGTCTCCGATGTAGCTCCGCGCAACTTTTGAGCTGTTGCAGAAGCCCGGAAATCCAATTTACCGTCTCTCATTTTCATCAAACGATTATAATTGAGTGTAAGATAGTTAAGTCGAGCCAAATGAACTGTTACCGATGAATTATAGGATACTCCAAGTGTGATTTTATCGCCTGTCACATTGAGATTTTTCTCTATTACCCCCTCAGAACAGTGAGTATAAGGAGTGTTTGATGAAGCCTTTACAATATCGCTTGGAGAATATTCCTGTTCCACTCCGTTTGCGGTAAATCGCAATGAGGTTGACGCATATGTCTTTGTAACAAAAGAGCAACGCATCCACACCGTTTCACCTTGATTATCGGGTGTTTCAAATACAAAGTTCTGATTAGTGCTATACTTGAAATCTTCGCCGAGTAGCATATGTCCGGTTTCGCCTGCACTCATTAAGTCTTTTTCATGGAATACACGATCTACAAAGGTTTCAGACAATGAACTTTCATCAGTCACCGAAGGACGTCCAACAACGGGAATTTCGCACGGTTCGGCCTCTTTATCGCTCAAGAAATAGTACCCAACGGTTGAGAACGGATTGAGCGAATGGACGAAATGAGAACTTTTAGTTGACCACGTCACAGGTCCCACGCCATAGAACATCAATCCACGAGAAGTGTGTACCGACGCCACTTGAGGCAAATCGTCTATATAATTGGCCGACACGAGTTTGTCAGATATGCGACGACCTCCATAACCATATACCTTTACCTTAGAAGGGTCACTAAATCCCCACTTTTTCAAATCGGCAGTTGTTATTAAATGCATACCGGTTTCAGTCACGCTCACCTTCACCCATTTACCCTCACTTAGGACTGAGTTTTGAGCATATTTTTCTAATGTGAAAGCATAAACTCTCGGTGACACAAGTATCATTGCAGCCACAACCATTATGAGCCCGGCAATGCTCTTAATTGTTATATTGTGAATTTTCTTATTCATTGTCATTTTAGGTTACACATAGGCACACGCCCACTATGACATATAACGAAAAAAACTTCATTTTATTATAGGACACAAAGATACAGCATTTGCGTCGTTGTACAAACCATCCAATGTTATTTAACATCACTGATCGACTTGCAAATATGCTATTTTTTCACTATCTTTGTATCATAATGAAAACACAGCACACAATCATGACAGTCAAAGAACGCACAACACGATTACTTAAAACCATCAATAAAGGAGTTTGGGAAAAGGAGCAAATTATAGCACTGAGTTTATTGTGCAGTATTGCAGGGGAAAGTATTTTTCTGTTAGGCCCTCCGGGCACAGCCAAAAGTATGGTTGCACGTCGTCTCAAAGAAGCATTCCAAGACTCTCGAGAATTTGAATATCTGATGTCCCGCTTCAGTACTCCCGATGAGATATTTGGGCCGGTATCAATTTCCAAATTAAAAAATGAGGATTGCTATGAGCGATGTGTTGATGGGTTTCTGCCATCAGCATCAATTGTGTTTCTCGATGAAATATGGAAAGCTGGGCCTTCTATTCAGAACACATTACTCACCGTCATCAACGAAAAAATCTATCGCAATGGAGCTCAAACATTGCACATTCCTCTCAAAGGACTCATTGCGGCATCAAATGAGCTCCCCGCCGAAGATGAGGGGCTTGAGGCTTTATGGGACCGCTTCTTGGTGAGAGTAATCTCAAATTGCATCAAGAGCGAATCGGCATTTTATAAAATGCTCACCAATACCGATTCATCTGACATATCTGTTCCTTCTTCGCTCGCCATCAGCGATGAAGAATATGCCGAATGGCAGGAGAAAGCGTCGATGGTACAAATTCCACGGCACATTTTGGAAGCAATAACAGCCGTGAGACATGCGCTATCACGCAAAGCAAAAGAGAAGGATATCAATGCTTTTGACTATTACATCTCTGACCGCCGTTGGCGAAAAATCGCACATATACTACAAACATCGGCTTTTCTTAACGACCGCGACCAAGTGGATTTTTCTGATTTTCTGCTATTGTTTTTCATGCTGTGGAACAAAGTGGATTGCATCGAACCTATTCTTGACATCGTTGCAGATGCTGTTTTCTATGATGTTTCACGCAGGTTAAACTCTTTGATTAAAGAAGCCGGGAAAGACAAAATTACAGCCGATTCAGACGATAAAAACACCGATATCTCACAATTTAAAATTCACAACCATTTCTATACCAAAATCACAAATCTAAAGGGCAACCATTTTTTCCACATTCATGACTATAAATTCCTTAGCCCACACAATGATACCCCCGGAGTAATATACGATAGTGATTATGTGGGAGGCAAAGTTGTTTGTCGTCTTGATTTAAGCAGTCCATTTGCATCAGGCAAAATTGGGCAACGCGCCACAAACGTGATGTTGCGACGCATTCCGGGTGGCATCTCTATCGATGGCAAACCATGCAGCCTTGAAACAATATCGACATCGATCACGGCAATAAAACGTCCGGGCTTCTCAATCAATGAAAACGCCGAAAATTTAATATTGGAATTGAACTCAATACGCAATGAAATGCACGACCGCATAAATTCCATTACCGAAGCCGGCAACATATTTATCTCCAATGATGACATATCTCTCATCAAAAAGCGATTGGCCAATGTTGAGCAAAAACTATCTGAGGCCGAAGTAAAAATCATCAATATTTCATCGCTTCTGTAATTTATGGAGAATAGATTAGAGGAATATGATTCCTACTTTGACTACTATGCCGAACATGGCACTATGCCTCATGAGTTTCAACGCGATGTGCTAACCGATTATATGCTTGATGTTCTCAACGAGCCGAGCAACAAGCAGCTATGCAGCAACGACATAGTGTGGCGCGAGTCAATTAAAAAGGCTCTTCTTGATTTCTTTGAGCAAATGCTGTTGTCGTTCAAAAACATTAATAGACAGAAACAACAAGAACTTAAACTTTTGCAACAATTTGAAGATGCCGATATTGATGAAAAGCGTGAGATGTGGAGTAATGTGGTGAAATTTATCAAATCGACTTACACAGCTTCGCAAGTCAACATGGCTGCCTATTCCTACCAATTGGGGCTTGAAGGGTCAAACAAAGATGTGTTGTTTGGCATGATGTGTGATGATTGGCGCAAAGCATGCAACCAACGGTTTGAGGAGGCAAAACAGGAGCATCTCAATAAATATCGTCAACAATTTGAAACATCGATGCATGATCATGGCAGTTCAGACTATGAAAGCATCATGTCAACACAAAAAGTTCTTGTCAAATTCCCCGTTCTCAAAGAAATTATGAACTTAATGGGCCGGGAAAAGGAAAACCACGAAGAGGAACGAGACTCTACAATCACCCGATATAAGCCACAATTATTATCACGACAGCCCTCTTTTGAAGAGGTTGAAGGTATTGAAGAAGGGAATAATTTGAGCGCTGTGCTACCGTCAGAAATAGCATTGCTCTCCGACACCGAAACCGAAACACTATTTTACCATAAATTTGCCGCCAAGCAACTTCAAATGTTTTCATGCCGGCCAAAATCGGAAAGCCGAGAAAAAAGCACCGAAAAGCACTCTACACCCCGCCTGAACAAAGGTCCTATCATCTTATCGATCGATACAAGCGGATCAATGCAAGGGCGCAACCTCAACTATGCCACATCGCTCATGATGCAAATTCTTCTCATGGCTAAACGACAAAAACGACGTTGTTTTCTCATAACATTCTCGGTTAGAGCACGTTCTATTGATCTTTCACGCCCCGGCAACTGGCGCCTATTGGATAAGTTTATGGCCGGGAGTTTCACAGGAGGCACCGATGGAGAACAAATGTTGTCAGCTATAATCTCAACGCTCAATAGCGACAATTTTTCAATGGCCGATGCTCTTATCATTAGCGACTTTGAATTTCCCGTTCCATCTTTTTCCACGCGCAACAAAATCATTGCCGAGCAACAAAAAGGCACTCGGTTCTATGGATTGGGCGTAACAGGTCGATTTGGGGATTATAACACTATTCTTGACCGTATGTGGGCCTTGAGATGATATTTTAGCCAAGCATTGTTGAGATGCGGCGCAATGCTGCGATGAATCTATCGGCCTCTTCCTGAGTATTATACATTGCAAAAGAAGCCCTCACAGTGCCCTCAATTCCAAGATACGTCATGAGTGGTTGAGCACAATGATGCCCGGTGCGCACAGCCACACCAAGCTTGTCAAGCAACATTCCGATATCATAATGATGCTCTTTCCCAATTAAAAATGATATCACCGCACACTTTCCCGGAGCATTTCCAAAGATGCGCATTCCGGGTATTTCCATCATGCGTTCAGTAGTATATTCCAGCAGCTGATGCTCATGTTCAGCAATGCGCTCTACCCCCACACCTGTCATATAGTCTATTGCTTGTTTAAATGCTGCAATGCCTATAAAATCGGGCGTTCCGGCTTCAAATTTGAATGGCAACTCGGCAAACGTGGTGTGATCAAAGCTCACATGACCAATCATTTCCCCTCCACCTTGATAGGGAGGCATCATATCAAGGAGATATTTTTTCCCATATAGCACCCCTACACCCGACGGGCCATACATTTTATGAGATGAAAACACATAAAAATCGGCATCAAGATCTTGAACATCGACACACATGTGCGAAACAGCTTGAGCGCCATCAACAAGCACCGGCACTCCATTGGCATGAGCCTCGGCAATCATCTCTTTTATAGGGTTTACTGTACCCAATACATTGGACACATGACAAACAGCCACAAGCTTTGTGCGCTCATTAAACAGCGACCTATAAGCCGTCATATCCAACTCGCCAAGCGCATTGATTGGAACAACACGCAATATTATGCGTTTTCTACGTCCCAAAAGTTGCCATGGAACGATATTGGCATGGTGCTCCATCACAGTGAGAATAATTTCATCACCATTCTCAAGCAAATCGCCATAGGACGAGGCCACAAGATTTATCGCTTCGGTTGTTCCACGAGTAAAGATAATTTCTTGAGTAGATTTAGCATTTATGAATCCACGCACACGCTCACGAGTAGCTTCCTGCAAGTCGGTAGCCTCCTGAGAGAGAGTATGTACCCCACGATGCACATTTGCCTTAGAGTGATAATACATTTTCTCGATGGCATCTACCACACAGCTCGGAGTTTGCGACGTAGCAGTGTTATCAAGATATACCAACGGGTGTCCATATAATTGGCGTTCCAATATAGGGAAATCCTTGCGAATGAGGTTTACATCAAATTTATCCATCACTGCTTAACGTTATTTATTATCGTGACAAGAAATTCCACAATCGGCGCAAAGAGTCTGCTGCCCGTAGAAACGTTTTTCGACCAAATGTCTCAATCGATCACGCAACCCTTCCATGCGCACAGTCTCAATCACATCGGCCATAAAAGCCTGCATAAGCATCAATCGGGCTTCTTTTTCAGAAATGCCTCGCGAGCGCATATAGAACAATGCCGACGCATCAAGTTGCCCGGTTGTTGCGCCATGACTACATTTCACCTCATCGTTGTAAATCTCGAGCTGAGGCTTGGTGTGCATGCGTGCTTGTTGCGATGCAAGCATGTTGCGATTGCTTTGATAGGCCTCGGTGTAGGGAGCATCAGGCGAAACGAGAATACTACCCTCAAATGCACCGGTCGATTGGTCGTCAAGCACATATTTAAACAACTGAGAACTACGACAATGAGCCGCGCGATGATTCACATTTGAAGAGTTGTCGGCGTGTTGATTTCCTGAGCCTATAGCCATTCCGGCAAGCATAGTCTCACAATTATCGCCGACAACGTCAATATCATAGGAATTGCGCGTGTTTCCACACACGAGAGTCATTCCATTGACCAACAAATTTGACCCTGACTCTTGACGGGCAAACAATCGTGAGTAACGTGCTGTTTTTTTCGATGATTCCTCTATATCGTATAAATCAAACCGGGCATTCTTGCCCATATACACCTCTATAACTTGCGACGACAGGTAATTGTGCTCTGAGTCTTGTGTGTGGTCACAGATGAGCAATTGAGCCTCAGCATTTTCCTCGACAACAATGAGGAGTCGGCGCATTGCCATTAAATCTATCGGCGAACTGAATATATTGACCAATTGAAGAGGCTTTTCAAGTTTTACTCCACGAGGGATATAAACGAGTACTCCATCTTGTACCAACAGAGTATTCAACGCCACAGCCGGGTCGGCATTATTGGCGATTGTTCCATAATATTGAGCAACGATGTTTTGACTTTGTGGCGAGTTTAATGAATCGACAATAACCCCCGACGGCATATTATTGCGTGCATTGGCCGGCACATGAAACATATCATTCACAATATAGGACATCCATGTACTCATATTTGGGACATCACATTTGAACGAAGCCGCAACATTTACCGGAATGTTCATGCGATTGACATTTACGCCAAAATCGGGTGCAAACATCTCTTCAATCGAGGTTTTTTCAAAACCCTCAACTCCTCGATGTGGCAACTGTTTCCCGTCAATCAAGCTTAGCGCCTTTTCTCTTCGGGCATTCAATGCTGCCGATGAGTGTCGGGCAATAGCTTGATGGTTTTCGTTGTATAATTCTATATATTGATTAATCGAACCCATATTTTATCCTATACTGATTATTTTTCTACAGGTTGTCAACTTCTTGTTTAATCCAGTCATAACCCTTTTCTTCAAGCTCAAGAGCTAATTCGGGTCCACCGGTTCTCACAATACGACCTTTGTATAATACATGTACAAAATCGGGTTTTATATAGTCGAGCAAACGCTGATAGTGAGTAATCACGATTGTTGCATTATCTTGTGTTTTGAGTTTATTCACCCCGCCTGCAACAACTCGCAATGCATCTATATCCAATCCACTATCGGTTTCGTCAAGGATTGACAAACATGGCTCAAGCACTGCCATTTGGAAAATTTCATTGCGTTTTTTCTCCCCTCCCGAGAATCCTTCATTCACCGAGCGAGATGCAAGTTTATTGTCCAATTCCACGATTGCACGTTTTTGTCGCATAAGCTTCAAGAAATCGCTTGCCGATAGCGCCGGTTGATTGAAATATTTGCGTTTTTCATTTACCGCTGCGCGCATAAAATTTACCATCGACACTCCCGGAATCTCCACCGGATACTGAAACGACAAGAACAGCCCTTCATGAGAGCGATCTTCGGGCGAAAGGTCCAAGAGATTTTTTCCATGAAAATCTACCTCTCCTTCGGTTACCGTAAACGTAGGATTACCGGCCAAGACCGATGACAAAGTACTCTTTCCTGAGCCATTAGGTCCCATAATTGCATGTACCTCACCCTGACGTATTGTGAGATTAATTCCTTTAAGTATTTCTTTGCCATCAATGCCGGCATGGAGGTTTTTCACCTCTAAAAGTATGTTGTCGTTCATAACGATAATTAATTTCTATTGATTTTAAATATTTATCCCACAGAGCCTTCAAGAGTTATTTGCAACAATTTTTGTGCTTCGACAGCAAATTCCATGGGTAGTTTATTCATAACCTCTTTGGCATATCCGTTCACAATCAGTCCAATCGCCTCTTCTGTTGGTATTCCACGTTGATTGCAATAGAATATTTGGTCTTCATTTATCTTTGAAGTCGTAGCTTCATGTTCAACCACGGCTGTATCATTCAACACATCAATATAAGGGAACGTGTGAGCACCACAATTGGGTCCAAGCAACAGGCTATCACACTGTGTGTAATTGCGACAGCCATCGGCATTTGGCGCCACTTTCACAAGTCCTCGATAGGAATTTTGACTGTAACCGGCACTGATACCTTTTGAAACAATGGTGCTTCGGGTATTGCGTCCTGTATGAATCATTTTTGTCCCGGTATCGGCCTGCTGACGATTTTTTGTCACAGCAACCGAATAAAACTCACCTACCGAACCCTCTCCTGCAAGAATGCAACTCGGATATTTCCAAGTAATGGCCGAACCGGTTTCGACTTGAGTCCACGATAGTTTTGAGTGGTCGCCTCGGCACAATCCGCGCTTTGTAACGAAGTTATATACCCCGCCATTGCCATCTTTATCACCGGCATACCAATTCTGCACAGTTGAATATTTCACCTCGGCACGATCCTCCACAACAATTTCAACAATGGCAGCATGCAATTGATTCTCATCTCTCATGGGAGCTGTGCAACCCTCAAGATAACTCACATAGGCATCATCATCGGCAACAATGAGAGTGCGTTCAAACTGCCCTGTTCCCGATGCATTTATGCGGAAATAGGTTGACAATTCCATTGGACAGCGCACCCCCTTGGGAATATAAACAAACGAGCCATCGGAAAACACTGCCGAATTTAATGCGGCAAAGAAGTTGTCACGATAAGATACAACCGAACCGAGATAGCGTTTTACAAGGTCGGGATAGTCTTTTACAGCTTCAGAGAACGAGCAAAAAATCACACCAAGTTCAGCAAGTTTCTCTTTGTGAGTTGTTTTTACCGACACAGAGTCCATGACGGCATCGACGGCCATTCCCGACAATAATTTCTGTTCATCAAGCGAAATCCCAAGCTTATTAAACGTATCTAACAATTCAGGATCTACGTCATCAAGACTTTTCGGTCCTTCTTTTTTGCGAGGGGCCGCATAGTAACTTATCGCTTGATAATCAATCGTGGGAATATCCAAATGGGCCCATTGTGGCATTTCGAGCGTCAACCAATGACGAAAGGCCTTCAATCGGAATTCAAGAAGCCATTCGGGCTCCCCTTTTTTCTGAGATATGAGTCTCACGACATCTTCGTTAATCCCTTTGGGGATTATATCGGTATCAATGTCGGTAACAAAACCATATTTATATTCACTTGACGTCACATCATTTATCAAGCCACGATCTTCTTCTCCTTTATCTCGTGTATTGCCTTTGATGCTTGAATCATCTCCTGTTTTTAAATCCATAGCAAAATAATAGTTATGAATAGGGGACAAATTTTACCTCTATTCAATGTTTAAACAAATGGGGCAATCCCATTGTTGATTAAGCCGGAATAATTGAGCCAAAAAGTGTTGGAGCAAGGTCCAAGATTGTCTTGGCGGCCATGCCTCCTGCAATGCTTGACCCGGACACGATTTGAGAGTTGGGAGAAATCACCAACCACAAGTTCAAAACAATGCTCAACACCAAGCACCATTTAAACAATCCAAATATTGCGCCCAATATGCGGTCGATAAAGCCAAGACAGAGTGCATGAGTGAGACTCTTTATTGCTTTGGCTACAATTTTCACCAAGAAATAGGCAATAATAAAAACCAACACATTGGCTATAACACTATTGGCAAATGCTGCTGTTTGTGCATTGTCGGATATTGCCGGGAATATATCGGAAATCAATCCCGCAACAGAATCGCCAAATATGCGACATGCTATTATACCCAATATTATCCCGCCAAGCGAGCCAAGTTGTGAAATTATGCCTTTGTACAAGCCATAAATTATAGCTCCTACAAAAACTACTACAATTACAATATCAATTATACTCATAAAAATATATGATTTGTTTCAGTTTGCAAATTTAGCAATATTTTCTCTCCGATGCAATATGTTTCTTATTGTCGGTCATAAAGATTGGACAAGGTTTTATAGCTCAAGAATCTGCCCGGTGGAGAAGATTGAAACGTTGGGCAATGCAGCCAACAACTGATTCTGCGCAACGGCACATGTGCAGTGGCCGGTGAATATTGCCGTATCGGAAAATCCTTGTGATATGTCATGTGCAAATTGAGACGTTTCACATTCAACTTGCGGGCCATCGACAAAATGCAATCCTCCGACAAAGGCTCTGACTTTTTCTATCCCGGTGAATTGCCTGCAGGACTCTATTATGTTTATCGCGCCACGATGTGAACATGGCGAGATGACGACCAAAGCGTCATCATCAACAATCGCCAACGACATCTCGTGTTCAAACTCATCTAATGCCTCGCCGTTCTTGAGAAAATTATTACCTTGAGGCATGGGATTTGTCGCTACGTTACACCTCACCAACGCCACCTCGCGACTCACCCATTGGCTCGAATCGACAAGAGTGAATCGGTCATAATGATTTGACGCAAGAACTGTCGGAGCACTTATGTCTCGTTCTCGGCCATGTCGTGACGAAGTAAAGCGGTCAAAAATGTGGGTGGCAGCATATATGGGCACGCCACAATTCTCGGCACATAGCCGGGGCAATCCCCCAGTGTGGTCGTTGTGTCCATGTGAAACGACAACCATATCCAGGCCTGACAAGTCTATGCCAAGCCTATGCGCGTTGTCGATAAACGCTCCTGAGGCTCCGGCATCACACAGCAGGCGCAACGTCCCTGTTTCGACATAAACACACAACCCGTGTTCTGATTGCAGACACGGGTTGTTGATAGACGGTTGATTATCAATGAGTATTGTCGCCTTAATCATTATTCGCCGGGAACAATTTTAGAGAGAAACCATTTCCCTCCAAGACGTTTAAACTCATAGGTGTGGGTATAATATGAGTCAACCCAACCACAGTCAAGATGAACTGTGCTGTACTGCATTTCACCCCACATTTGGTAGAACAATTCACTCTCTTCACCTCCTTCTTTTTCAAAAGGAACTTTTGCTTGAAAATTTGAGGGCACGAGCAAGTCGGCATATTCGCTTTGCTGCGCAGCAGTGAGTTTAATGCGTGACTTCATAAAATCCTCATCGGTAGAGAATTTTTTAATGAACGATGTAAATGATTCGGCCGCATTCCATTTCTCTGATGGATTTTCCATCAATTCAATGCTTTCTTCTACATCGGCAGTATAGCTCTTGATAATATCTTCTTTTGACATTTGAGCCATTGCAACTGTTGTTGACAACACCACAATAGCAAGGGCAAGTAGTATTCGTTTCATAGTGAGAATATTATTGTTTACGGCACAAAGTTACACAATAAATTTGATTTTGCAATGTATTGACGCTATATCAAGTGGATACCGGCGGCCTCACATTGCGCAATTTGTTCTTCGGGCCATATGCTGGCTTGCACTTCCCCCACATGGGCTTTTTGCAACAAGAACATGCACAGACGACTTTGTCCGATACCGCCTCCAATCGATTGAGGCAATTCTCCATTGAGCAATGCTTGATGGAATTTCAACTCCCTGCGTTGTTCGCAATCGCGCGCTTTCAACTGCATGAGCAACGACTCGGGGCTCACTCTTATTCCCATCGATGACAACTCAAATGGACATTCCAAAATCGGATTCCAGAATATCATATCTCCATTAAGGCCCACATAGCCATCGGCGTTGGGAGTAATCCAGTCATCATAGTCAGGGGCACGGCCATCATGAGGCTCGCCATTTGACAATGGGTTTCCGATTCCTATAATGAACACCGCGCCATATTTTTTTGCAGCCTCGGCTTCTCGTTCTTTGCCATCAAGTTCGGGAAACATTTCAAGCAACTGCTGAGAGTGCAAAAATGTGATTTCAGCGGGGAGCTGAGGGGTGATGTGAGGATAGCGACGATATATCATCAACTCAGTTGCTTTCACGGCCGAATATATCTTTTTCACCGTTTCCTTCAAATATTCAACAGTGCGGTCGTCCGAAGTAATGGTTTGTTCCCAATCCCATTGATCGACATATAACGAGTGTAGATTATCGAGGTCTTCACACGTGCGAATGGCATTCATGTCGGTATATAATCCATATCCCGGAGCAATGTCATAAGCACCAAGTTTTGTACGTTTCCATTTGGCCAACGAATGCACAACCTCGGCACGACGATTATCCATACACTGTATATTAAACGAAACAGGACTCTCAACACCGTTTAGGTCGTCATTAAGTCCGGTCCCCGACAATACAAACAAAGGAGCAGTCACACGACGCAGATTCAGCGCATCAGCAAGTTTCTCTTGAAACGTTTCTTTTATATCCTTGATTGCAACTTCAGTAGTCTCGGGCAGAAGTTTCTGCTTGTATTTTTTTGGTATTATTAGTGCCATCTTTCTGAGCAAAATTTAATTAATCGACCGCAAAGATAATGCAATTTTCTTGAATAATAAAATTTTTACTTTCATTTTGTCAGCCGCTTGGTCCCAAAAAGGCATTTTATTGTCCAATTTCACTTTTTACACTATAAAAGTGGCATTGATTCCCATGAACCAATGCCACCTGATTATGATTTATCTACTACAAATTACATAGTGGATTATTCGGCAACGTCCCAAGTACAGTCGATAAATGTGAATTGACCGGGAGCAGTCACTTCATATCTCACTGTGTGCATTTCAGTTGAGCCTGTATATGCTGCAAAGTTGATAGAATAAACTACTTGCAAACCATCAACAGGTACAGCATCGGGGTGGAGTTTTGCCAACGCAGCAGGCATAACTTCTTTGCAGAAACGAGATTTCATGAGTTCGACAATTTCCTCATTGCTCATTCCCTCATATCCGGCAGGATATTGAGTGAGAGCCTTGTCGGGACGAATATCAACGTTGCCATAGTAGGCCGATGTACCACAATAGTACTCGTTGTTACCATAGCTTGTCACATATCCTTTACCGCTCTTAATATCGGTTGAACCAAGAGGTTTGTCGATGTTTTCAAACACCCAATCAACACATGTTTGATAGTAAAGCTTGCATATTTCGTAGCTACCACCGTTGGGAAGAGTAATCGTTACATTGGGATCAAACATCCACTTTCCGTTGTTTTTAACAAATTGAGCCGATTCTTCCACGATACCATTGTTCATAGCCCAATCAGCACCATCGTAGATGTATTGGTCGCAACGATAATTAGTTGCAGAGCCATCATAATATTTGTAAAGTACAAATTTCACATCTTCGGCTTGAGCATATGGGAATTTATTTTTGAGGTAGAGTGGCAACAATTCTTCAGGAGTAGCCGAAGTTGATAGGTTTCCATAGTTTTGACCCATTGCAGTATAGTCGGCAGGTTGCAATATTGTGAAATTGGCAGGAGCTTTCCATTCCGAGCCACTGTAAACATATACAGCATTTTCTTTAATCGTTGGAACACTTGCAGCCAAAGCGCGAGAAGCAGCAACTACAGCACTGCCCACTTTTTCATAAAGGACAGGCATTACACCACGAGCATCGGCATATGAGCCATATGAGCTATATTTAGTGTCATATTGGATAAATTTGCCAACTGATGTATTGGTAATCTTCATTGAGCCGTCGCCTTGTGCTTCTACGGTCCACACAGCTCCTTCAGCAGGCTTTTCGGCGCTGAAATTGAAGCTATTGTAGGTACCTGATTGATATACATAGCGACCTTCGGCGTCGATAATGTTATATCCGCCTTCAGTTGCAACAAAGGTAAATTCAATGAGAGATGCATCGGCAACATTGATACCCTTTCCATCTTCTTCAATGTCGGGAGTTGCGCCCAAGTATCCGTAGCTTTTGCCTGTAACAACTGTTGCAGCAACACCTTCGGCTACCATTACATAGGCACAACCGGTATTGATTGCAGAAGCTTTCACATGGCTATATGGTTCATAACGTTCATAAACCGCAGGAGTTACACCACGAGCGTCGGCATATGAGCCATATGAGCTGTACTTAGTGTCATATTGGATAAATTTGCCAACTGATACATTGGTAATCTTCATTGAGCCGTCGCCTTGTGCATCTACGGTCCACACAGCTCCTTCAGCAGGCTTTTCGGCGCTGAAATTGAAGCTATTGTAAGTACCTGATTGATATACATAGCGACCTTCGGCGTCGATAATGTTATATCCGCCTTCAGTTGCAACAAAGGTGAATTCAATGAGAGATGCATCGGCTACATTGATACCCTTTCCATCTTCTTCGATGCCGGTTGTTGCGCCCAAGTATCCATAGCCTTTACCTGATACAACTGTTGCGGCAACGCCCTCTGCTACAAGCACATATTTCTTTCCACTTGTAATTGAGGTAACTTTGTTGTGGGTATATGCAACTTCTTCATCTTCTTTGGTAGTAAATACCGGCTCTTGATCAGAAGTTTTATAGCTTACGATAGCATATTGACCTGCTTGAGCATCGGGATATTGTTCAGCTAGAATAGCAGGAAGATTTTTAGCTGCAGTGTGTGAGGGCGCAAATGCTGAGATATAATCCTCTTCACTGCCCCAAATTGCTTTATAATTATCGTCGCTCACTTCATATTGCACAGCAGAGGCAGCGTCAGCAATCTCTTGAGGAAGATTTGTAGCAACTTTATAGGTCACTTTCACTGCCGACCCTTCGTCGAGCACAAAGTAAGGGAACTTGTTGCTGCCTAAAAATGCAGGCACATAATCTTTTGCTGCAATGTTGGCAGTAAAATAGTGTTGAGTGCCAACTGCTTTAAGCGCATCGGCCAATTCTTCTCCGGCAAGAGCTCTATTGGTTGAATTGCTTGCAATGCTTGCATAGTCGGCATCGGTGAGTGTATATTCGATAGATTGCACATCGGTGATGGCTGGATCGTCATCAAATCCATTGAGATGTTCATTGTTCCAGCTATTGTCATCACAACTTGCGAGAGCCACGACGCATGCGCCGGCAATCAAGGCGTTGAATATTTTTGTTTTCATTGTGTTCATCTCTTTACTGATTAGAAATTAACTCTCATCTTTATTGAGAATGTGCGACCAAAAGAATAGAATACTCTATAGGCATTTTCCCATGTGCCACGAGTGTCGGTGTTGGTGTAAGCGTCCATTACATAGTTGTAATTGAATAGGTTGTAAACGTTTCCATAAAGAGTAGCATTTACACCGCCCAACTTAAATCTATAACTTGCCGACAAGTCAAATTGTTGTCCCCAGGGTATTTCCCATGGTTCGGCAACGCTTATGTTTGCACCGGGAGAATAGTTGCTTGATGAGATTTGATAGTCGGAATAGTTACGAGCATTAACGACCCAATCGGCACCTATGCGGAATCCCTTAAATGGACGGAAGTTCAAGCCAAGCGAACCGGTTGTTTGAGCCGAACCACCCACTTTAACTCCTTTTTGATTCAAAGTTGCTTTGGCATGGTCGGGAGCCATGATTCCTGATGCCACTACACCTTGTAGATTGGCAAGAGGTTGACCATTTTGGTTGTAGAAATAACCTGTTGCGTTGCTGGCCCATTCCCAGTCGCCCCATGAGAACATTCCCTCAACATCGATCCAGCTAAATGGGCGATAACGGAATTCAAGTTCAACACCCATGTGACGTGCATCTACACCTTGCATGTTGAAGTAATAGCGGTCACCTGCATGTTCTCCTGCTGTAATGTCGCCCGAGCGAGTAGCAGTCTTGTCCATCCAAGTAGTGTGATAAGCATTCAAATTGGCTGAGAATACAGGTGAATGATATCCATAACCAACTTCATATGACATGATTTTTTCATTGATTGCATCGGGGTTAGTTGCATTGCTCACGGTTGAGCTCAAGAATGCACCTCCCGAGAAGAATGGAGCACGGCTTATATAACCTGCGTTTACATACACGTTGTTGTTACGGTCAATGTTATAGTTGGCACCGGCCTTGACTGTTCCGCCCAAGAAATTGAGGGTTTCAGATTTTTCATGTTCTTTGTCATAGTAGAAATGGTCAACACGCCAGTAGCCTGTGTTGCTGATTGATCCGGCAAGAATCACATTGAGTTTTCTATCAAATGCATTATATTCAGCTTGAGCATAGACACCTTCTTGATGAGTGTGACCATCATAGTCACGATAAACGATGTCGCCGACACCAAGTTTCTCATATTTCCAATTAGGATCGAGTGCCTTTGCATTATTTTCGGCTTTTACATCGTCGCGACTGCTGTCGTCCATGAAGTAAGCACCATCATAGAGGTCAATGATCTCGTTGTTGTGGTGTCCTACATAGTAGCGCATATCAATACCACCTGTAAATGTGAGTTTACCGGGGAGGAATTCATTTTTATAAGTAGAAACAAGTCCATACCATTCGTGGCTGTTATTTGATTGGCTCATGATCATGTTTGAACCTGTCACGCTATTGGCATTCATCTCTTGAATCTTATCGTAGGCAAATGTTCCATCGGCATTACGGAAAAGAGTGTTTACCAATCCGTTTGAAGCACCATACCATGATGAATAGCTCAACGAAGTGCCGTTATATGTTCCACGTCCTTGACCTGAATAGCCACCACCTTTTGCAAACGAAACGTATGCAGTTGTTGAAAGTGATGATTTGTGATCGATTTGCCAAATGTGACCAAGTGAAATTTGAGGTTTGTGATAGGTGTTGAGATTTGATGAACGCACTTGACCATTCTTGTCGTAACCAAATGTTGGGTTATACTTATATGGGCTGTCTCCGTCCATGTAATCTCTCATGTTTTGCCATTCGTTGATTGTGAGACCGTCAGCACTTGAGCGTTTGTTGTGTTTTTGTGGCGCACCAAATGCAGTCAACGACAATTGATGATCGTCATTGAGACGTTTTGATACATTCACAAAGTAGTTGTAGCTATTGAAGAAAGTTCCTTGAACATATCCGTCGCCCCATTTGCGAGATCCAAGAACTGTGATGGCCCAACCGTTGTCCATCAATCCGGTTGATAGTTTTACACCATAATTGTTCATGCCATCATTACCCATTCCGTACCATACGCTACCACCTTTCTTGGCATCGAGCGATTGAGTAACAATATTAATTGTACCACCAACTGAAGGAGCCGAAAGAATTGCGGCGCCCAATCCGCGTTGTGCTTGCATTGATGAAGTCACGTCTGACAATCCGGCCCAGTTTGACCAATATACGCCACCCCACTCCATGTCGTTGATGGGAATACCATTAATGAGAACAGCGACATTTGCCGACTTGAAACCGCGCATGTTGGTTTTAGCATCGCCAAAACCACCGCCGTCTTTTGTGGTCCACACACCGGGAGTTGTTTTCAACACTTCGGGGAACTCTTGGTTTCCGAGTTTCACGTCAATTGCAGCTGCATCAACTTGCGAAATCGCAACAGGAGTTACACGAGTGCGTGCTACCGATTGAGTAACCACAACGTCTTGAAGCATTTTTGACTCTACTTCAAGTTTTATTGAACCTACATTTGAAGCCACGTTAACTGTAGCAGGTTTATAACCTACAAATGTGATGGTTAAAGACTTTGTGCCTTGTGGCACCTTTACTGAGAATTTTCCGTCGATATCAGTCGCAGTTGTTGCTACTCCGTCGGTAATTGATACTGTGGCGCCTATAACAGGCTCGCCATTCTCGTCAACAACTATACCACGGCAATTGACATCGCCCGATGCCGCAAACGCCTGTGTACAAGCCAGCAGGAGTGCGGTGAAGATGAAAATCAGTCTCTTCATACGTGTCTTGATAATTTGATTAATAACTAAAAATTGTATATTTAATTGGTTTTTATGCAAATTTATCTTTATACAATCACTATGCATTTATTCCTTTCTACGTTACAAATGTAGATATTCTTTACCATTTTGCCAAATCTTCATTGTTACAATTTGATTACAATTAACATCAATCTAAACCTCTCCTTTTACTCTGAGATAATTAATAAACCTAACATTCTCCCAAAAAGAAATAGGTGGAAATAATTTATTATTTCTTTATCCTCACTACAACTATTGAAGCGCCAACGGCACATGCTGCAGCCCTACTCAAAGAAACGACTGAGGGCCGAAGATGTGATGCGTTTCCCATGGGAGTCCGGCGAGTTGCCCGATAAAGGCGATGCTACGTTGAGTGCCGAAGAGATGGAAGCACGACGACAAGCTGCAATGGAACGCTACGGACTGAAATAAAAACGGCCTCATGAAAACATGAGACCGGTGTATTGAAGGAAATGAGTGGTTACTCATCTGGATCCATACCGAGTAGTTCGCGAGCTTTGCGCTTACGCCGCTCAACTTCCCATTCTTTAATTGCTTTATTTTGTTCGTGTTCTTCAGCATGAGATATACCATACCAACACATATACCCCAATAGAGCACCAATTAATAGCGCTAATATGATTAGAAACTCTCTCATATAAATATATAAATTAACTTTATTTGCAAATATACTAATATAAATTGATAAAACAATGAGTGAAACCATAAAATTTCGCATAGACATAGAAAGTAATGGGAACGTTTCTTGAAACGGTCGCAAATGCCTATCTATGTCTCTGCTCCAATTCAAAAAATCAAGAAAATAACGTTTTTATTTTGTCAGATAAAAAAAACTCGCTAACTTTGCATCGCATTTTTGAGAAATGACTCCGTAGCTCAGTTGGTAGAGCAAATGACTCTTAATCATTGGGTCGAGAGTTCGAGCCTCTCCGGGGTCACTAAAATCACCCAAATTACGCAATTGATGAATTCATCAATTGCGTTTTTGTTATACCCACTTTCATACCCCTAAAGTTGGTTCAGTCGCTTTTTAGTGTGGATAACATCACTAATGTATAATCACAACCTTGTAACAAATCGTGCTTCGCACGTCTCCCACACAAAATAACTACTGAGCCCCTAAAGTTTAACATTACGTTAACACTTTACGCAGAAAACATGCTCACAACGTATTTCTTTAACAAAAAATGCGCGTTAATTAATAGCACCTTAAAGAATTATCTCAAAATATTGCGTAAATTTGTGCAAAACTAACATAATAACACTATCTATTATCAATGAAAAAAATTTTAGTTGGGCTGTTGCTCTCTTTGGCAACAATATTGCCAAGTACACTAAGGGCGCAATCTATCACAATGTCATCAACGCCCACAACGACTAACACTATCGGGCATTTTATTTGGAACTCCCAATCGGTATTTGCCAAACAATTTGCAGTATCAAATGGTGTTGTTTACACCTTCTTTCCACTCAATAAAAACACGTTGCTCTATTGGAACGCAACATCTTCTGCAACAAGCATGCAGGAGATGAGCACCGGTGGCACAGCCGGCCAATTGGGTTGGGGCATCTGTACCGACGACGCAGGCAACGTTATTTATGCCCACGGAACAGCTTACAACGCCAAAGTTTCATCGGTGAGAGTCCTCAAAAAAAGTTCAGGATATGGAGTTCCCGTATCTATGAGCAATGCAAAGGACATCACTAACGTTGGCACAATTTTTAACGACACCCGCGTGGCAACTAACACAACATTTTTCTTCGCATCGGGCAACTGCTACGAAGGTCGTGGTGCTCTATGGTTTACAAATGGAACATACATCGCCAAAATTGAGCTTTACAACGGTCAGGCAACCTTTCAACGTGTTTACACCCTTCACATCAATAACGTGACCGACTCTCATGGTAATTTCACTCAATACTTTGGTGGATCAACAATGGCCCCCGAGTGTTCTATTCGCCCCATTGGACACAATCGTTTCCTTTTCCAAAACAACAATGTTTTGTCAATCCTAAAAATCCAAGAAACCGGCAGTGTAGTAGAAGTCACCGACTATTTGGGTTGGTACCGCAATCCAAGCGCCGACCTTGACTCTATCGGTGGTCATGAAATATTGGTGAGACCCTACAGCGAGGGACGCACTTGGAATGGTAAAATCACTGTTCAAGACCGCACTGCAGGTACAAACCTTGCCAATGGGATATACGCCGTAGGAGTAGCTCCGTTCTACTATTCAACCAACCCCTACTACAACTACTCAAACGTGAACGCATGGTGTGAATTTGAAAAAGTCGATGAGCAAACACTCGCACTTTACACCTATGTTCCAGGGACCTACGACAACCAAACGACCTCTCGTTATGGGTTTGCCAAATACCTCATCAAAGTCAACAACATTAACACCAATGCGTGCACCAATGTCGTAGCAGGCACACCCTATGAAAGCGAGCTTTTCCCCGGCCGTCAAGACGTTGACATCACATGGACAGCCCCATCGGGAACCGCTCCAACCGAATATGCTGTATATGCCCAAGCGACAATCAACTCCTATACAGTACCATGTGCAACAACCAGCCATGTTTATTTTGGTACAAAAGCACCAAAGCCCCTCACCGGTTGGGTGAAACTCGGCACAACAACTTCAACATCATTCACCCATGCCGATGCCAAATGGTATCAACAAGAGTGGTATGACGACATTTTCCCCACCACCTATAAATATAAGGTAGTACCCATTTACAATGGCATTGCAGGTAGCGAAGCCATTTCCAACGAGGTGCAGCCCAAATTCTTGTGCAACGTACCTCAATGGGACGAAGAACACATTCGCAACTACGATGGATATTGTAAAGTCCAACTCTTCTGGAAACAAACCTATGGTTTGCAGCCCAATTATTATCGTGTGTATCGTGATGGAAAACTCATTGCCGACAATGTTGCAGCGTGGAACTACATCGACCAAGACCTTTCACAACAACGCAAATACACCTACACGATTGAAGCATGCTACTCCAACTTTGAAGAAAAGCGCACCGGTATAGCTAAAACTTTTGACATCGGTATCAGAGACTGGGGAAAACCCACCTATAAAATCTCTAAAGTATATGACTACTCAATACCCAATGGTGAAACTCAAATCGACGACGTAGCTAAAAGTATAAACCCCACTATCGTATTCAGCAAAGACCACTATAAACAAGCTGCATTCCACAACGGATATTGGTATATCATGACAAATGGTGGCATCAACGTGTCAAACGCAATGGGAGGCAACATATTGAAAGTTTCGGCAGGAGATCCCAACGACTCTAACGACCCCTATGCCAAAGCAGGACAATATGTGACAAATCATTGCCAAGTACTTGTTAACTACGACAAAATCAACTACGTTCAATCAACCGGTATCGCTGTTGACAACGGCGGCAACATATTTATACGTCAAAACACATCTGACGCCACATGGCATGCCTATCCACTTCGTGCCGGCTCTATCTACAAGCCCAATGGCACACTAATGTGCGACGTTGACCTCTCACACATTGCATTTGACGAGTACAAAGGCGTTGTAACCGAGCCATACCCCGGACGTGTCGATTATTACTACATGACAGGCGACCTCACAAACATTGGTGGTGTTGCATATCTCTACATTGCACCAACATCTACAACAGCCGTTTATGTAGTGAAACTCACACGCACCGCAGCTTCGACAGTGACTGCTTCAGAATATTACACCTACAATGAAACCGGCAAGAACTCGGTAACCGGCGCTCGCTTCTATGAAAATGCCGAAAACTATGCATTCCCCGTATTGTGCAAAGGCCGTGAAGGTGAATTTATTCACCAATTGCGCTCTCATGCCTACATCAGCCACTCTTCACCCGACAAGACAACCTCTACCCGCAATGGTGTAATATATGAAACTCGTTCACGCGTAAACAATACAGGAGGTTGCACCCTTGAATTTAATGGTGAATTATTTGTAATCACCCCTCAAAACCTATTCTCGGTTAACACCGGAAACTTCTATGTGGGAATGGCCGAGCGCGAGACAAGAGCCGATGGCACAGCCGAAACTGCGGCAGAAGCCGACCTCACAAGTATCATTCCTGCCGATAGCTGGTTTGAAGGCGATCAATCAAGTGTTTACTCCGACGCCAATGGTATCTCACTTTATGCCGAAATCGCAAAAAATGCCGACGGCACAATCGTTGATACCGATAACAATGGAGAGGCCGACTATGCCTACATTTACATGTATGTACCGGCAACCCGCATTGCTAAATTTAAACTTGAAACATCTTCACTATTCCCACCATCACAAGTATATCTTTCGGTAGATGCCGTCTATGGTGAATCGGAGGGCAATCGCACCGACGATAACGACCTCTTGCGCTATGATGCAGTATCAACATGGGACGAAATAATTGGATATGGTGAAACTGCCGGCGGTAATGCCTATTACAATGTAAAAGGCTATGAATTCCGCATCGAAGACGCCGATGGTACAATTTTAGGATCAACCACAATCAACGTTAGTGAGGTTTCTCATGTTACCGAAAACGGAGCAAATGTTGTAAAAGACAAAAATGGCAACATTATTCCCGGACTGTCATGGGCACAAAACACTACTTCCTACACCTATACCGATAACAATGGCAATCCTCAAACCGTTGAGCTCAACTATTATACCTACACTTATGTTGTTGAAAACGTGAAGGCTATGGACGACGACGGCAACAAACGTCTATTCTCGTCATACGTAACCGTTCTCTACAAAGGCGTACACGCAACGACAAATTCGCTTCAAGGGCTCAAGAGTGTTGAAACCTACGCTGCTGCCGACAACGGATATGCTCCTATGGCACCTATGGTTGAGGCCGAAATCACCAAGAGCAGCACTCCCCAATGGGCCGACTGGAATGCCAATAAAGTGAAAGACGAAAACGACGGATATTGGGACACCTACGATATCAAGCTCAACATCACCGAGCCCGAAGCAACTGAGCCTGTCAGCAATTATTCCATCACCATCGATAAGAGCAACGACCCCGGATTTACTCCCGACGATAAGGTTGTTGAGTTGACCGAGTTCTATCTCTACGACCCATCAAATGCCAACAGCACTTCTGAAGGGTATGTACTTGTGACCGACGGAGTAATTCCCGGCGACTACGATTTCTCTCAAGCACTGACCGACAATAAGCCCACCGTTGTGGTATATGAAAAAGATTACATCGGAACAGTTAATGCCGACGAGTCAATCTACGACGAGCAACACCCCAACCCCGAAGATGGCACAAAGAATCTTGGCACATGGGAATTTATCGTCAGCGCCAACTATGCCGACACCAACCCCATCATTGCTCAAAGTGCCAACAACGGCAGCGGAGACTCGACAATTGACGTATCAACAGCTGTCGAAAACATCGAGTACGACTCTAAATTGATTGTATTCCCAGTCCCGACTGATGGCATACTCACCATTTATTCGCCTCAACCTATCAAAGCGATAAATGTAACATCAATCGCAGGCAACATCGTCAAATCAATTGCCGGGAACAACGATAGCTCAATGATTATCTCTCTCGATGACTTGGCTCAAGGCTATTATTTCATAACCGTGAACAACCTCAAACCGTTGAGAATCATTAAGAAATAACACATTCCCCCTACTCATAAAAGCTGTGGCATGAAACATGTCACAGCTTTTTTGCATCTTCGTGTAGGCATGAATGTGATTTCCGCCGGCACTCTTCCACAAACCAACCGGCCATCAACTTCAAAAATGTTGCGTATATTACAGAAAATGCGTAACTTCGCTTGCTAAAGCCACAATTATCTACAATGAGCGTAAACGACACACCCTACAATCAACGTACTGTGCTACTACTGGGAGAACAAGCAGTTGCACATCTTGAGCAATGCCACGTCGTTGTGGTGGGTGTTGGGGGTGTGGGTAGCTACACGGTAGAGATGCTGGCTCGAAGTGGTATAGGGCAACTCACCATCATTGATGCCGATGTCGTAGCTGCATCAAACATCAACAGACAACTGCCGGCATTGACCACTACAATTGGGCAAGAAAAAGTGTTGGTGATGAAACGCCGCATTTTGGAAATCAATCCCAATTGTCAAGTCTCGGCCATAGCACGCTACATCACCGTTGACGACGTCGCTCCATTGCTCCGGCAAATGTCGCCCGACTTTGTTGTTGACGCCATCGACTCAGTAGCGCCAAAAATTGAGCTGCTTGCCCAATGCCACGCCCAAGGAATTCCCGTAATTTCCTCTATGGGAGCCGGTGGACGCATTGACCCCACCAAAGTTCAATATGCCGACATTGCCAACACCCACGGCGATGGATTGGCTCGAGTGGTGAGACAACGGTTGCGCCGCCGTGGCATCTCAAAAGGGATTCCGGTCGTGTTCAGTACCGAAGAGGCTCGCCAATCGGCATTGATGCACACCACCGAAATGGAAGGAAAAATTTCTAGTTTCGGAACAGTTGCATGGCTTCCGGCCACTTTTGGCATGATGCTTGCAGCCTATGTAGTTAACCAATTAACATCACAATCAGCAATAGAACAAAAATGATAACTCTTCGCAACATACAAAAAAGCTTTGACACCTTGCAAGTGTTGCGAGGAATCGACCTTGATATTTCAAAAGGCGAAATTGTCTCAATAGTAGGGCCCAGCGGTGCCGGCAAAACAACATTACTGCAAATCATGGGCACCCTTGAAAAACCCGACAATGGCATTGTCTCCTACGACGATATCAACCCCTTGACTCTGCAATCGTCCGAGTTGGCCCATTGGCGAAATCGTAACATTGGATTTGTGTTTCAATTCCACCAATTGTTGCCTGAGTTTTCAGTAGAAGAAAACGTGGCTATGCCTGCACTCATCGGGAAAGACCCGCGCTCAAAAGCCTTTGAGCGTGCACGCAACCTACTTGACTACATGGGATTGAGTCACCGGCTGGACCATCGACCGGCTCAACTATCGGGAGGGGAACGCCAACGTGCGGCTGTTGCTCGTGCCTTGGTCAACAACCCCAAAGTGATTCTCGCCGACGAGCCTTCAGGCAGCCTTGACAGCCACAATCGCAACGAGTTGCACCAACTATTTTTCAACTTGCGACGTGACATGGGTAGCACATTTGTAATTGTCACCCACGACGAACAACTCGCCAACCAATGCGACCGAGTTATTCACCTATGCGATGGGCAAGTATCTCACATTCATTCAACAAACAATATCTCTCAATGAAACAGTTATTGGTAAGCCTCATTTCAATCACCGCGCTATTGGTCGCCATTTCATCGTGTCGCAACGATGATGGTCCTTTCAACGACCAAGCAGCGCTATATGACATCGTTACATTTGAGGGAAACAAAACAGCCGGTGCGGTATTTTCGTTTCAACGATATGACGACTCCCCTCTCATCACTCTCACAGCCCCCAAAACCGAGATTCCTCTTTCTACGGCAAAAATCGGCAATCGAGTAATTCTTGGCTACTATCCCCACAGTGGAAAACCCTATCAAACAGATAATATCTCCGTTCTATCGGTTTCTCGCATCAACCAGGACACACTGCGCATAGCCAATCCCTCAGAACTAACAGGCTGGGACACCACACCGGTGTGGCTAAACAGCATTTGGCGTTCAGGAAAATGGATAAACGTGTACATGAGAGTCGATTATTCAAACGAAGCCCGTGTTTTCAATCTATCGGCCGACTCAACCACCCTTGACGAGCCATTTATCGACCTCTACTTAATGCACGATATCCTTGATGCTCCTCAAAATTTCTCACGCCGAGCCTACATTTCGGTTGATATATCCAATGTGTGGCAACGCCCCACATGTCAGGGCGTGAGAATATTTGTCAACGACAAAAATCGACCGCAAAAGGCCACTTATTCTTTCAGTAAATAAATCTTTAAACAATGAATACGAAAATTATGAAACAAACATTCCAAAAATCACTATTATGCCTATTGGCAACTGCAATTGTCGGCATCTTCACTTCTTGTAGCGATGACGATAACGCTCCCAAAATTCCCGAAAACATCATCACCGACTTGGTGACCATCGCAACAATACAAGAACAAGGTGCGACTTTTGAGTTTCAAAAACTTGAAGACTCACCAACCATTTCGTTGGTAGCTCCCAACATTAAATTTGATTCTTATTTATACAAAAAAGGTCAACGAGTCCTCATTTCCTATGTACCACAAGGCGGAGAAAGATATGTCAATGACATCGTTACCGTATATGGCATTCAACCTGTTCACAACGCATCGATCATAGAAGCACCAATAGCCGATTACCCCGACTGGGATTTTGCTCCAATCAGTGTTTTTGAGCTTTGGCGCACAGGAACATTCCTCAACCTTTACAGCCTCATGGAATATAACATTGACCCACGATTCAAAGTAATTGTTGATGAAGAAACTCTTTCACAAGAGTATCCCCACATATATCTCACTTATGAAATAACAAGCACCTCAAACTCATCGCTTAAATCATTCAATGCCTCAATCGACCTTGCGCCCATTTGGGACCTCGTAACATGCCGAGGCATCATCGTTCACCTCAACAATTCAAAAGGTGACGATACTATCACTCTTGACAAATTTCAAACTATTAAACCCCTATAAAATGGAACAAAACAAAAAAAACGAGATAAAAATTGAATTGTCTCCCGAAGTAGCAAGCGGTCTTTATTCAAACCTCACAGTGATTTCTCACTCTGCCAACGAGTTCTTTCTCGACTTTGTGGCACTTGCACCCAATGCTCCTTCGGCCAAAGTGCAAAGCCGCATCATTCTAAATCCCGAAAACGCAAAAAATCTGTTGTTTGCGCTTCGCGACAATATTGCAAAATATGAGGCTACATTTGGCGAAATTCAACGCAAATTGCCCATCAACAACCCCAATTCAGGCAACAACCCCGGAGAAATTCCCAACCCATTCATCATGGGAGGCAATGCATAATCGTGCATTATTCTTTAGGCAATCATAACAAAACAAACAACAACATATTATGATTAAGAACGACTTAACAATATACAACTCACTTACTCGCCGCAAGGAAACGTTTGTGCCTTTACATGAAGGAAGAGTGGGAATGTATGTATGTGGTCCAACGGTTTATGGCGATGGACATTTGGGACATGCTCGTCCGGCCATCACGTTTGACATTCTTTACCGATACCTGCAACACTTGGGCTATAAAGTGAGATATGTGCGCAACATCACCGATGTTGGTCACCTTGAACACGATGCCGATGAAGGTGAAGACAAAATTGCCAAAAAAGCTCGTTTGGAACAATTGGAGCCGATGGAAGTGGTGCAATACTACATGGGCCGCTACCACAAAGCAATGGAGCGCCTCGGTGTACTTCCCCCATCAATCGAGCCTCATGCATCGGGCCACATTATCGAGCAAATAGAGTATATCAAGAAAATTCTTGACAGTGGATATGCCTATGTCAGCGAAGGATCGGTTTACTTTGACGTGCCCAAATATAACAATGACCACAAATATGGCAAACTATCAGGGCGCAACATCGATGAACTGTTATCGGCTACACGCGCTCTTGATGGTCAAAGCGAAAAGCATAATCCCGCCGACTTTGCCCTTTGGAAAAAAGCGGCACCCGAGCACATCATGCACTGGCCATCGCCATGGAGCGAAGGATTCCCCGGCTGGCATCTTGAATGCTCTACTATGGGCGAAAAATACCTCGGCGAGAAATTTGACATTCACGGCGGAGGCATGGACCTCATGTTCCCCCACCACGAATGTGAAATTGCTCAGTCGGTTGCTCACAACGGACATGAAAGCGTTCACTATTGGATGCACAACAACATGATCACTATTAATGGTCAGAAGATGGGTAAATCGCTCGGAAATTTCATCACTCTCGATGAATTCTTCAACGGCACTCACCCAATGCTCACTCAAGCCTACTCACCAATGACCATACGCTTTTTCATTTTGCAAGCGCAATATCGTAGCACATTGGATTTTAGCAACGAAGCGCTTCAAGCATCAGAAAAAGCATTGCAACGCATGCTTGACGGATACAAACGCTTGCAAGACCTCAAACCCTCGGAATCGTCAACGATTGATGTTGCCCCATTAAAAGGTCTTTGCTATCAAGCAATGGACGATGACCTCAACACCCCAATCGTGATTTCTCACCTATTTGAGGCTTGCCGACAAATCAATCTTGTAAATGACGGCAAAGCAACTGCTACGGCTGCCGACATCGACGCTCTGAAAGAGCTATTCTCAATTTTCCTACACGACATTTTGGGAGTATCGACCGACTTGCAAGGAGCCAATGGCGATGGAGATGCATTGCGTCCATTTGAACAAGCTGTTGACTTGCTGTTGGAAATACGCGCTGAGTCTAAAGCCAAAAAAGATTGGGCAACAAGCGACTTGATTCGCAATCGCCTCACCGAGATGGGCTTCAACATTAAAGACACAAAAGACGGATTTGAATGGTCGCTCAAATAATCTCTTGACAACCATCTCTCTTTTATACAACAAAGGGTGAGCCGATGGCTCACCCTTTTGCTTATATCTAAGTATTGTCTATCGCACTAAAGTTCTGAGATAGTTCCTAAGAACAACGGTGTTCCGGTGCTACATTCGATAATGCCATAAATGAACGGACGGTCAAAAGTTAGATATTTTGGCTTGGGTTCGGGCTCACCTGTGCTACCACACCAAATGTTTGTAACCGCAGCGGCTTCTGCGCCTTCGTGGTCAACCGATATATTTGCAATTTGCTTGATACCAAAAGTTTGACCACTAAGGTTTGACAGAATATCCAAACCCCTATTTAATATGTTACCACAGCCCAATTTATCCAATACACTGCTAAGTTCTACGTCAGATTTGGCATTAAACTCAGGTAACGTAACAACAACTTTTGACGAAGAATGTATTTCGGCAAAATCTTGACCCGTAGCCTTTATATTGTCAATAACCTCGCCAAATGTAACTCCTTCATTGGGAAGAATGAAGAACATTCCAAAAGCGCCATTGCTGAATGGAAGCATTGTGGCTGTATAGAGGGGAGTCGATAAATATTCGTAGCAAACGCCTTTGAACATTTCCACTGTTGATACTTTTCCATTGAATGAAGTAAATGGTTTTTTACCCAATTGGCTCATTGACACACTCCACGGAGAACGAAAATATACCGCATTCAACAAATGAAGGAAATCGACATTGTGGGTGGTTTTTCCAACTATTTTATCAATGCGACCATAGGTGCGTTCTTCAACCCATCGGTTAATTTTGTCGGTAGTTTCTGGGCCATACACCACAGGGAAAAACTCACATGCATAGTAATCGCTTAGTGCCTGCTTGAATCGTGATTGCACGTCATAACGCAAATCATGCCACAACGAATTTGAGCTACTGAAACGAGTCACATTGTCGGCCTCGGTGATTCCGGTTGTAAAATGGCTGAAATATTGATTTAGTTCCTCGGCATTATATCCCGACAAATGCATTGCCGAGAGTGACTCTTGTAGAGTTGCGTCATCGGTAGCATTGAGTAGCATAGCAAGAGCAATCTCTAAACTGAGTGGCGAAAAAATCAAATTTTCATTGTCAAACGTGGGCAACTCGCTCATCACCGAAATCAAATCCCATGAAAAGTTTCGCAACCCTTCATTTATCGATTTTTGACTTGCCGAAAGCTCAATTGCTTTAGCTTCATGAGCCACGGTTTCCATTGCCGGCTCATTATAATCTGAGTTCTCTTGTTCCTGCTCTGTTACAGGCTCATCAGGAACTATTACAGCATCATCATCTTGGCAAGCTGCGCAAAGTAGTGATAATGCCACCCACGCAACTAAAAAACGATTTAAACCTTTCATAATAAATTAATTTAGAAAATTAAGGGTTTTAGCAAAAAAGTATTCGGTTGCAAATATACATTATATTTCCAAGTGCAACAAATTTGCCCACACTTTTAGGGGGGGTAAGTATTTTTAACATTTCCCATTGTTCACGTTTATTTGTTACGTCTCATCGGAGAAATTTCAAGTCTTTATTCGCGATAATATATGCGTTTAACGCGCGTTGAAATTGATGTCAGCACCTCATAGGGAATCGTACCGAGCGCATCGGACAATTCAGTCACAGGAATATTATCTCCAAAAATTTCCACACGATCGCCCACCTTACACTGAGTGTCGGTAACGTCTATCATGCACGCGTCCATGCATATATTTCCCACAATCGGGCATCGTTTACCACCGGCAAACATATATGCTTTTCCATTGCCCAAATGGCGATTTAATCCATCGGCATACCCGATGGGAATAGTTGCAATGCGAGAGCGGCGTGACAATCGACCTTTGCGAGAATATCCGATTGTTGCATCAGAATCCCACTCCTTTATGGAGATTATAACCGAGTGTAACGACGACACCGGGCGCAATCCATCTTGCAGCGGCGAGGGCAACACCGGAATACCATACAATCCGATGCCAAGGCGCACCATGTCACATTGATGATCGGGAAATCGGGTTATTCCGGCCGAATTGAGAATGTGGCGTTTGATGTGATGAGTAAAATCGTGTTGCAAACGGTCACAACACCTGTCAAACGTTTCCAACTGACCGATAGTATAATCGTCCATATCAAGACAATCGGCCGTTGCCAAGTGAGAAAATACGGTTTCGGGCTTAATCACATTTTGATTTTTCAGGCGCTCACACAACAAAGGTAAATCATTTTCCAAAAAGCCCAAACGGTGCATTCCTGTGTCAAGTTTAATGTGTACCGGATATTGCGTGATTCCATATTTCTCGCCTTGACGTATTATTTGTTCAAGTATATCAAACGAATAAATCTCCGGCTCAAGGCGATAGGCAAACATGGCCTTATAATTCACCACCTTGGGGTTCAAAACCATTATGGGCATTGTAATCCCGGCTTTGCGCAATTCTACCCCTTCGTCAAGAACCGCCACAGCAATATATGCGGCCCCGTGAGTTTGTAGAGTCTTTGCCAACTGATAACTTCCGGCACCATATCCCGATGCCTTGAGCATACACACCACTCCGGTTTCGGGTTTCAATCGTGCTTTGAAACTATTAAAATTGTGCACAAGAGAGTCGAGATTAACTTCAAGCACGGTTTCATGTTGACGTGCTTCAAGAGTCTCAATTATGCGAGAAAATTCAAAATGCGATGCACCTTTTATCAATATCAACGAATTGTCAAAGTCGCTCGGACTCATCTGTGCAAGGAATTCATTGGTCGAATCATAAAACAACGCCGAGCCATCGAAATATCGGCTATATTGCGATATCTCCGGGCCTATTCCGATCACCTGGTCGATGTGCTGTTGTTCAAGCATCTGAGCCACTTGGCGATACAACACCGACGGATTGAGCGACTCATGGGTCATGTCGCTGAGTATCACAACACGCGATTGCGCCGCATTGGCCCGTCGATTCATGAAATCGAGTGCCGGTGATAGTGAATGCAAATCACATGTATAGGCATCGTGTATTAACGAACAATTATTAACCCCCTCCATCACATTCAATCGCGTGCCCACAGGGGTGAGTCGTTCCATACGCTCGGCAATCACCGATGCATGGATTCCAAGATATAGCATTACCGCAAGACAATGTAACGCATTCTCGATGTGAGAATCGGCTGTGAACGGAATGGAGAACGACCCTTCAAATTGCAAATAATTATACGTTATGGTTGTGTGGTCGGCATGGCGGTCAATCGATGAGATATATAATGGACGATCACTGTCGTGGGTTGACCACGCTATCTCTTTGACCGTTGTAGAGGTGTTCTCTATGACATCAACAATGAGCTGGTCATCACCATTATATATGATACAATCACACTCGCGCAACAAAGTTGCCTTTTCTTCGCATTTGGCTTTTCGTGAAGGGAATCCCTCATGATGTTCATCGCCCACGTTGGTTATTATGCCAAGATTGGGACGTATGATCGACTGCAACACCGCCATCTCTTGTTGGCGAGATATTCCGGCTTCAAAAATTGCGAGCTGGGTATCTTCGTTCATCTCCCACACCGACAAGGGCACTCCTATCTGAGAGTTATAACTGCGGGGGCTGCGATTTATGCGATAGTCGGCATTGAGCAATTGATATAACCACTCTTTGACCGTTGTTTTTCCTTGACTTCCTGTGATACCTATTACCGGAATTGCAGTAAATTGCATGCGATGAAAGCGAGCAATAGTCTGTAGTGCAATTGTTGCATTATCAACCACCAAAAAATTGGCATCGGAAATTGCTTGCATTGATGCCGGAACATATTCAATCACAAAGTTACGCACTCCACGGTCATAAAGATTCTGCAAATACCTATGCCCATCGTTGTTGCTTGAGCGCAACGCAAAAAACAAAGTGCCTTCAGCAACAGTGAGAGAACGGCTGTCGGTTAACAATGTGTTTATCTCATTCTGTGGGAATGCCGGCATCGGCAATCGCAATATTGTCGCAATTTGAGAGATTGTATAGTTCATTATTGAATGTTATTTAAGGCTCGTTCAAGTTGGGGGTGTTTTTGTAACAACTCTTTTCTCAAACGTTCTGTATCCTGTTTAAATGCTTGTATAAGATTGTCGTTATTTGACATGTGACGGTGACGAAGTCGGCGCGTAAAACGTGCACACTCCAATGCCACGGCACGAGTGGAATCAGACATAAACGTCTGACCAAATAATTTGTAGATATAATCGACCGCAACATCTGATGGGTGAGTCATATCTGACGCGTAGAATCGATAGTCACGCAAATCGTCCATCATAATCTCGTATGACGGGAAATAGACCGCCACGCCACTAAAAGTCTTGCACAACCGGTCAACGGCAAGGAGCAACGTCGATTTACTCAATTGATTGCCATGCATGCCATCGGCAAGATGTCGTATCGGGCTCACTGTGAAAACAATCTTAATCGATTGATTGAATTGCCTCAACCTCACTATCGCTTCGCTCCACAGTTCCACAATCTCGGCAACACTCATGCTACGGCGATTAAATCGTGCAGCCGGCAACTTGTGGCAATTGGCTACGACATCACCGGTCTCAACCAACGTATAAACATAGGCTGTACCAAACGTCACAATAAGTGTTTGAGCCTCTTGTAGAGCATGATGGGCGCAATCAATTGCGTGGTTGATATTATTCAACACCTCACCATGATCGGTCCCCGAAAATGAGGAGTGATGGCTGAAACTATGCCACATTCCATTGTGATTAAACAACGATGACGAGTCAACAGGTTTATTATCAATGAGTCGATTCACCGCCTCTACAATACTTGCGGGATTATATAGTGTTCCAAATGGATTCACCTCTACTTCAAACAACTCTTGACGCAATCGCTCCCCTATATTATCGGAAAAGCACGACCCCATCATCACTATGCGATGACCATGGTCAATTGCCACCTCTGAAGACAAAGCCGGGGATATGGTAGTGCGAAACGTCATAGTTGCTATCAAAACATCATATAATCAATAGATAACACCTGGAATTCGGTGCGGCGATTGATTTGATCGGCCGCTTCCTGGTCTTCCTCACTCAAAGATGAGATATATTCTTCGGTCAAAACGTCGCCCTCTTTAAACTGAGGATATTCGCGTGCAAGTTTCTTTGTAATCGTTTTAGGACGAGATTCTCCATATCCTTGATGTTGCAAACGATCGGGATTTATGCCCGCCTCAATCAGATAATCGATCACCGACTTGGCACGGCGATGCGACAAGTCAAGATTATATTCATCGGTTCCTTTGCGGTCGGTGTGTGATGCCATTTCGATTGTCACATTTGGATTATCACGCAAGAGTTGGGCCATTTCATCAAGTGCCGTTTTTGATTCAGGGCGCAAAGTTGCTCGGTCAAAATCATAAAATATGTTGTCTATAACCACCGGTTTTGTGATTGACGCGAGAAGGAAATCAACGCCATATTCAGCATCGACCTCGGCAGTATCTGATGTAAATTCCTGTTTGGCATTGAGGAAGCCCTTTGCACCTGCAAGCATCACATAACTCACCCCTCGTTCAAGTGGAAATCGGAACGAGCCGTCGTTACGCGCTACTTCTTTTTGATTTGAGCCATCGTTACCCACAATTCTAATCACGGCATTAGGCACCGGCTCTTCATCTTTGTCAAGCACCCAACCCGAAATCCATATTTGCAACTCGGGCAATTCAAAACTGTATATGTGGTCATATCCTCGGCCATCACCACGATTGGAAGAGAAGAAACCCGACTCGCCATCGCCAAAAGTGATACCAAAGTCATCGGCCGACGAGTTCATCGGTATTCCCATATTTTCAACCTTCCAACCTCCCGATGGGGTAAGTTGAGCTCGGAACAAGTCCAATCCTCCACAACCGGGGTGACCATCTGATGAAAAATAAAGGACACTGTCGGTGCGCACATACGGGAACTCTTCATCTCCCGGAGTATTTATAAATTCGCCTAAATTTTCAAGCGATCCGGCACGCTCCTTCAAGTTAACACGCCACAAATCCTTTCCTCCTTGACCGCCTGGCATGTCTGAGGTGAAATATAGATAAGTGCCATCGGGCGAAACAGCCGGGTGTCCATAGCTTGACAACGTGTCGGAGGTGATTTCATACTTGACCGGGGCGCTCCATTTTGCATCGGAGCGTTGCGAAGTGTATATTTCAACCGCCGTAGGCGCATTTGGCTCACGACGTGCTTTTGTCAAATACATTGTGGTGCCATCAGGCGAAAATGACACTATACCTTCATCGAAATCGGTGTTTAACTCACCCTCGACCGGTTCAGGTTTTTGCCATACACCTTGCTCGTTTTTCTTCGACATCCACACATCGCTCTTTTTCATTCCGGTTATTTCACTGCGTTTATCGCCGGTAACCTTCTCGTTGGTCGTAGTAAAATAAATCACATCAAGAGACTTATCAAAATACATCGGAGCAAAATCGGCACGACGCGAATTGAACATTTTTGCCTGTTTCACGACATATCGGGTGCGATTATCTTTCAATTTCAAGGCCATGCGACACCCGGCAATACCCGTGAGGGCCGCTTTCGATTGAGGACAACGCGCCAAGAAGCTCTCGTAGGCATCTATTGCCGGCTTATATTTTCCTTCGGCTTGGAGCGATTGTGCAAGATAGAGTTGAGCAGTCGAATCGGGGTAGCCATATCGCAATGCATTCTGATAGGCAGCCGAAGCACGTGCACTCATGTTCAAATGTCGGTAACATTCAGCCATGCGAAAAGCCACCACTCCACGCTGCGGGCGTTCCTCGCGCTTTGTGAGTTTGTTATATACTTTACGATAGGTTTTTGACGCATCGTTATATTCCCCACGCGCCATTTGCTCGTCGGCTACAGATAGTTTAGCACCGCCACAACTACATAGGATTGCGGTTGAAAATGCGATAACCAATATTTTCAGATAGTTCATAGTCATTGTACTGTTGAGAGTCTCGGCATGAAGAATCTGATTCACGCCTTGATATAAATAACGTGAATCAGGCTCTGTTATTTTTCTCAACTGACAAATTTACACATTATAAATGCAACCCGCAACTCCAAACCTTGATTTTTACCGCAAATATTTCTTTAAAAAGAATTTCAGCCATGCGGGACATTTTTCAATTTTAGCCTTCATTTCGGCCCTTCCGTCATTGACACCTTCAAGATATTTTGTTGCCGATGAGGTATTGCGCGCTTGAGCACGACCTTGAGCACGTGCGTCACTGACTTGTTGTTGATGTATTTCATTTAGTCGCTCCACCTCTCTTTGATGACTCAACTTCAAGTCGTTAATCTTACGCTCATTATCTCTTTGTCGTTTATTCAAGATGTGACACTCGGCCGATTGATTCCAAGGCTGGCGGTTGAGCAAAAAGTTGTATTTACATTTTGAGCAAAAATACAATACTGTTTTACCTTGGCTCCACGCATGGTCTATTTTTGCACCACACATGGGGCAATAGACATCGGCCTGATGCAATGTTTCCCCATTGGAGCCTTTGTTCTGGGTTATATATGCTGCAATAATCTCGGCAAGCGATTCATTAACCTTTACGAGCGATTCATCGGGCTCTGATTTCTCAAGAGTGATTTCATAAATCATTCGGAACACACTGATGGGCTTTTTCACACCTCCTCCAATCGATGAAAATGCCCCATCAATAAAACACAGTTCGTTGAGTTTCTGCACACGTTGTTTTGCTTCAACAACGTGTTGCAGATAGTTTACATTGCGATGGAAAAGTGCTATATCTTGTGAAAGTTGGCTAAACAACTCTTCAATCAATCTACGTTTATCCTTTCCTTTATCCCACTCTTCTAACGCTTCAGAGAGGTATAGGTCCCAATCGGGATCTATCATAGCCGATCTATCTTTACCCCTGACAGCCAATACGATATTATAGGCTTGAGTATATACATAATGTTTCAAATACCCTAATATCAAATCTGAGGACTCATATCCGGCAAAAATCAACTGAGCAAAACCCACATAGATTGTACACAAATCGGTTGCATATTCATTTTGTGGGGTATCGTCGTATTCTATACCATTCACAAGCAACAACTTGTGGCATATTTCGTGAGCCAATGTCGCCAATATCACCTTTCGAGTTGTGCATGACTTTGCATTCAAGGATATTTCCACATTACAGTCTGTTGAAGGCACGATACACCCCATTGTTCTGTCGCCCAAATCTCTCCAAACACATTTAGGTCGATAATGTCCCATGCCCACATGTTGCAACATGCGAAAAGCCTCTGCATTTATGTCATCTTCGGTGAAATCCTTACACTTATACAACGACGATACATAATCGGTAATTTCATTACTTTTTAGAGGTATTTTTTCTTCAAATAATTGAAACCGCTCTAAAATACCTCGCGGTGAGATGTACGTTCTATTGTCTTCCATAATAAAGATTGGTTTAAATTAAACAATAAATTGGTTATAACAGAGTGTCATAAATAATGCCTCGCTACAAATATCTCTACTTTTTAGGAGATATCCAAATTATCATTGATTAAAATTAAAGGCCCTATAAAAAATAATTCTTCGGCCGATGTTTTTGGGCTGAAAGTCTTGATGTTTGAAAAAAAATATGTATCTTAGCCAAATTATTTCTAACCAAGATTTTTATAACTTATTTCTATCATGAAACGCAATATTCTCTGCACATTATTAGCTGTTTTAGCACTGACAGTCTCAGCGTCTATTAAAGATGTTCGCATTTATATCAACCCCGGACACGGCAGTTGGGGAAGTGAAGACCGCGCAATGTCAACGGTAAAGCATGGCGCTATTAATTACAACGACACTACCAACTTTTACGAATCAAACACCAACCTGCAGAAAGGGTTGGCCCTTTTTCACAAGCTCAAAGAATACGGTATGTCGCACAATGCGGCTACGGCTCGCGACTTGACCCAAAATCTTGTTATGTCCCACATCAAGTGTGGCGTTTCACGAGGGTTGACCGAAATTGCCGCCGAAGCCGAGCTCAACAACTTTGATATGTTTATCTCCATTCACTCAAATGCTGCAAGTGAGGCTGCGTTGGTAAACTATCTGCTATTCCTCTATCGAGGTACAAATGCAGCCGAAGGCAATGCCGGGTCAAGAGCCATGGCTCAGGCTTGCTGGCCACATATTATTGAGAACCCCCACCAAATGTGGACCCATCACACCGGTGCCGGCGTAACAAACATTTGTGGCGACGTCTCCTACATGGGCTCAAGCTACACCACAACCCACTCCAACGGCAAGAGCTACACCGGCTACTACGGAGTGTTGCGTCAAGGCGTCCCCGGCTTCTTGGTTGAGGGATATTTCCACACCTATCAACCGGCCCGTCACAAATATATGAACTGGAACGTATGCCACATGGAGGGATACGGATATGCTCGCGGCATCAACGACTATTTTGGCTGGGGAGTCAAAGAATCCACCGGTTATATCTACGGAATTTTGCGTGATGCCGAACAAACTTTCTCTCATGCCTATTATACCCCAATAACCACAACGCTCGATAATTATCTTCCCATCAATAACGCAACCGTAACCCTCAAAGATGCCAACGGTAATATCGTCGCAACAACTACTACCGACGACGAATATAATGGTGCATTTGTATTCAAAAACATCAACCCCGGCACCTACTCAATCACATATTCTCACCCCGATTACAAGGACTTCACCGAGAGTGTGACTGTCAAGGCTAATGCCGTAACATATCCTACTCCTCAAATATCACAGTCAACCGAACTCATTGCAGTTCAAGGACATTTTGCCTACGACTTAAAATCAACACTATCCGACGAAGGAGTATATACGTTGTCATTTAAATCAACCGGCAATGTTGACAATGGCAAAATCATCATAACCAACAAATCGACCGGAGCAACCGAAACGATTACGATTGGAGCCATCGTTAAAGGCGACAACTCTACAACAATCAGCGCCAGCCAACTCGGAGCAGATGCAACCTTCTCTTGGGCTGTTGCATTGGATAATCCCAAAAGCACTGCCACATCTCTCATTCACACCTACTCGGGTGCAGCCTACAGCAATGGCACATACTATGCCAATGGTGGCGTGGCAATCGACCTCGACTACGAAAGTCCCAACTACGGAACAATCTACACCTCAACCGGATACGCTCAAGGCATTCAAGCCATCAACCCCGACCTTTCTCTAAAAGGCTCTAAAATTCTTGGCTCAAACTTCATGTCAAACAATAATTCTTCACCATTCCGCATCGCCACTTCCAACGGCAAACTTTACATCTCGGATTGGAGCGATGAGCATGGCGGCGTGTGGGTGTATAATCCTTCAGCGGCAACCCCATCGGTAGCAAATGTATTTAAAGGGACATACGGCTCAGGTGGCGTCATCACCAACGGCTCAACCGTCACCGGCGGTGGAACTACCGGTGTAACCTTCTCAGGCGAAGGGAACAATCGCAAGATGTATGTCTTCTGTGAAGACTACCCATCGTCAGGAGGTAATATCATGTTGCAATACAATTTAGGCACCGCCGATACTTGGGGCTCTGCACCTTCGGCCTCTTTCAGCCAAATTGCCGGTTCGACTCTCATGGCAAATACCAATGTTGAAGTTCTCGCTCACAGCTATGGCGTTTTCTGTGCTCAAACAAGATACTCGGGCAGTAACACCTCAGGAGTGCCATCGTTTGTCCACGTGACCGCCGACGGCACCGTCAACTTTAACTCAGGTACAACTTTACAAACTCATGATGGCTCAAACTTTGGAGCGATGGCAATATACGAATCAACCATGGCTGTTGCCGACGGCAATGGCAAAGCTATCATTTATAATCTTTCTTATTCAGGAACAACGCCTGTGCTATCTAAGCAATATGAAATTGCACTTCCATCAACAACAAACGTTTGCCAAATGGCATTTGACCCTGCCGGAAATCTTTATGTGCACTCTAAACAACAAGGTCTCCTTGTTTATGCAATCAAGAATCCAGCTCGTAGCACTATCACTAAAGCAGCTTCGGCTTACTCGTTGAAGGGAGTGGTTGAGCCAGCCATACAAGGTCACTATGCCTACGGACTTTCACTTGAGACATCACCCACGACCCATACATTGACATTCCAATCAACCGGCGACGTTGATAATGCCAAACTTATTCTCATTGACTCTTCTACCGGGCAAGAAACCTCAATTGATCTTGGCGCAGTCGTGAAAGGCAGCAATACAACCACTATTGAGCGCAATCAACTTCCCGAGGGCACTTCATTCAAATGGGCCATCGACCTTGACAATCCTCAAAGTCCCTCTTCTGAGCTCATTCACTCCGACGCGTCAATACTTTACTCGGGAGGAACAGCATGTTTAGGCTTGACTATTGACCTTGACACTGAGAGTCCTCGATTTGGCTCAATATACACTGCAACCGGATATGGTCAAGGTATTCAGAAATTTAACCCCGACCTCACTACCGATGGCGAAAAAGTGCTTACATCTTCGTTTGCGACAGGAGCCTATTCTTGTCGTTTGCACGCCAATGACGGCAAAGTATATATCGCCGATGTATCATCTGCTACACCGGGTATATGGCTATATGATCCCAATGCCTCAACTCCGACAGCAACTCAAGTCGTAGCTCAACAGGCTCGAGGAATAGCATTTACCGGAACCGGAGATTCACGCAAAATGTACATCTCGGCCTATAATCTTGATGGCGCAACCGACACTCGACTCATTGCCTACAACATCGGAAATGCAACAAGCATCACCGGAACATACTCCAACTATTTTGATGCAGCAACATCTTTAATGCCTAATGGTAAAGGCGACTTGATCACAACCCCCAATGCCGTCTTCATGGCTCAAACCCGATACAAAGGCAATAACTCATCGGCCGTTCCGGTATTTATCGTACTTGACCTCAACGGAAATATCACGTTCAACTCATCGGCCATAAATACCACTTTGACCGGAAGCTATGGTGGAGGTATAGCTCTCAACCACGACAATAGTCTATTTGCAATTGTTGACTCTTATGCCGAGGGCTCTCCGGCTTCTATCAACTTGCACCTCTACCAAGTTAAATGGACCAACGCCACCCCGGCATTCACCCACCTTTATTCAATGCCACTTGACGGAACAAATCAAGTTGACCAAATGGCATTTGACCCGGCCGGAAACCTTTATATCGCATCATCTCAAAAGGGTCTTCTTGTATATGCTCTAAAATCAGATGCTCGCACAACCCGCACTGCGGCGCCAAGCGCACAACTATTGAGCTACTCATCAACAACTGCGATTGAACAGATTCAAGTCCAATCGACTCAAACATCAACCTATTACAACCTACAAGGTATCAAAGTTGACAACGACAAACTATTGCCCGGCATATATATTAAACAAACCAACGGCAAGTCATCTATAACAATTATCAACGGGAACTAATCAAGTTTTCCTCTACGATAAATTTGTAGCCAATAATGAGAGAGCGAGTCAATTTTAACTCGCTCTCTTTTTGTGTGTAATTTTCTTGAACAAGAGTGGAACTTCATTTGTTGTGATATCAAATATTATTTGTGCGCTATGAAAAAGATTGTATTAATTGGCACATCTGTGGCTGTGTGCTTAGCTGTTGGGGTCTCTGCAGCCTACTTCCAATCAGGGGCCATCGAGGAATGGTATCCGACTTTGGTGAAGCCCGACATTACTCCGCCCAACTGGGTCTTCCCGATTGCTTGGACCATAATCTATGTGTGTATGGGGATATCAATTGGGCTCATGTTATCTCGGCCCTATTTTGTGCGCCTCCCGGCCATTCTATTATTCTCATGGCAATTACTCCTCAATTTCCTTTGGAGCATACTATTTTTTGCCATGCGTGATGTCGTGTTGGGATTTATCGACATTGTGTTGCTCGACATTGCAGTGGTCCTATACATGATGAACGTCTATCGAGTGAGCAAGGGAGCCGCCTGGCTATTTGCCCCCTATGTGCTTTGGCTTGCATTTGCCAGCTACCTGAGCACATATATCCTTGTAATGAATTAACCAAAACACTAAAAACCACACGCACTCGGTGGATAAACCCGGGAGGCGTGTGGTTTTTTATTTCTACAATCAGTCGTGAAATATTATTCAGCCGATAATTCCTTTATAGCTGCGTAGAATTGTTCACGAGCATGCATCAATGTGTTTAGAGCACGTGGTACGATTGACTCTACTTCGGGATTTTCATCAAGAAGAATTTCAAATGCCAACCACACATCGTTATTTTGTGACACAAATGCCTTCGCTACTTTCACGTCGGAATTCAATCTGTTACAAGCCAACATTGCGATTGAAATATTTTCTTCGTCAATGTCAAAGATTCCGGGCATTACAAGTTGGAAAAATTCTTCGTCGTTGCTATTATTGAAGAAAATAAAACTCGCCATTTGGTATTTAAATAGGATACCGAATTCTTCCTCTTCGGGACAGAAGCCTTCTTTACGTAGAAAAGCCAATACAAGGTCTTTAGCTGCCATAATAATTACATTTTTAAAGGGTTAATATTTTTTTTGTTGTTAATGATCAATCTATGGAGTGCGAAATCCCACCTGTGGCAAAGTCGAGCGACGCTCTATTCCGTTCATGATGTCGCGAAGCTCGTCATAGGATTTCAACACATCTTTATTTACCGATGGTTTTGTGCATTGTATCACATCTTTCAAAATCGCCATTGTTATGGGGCTGTCATTATAAGCGGCAATTGAAGCAGCATCGTTAACCACATAGCTGATATCTGATGCCACATATCCATCTGACAAAGCGACCAACTCGTCAAGGACTATTTCCGATTCATCATACGGGCGTCCTTGAAGGTGATGAGCAAACATTTCACGGCGACATTCCTCATCGGGTAGTGGCACATAAATTTGGCGATCAATGCGACCGGTGCGCAATACTGCCGGATCAATTTTATCGGGACGGTTGGACGTTGCTATCACAAATATTCCACGTTGCGAGCAGTTATTCAACTGTGACAAAAACTCATTCACCTCACCCGACAATCCCGGATTCTCAACCATTGAACGATTGGGCACCAATGCATCAAACTCATCAAAGCATAATACTGCCGGCTGATTTTCCTCGGCCTTACGGAACAATTCGGCTATCTTTCCTTGTGTACCATGCACATAGATGCTTGCAATGTCCGAAGCCTTTACCATGAAGAAGTTAAACTGCGTTTCTTCGGCAAATTTTTCAGCAAAATAGGTTTTTCCACAGCCGGGAGGGCCATATAGCAACATTCCATTGGGTGGAGTCAAACGATATCGCGCGGCTTTCTCCTTGTCTTGAATCACCGATATCACCTTGGTGCGCAACAACTGCTTGAGATCGGCCATGCCGGCAATGTCGGCAAATCCATTTCCCTTGCCTTGCTTCATTTCAATATTGACGGCATTTTCATTGTCCGGAGCATTACTTTTCGCTTGATTTATTTGTGACTGCGGGGGTGTATTGGGCAATGAATCATTCTCTTCAATTGGGCGCACCGAACGGCTATTGATATCACTGAGTAATTCTGATATAGTAGAATATCGCAATGATGATTTAGCCAATCCTTTGCGTATGATTTCGCAGAACACTGGTTCGATGTCGGCGCCACTAAAATCCAGTTCTTCCTTACGTTGTTTTTTTACGGCCTTGATTCTCTCGGCACGAGGCATGTCGGCATCAAGTGTAACGTCCCACGGAGCATGGCCAAATAGCATCGTATAGAACACTGCCACAGCCGAGAATATATCACTTTGCTGAGAATACATTCCCACAAACGTTTCTCCGGCGCAATAGCGCACGTCCAAATCGGCCGTCTCAAATGATGCAACTCCTCCGGTAGGCGAAGATGTGTGTCCCATGTCTATGATCTCGGTACAACCGGCCGTCGATTTGGGCAACATAATGTTGCGTGGAGTGATGTCATTGTGAAGCACCACCGGGCAAAGGCTGTGCATATAGCGCAATCCTTCGAGGAGGTCTTTGAATATCGACACGGCTTCTTCAAATTCAATGCGACCATCGCGCTGAATTTTCTCTACGAGCAATTCTCCACTGAAATAGTTTGTTATCAAATAGCTACACTCCCCAACATCAAGCGACACCTTGCCACTCTCTACATAGGAAATTATATTCTTGTGCACCAAACGTTGGCAATTGAGTATTTCTCTCACCTCCGATGTTTCCTCATCAATGAGTTTAGCCGGCACACGCTTCATCACAAATATCTTCAAAAAGTATGAGTCATCGTTGTCGTCAACTACTCGATAAGTTTCATTGAAATGACCTCCCTTTATGAGATTCTGCACGCGATATTTCCCTATGCGCTGATTTTGTTCTAATATATTGTTCATAGTTTTTACTGTGTTTTACTGGCTTGCTATTGCAAATTTAATTCTTTCAGTCAAAACAAACAATATAACGCCATTCTTTTTTTTCAAAAATCTTTCCACCTTTTCCATATTTCCCAAATCATGTGATTTTAGCTGAGTTTTTTGTACTTTTGTAGCATGAAACAGAATTTAAATATGCAGCTACAATTGACCGATGATGGTTCAACCACAATATACCTTCCCGAAATCGATGAACATTACCACTCGGTTAAGGGAGCTATTACCGAGTCGCGCCACATCTACCGAGACTGCGCTTTTTTGCATTACCCTTCAAGCGAAAAGACTTTGCGATTGCTTGAGGTGGGATTTGGGACCGCTCTAAATGCCTCACTAACAGCTATGGCAGCCTCAGCGTCCCATCGCGTTCACTACATAGCGCTTGAACGTTCCCCCATCTCCATAGAGATGGCTCAGACTCTTGGATATGAGCAATTTGTCAATCCCGATATTTTCCAAGCGCTACACAAAGCTCCATGGGGAGAAAGCATTGCCATCAATGAGTTTTTTGAAATAGAGAAACGTTTGTGCGACTTCACTTGCGACAGTCTTCCAAATTCTATCGACGTCGTTTACCTCGACTCGTTTGCTCCCGAAAAACAACCCGAAATGTGGACCAATGAAGCACTAAGCCGATTGGTTAACGTGATGAATCCCGGAGCCATACTCACAACCTATTGCGCCAAGGGCGAAATACGCCGACGTTTGCAAGCCTTGGGATTGGTTGTTGAACGCATTGCCGGCCCTCCGGGCGGCAAACGTGAAATATTACGGGCCACAAAACCTGTATGACTCCCTCCCCTATAGCTATATTCTTAATTTTAATTTGTACCTTTGCACTTTGAATTCAATATAACAGATATTTAACTCATCAATGATAACACAAGAGCAACTCAAGGAAACCGTTGAGCGCAAAGACGCTCTCAAACGCTATCTCGACATAGACAATAAGAAAATTCAAGTCGAGGAGGAAGAATTGCGCACTCATGTGCCTGATTTTTGGGAACACCCAAAAGAAGCACAAATTCAAATGAAGAAAATCAAAGACCTTCAACAATGGATTGAGGGATATGCCGAGGTCGAAAAAGTAGTTGATGAGCTTTCGCTCGCCTGGGATTTCTACAAAGAAGAATTGGTCACTGAGGAAGATGTTGACAATCTTTATCATGACGCCATCACCAAGATTGAAAATCTTGAACTGCGCAACATGTTGCGACGTGAAGAAGACAAGATGGGTGTGGTTTTGAAAATCAACTCCGGAGCCGGTGGTACCGAAAGCCAAGACTGGGCTTCAATGCTCATGCGCATGTACTTGAGATGGTGCGAAAAAAGCGGGTACAAAACATCTATTGCCAATATCCTTGAAGGTGATGAAGCCGGCATCAAATCTTGCACAATAAATGTTGAAGGAGATTTTGCTTATGGCTACCTCAAAAGTGAAAATGGAGTGCATCGATTGGTAAGAGTTTCGCCCTACAATGCTCAAGGGAAACGCATGACATCGTTTGCATCGGTTTTCGTCACCCCTTTGGTTGATGACACTATCGAGGTAAAAGTTGAACAAGCTCTCATCACTTGGGACACTTTCCGAAGCGGTGGCGCAGGTGGTCAGAATGTAAACAAAGTAGAATCGGGTGTGAGACTTAGATACCAATTCACCGACCCCTATACCGGCGAAAAAGAAGAAATTCTCATTGAGAACACCGAAACTCGCGACCAACCAAAGAACAAAGAAAACGCTTTGCGCCAATTGCGCTCAATCCTATATGACAAAGAACTGCAACATCGTTTGCAAGAACAAGCTAAAATAGAGGCCGGGAAGATGAAAATCGAGTGGGGCTCACAAATTCGTAGCTACGTCTTTGACGACCGTCGTGTAAAAGACCATCGCACTAACTATCAAACCTCCGACGTAAATGGTGTTATGGATGGCGATCTCGATGAGTTTATCAAAGCCTACCTAATGGAATTTTCTGAATCGGCTCAATAATACAAGCAATCATGAAAGATAAATTGACTATCATCAAAGTGGGCGGAAAAATCGTTGAAGAGCCCCAATCACTCAATGCGCTCCTTAACGACTTTGCCGCAATTGACGGCTTCAAACTTTTGGTGCATGGAGGTGGACGTTCAGCCACAGCCATGGCCTCACAATTGGGCATTGAAACAAAAATGGTTGACGGCCGACGCATCACCGATGCCGAAATGTTGCGTGTGGTGACTATGGTTTACGGCGGATTGGTCAACAAAACCATTGTTGCTCGCTTGCAAGCATTGGGCGTTGATGCATTGGGAATGACCGGCGCCGACATGAATATTATACTCAGCAAACGCCGTGAAGTAAAAACCGTTGACTATGGTTTTGTGGGCGATGTCGAAAAAGTAAACGCACAAGCGCTTGCGTCGTTATTGAGAGCCGGTATAGTTCCTGTAATTGCGCCTCTTACCCACGACGGACTCGGCTCGCTACTCAACACAAATGCCGACACCATGGCAGGCGAAACAGCCAAAGGTCTCGCTTCAATCTTTGACGTGCACTTGGTTTATTGCTTCGAGAAAGCCGGAGTGCTCAGAGATGAAAACGACGACAATACTGTGGTTGGAGAAATCACCCGACAAAGTTATGCATCGTTGCGAGAAGAAGGAATCGTGACCGGTGGTATGATTCCTAAACTCGACAACGCATTTGATGCTATTGATGCCGGAGTCGCCGAAGTAATCATCACAAAAGCATCAGCCCTTGACAATCTTTCGGCCGGGACCCACATAAAATAAAAATTTGCTCATTTTTATGCCGTATTTGATATAAATTTGCTATCTTTGCGGTCTCAAATTTTACAATTAGATATATGAAAGTAGCAATCGTTGGCGCAAGTGGCGCCGTAGGTCAAGAATTTCTAAGAGTTCTCGACCAACAAAATTTCCCAATTGACGAACTCCTTCTTTTCGGTTCAAGCCGTAGTGCCGGTCGAAAATACACGTTCCGTGGCAAAGAAATTACGGTTAAAGAACTCCAACATAACGACGATTTCAAAGACGTTGATATCGCATTTACTTCGGCAGGCGCTGGAACTTCTAAAGAGTTTGCCGAAACAATAACAAAACATGGAGCCATCATGATTGACAACTCAAGCGCATTCCGCATGGATAACGACGTGCCCTTGGTTGTTCCTGAAGTGAATGGCGACGACGCGTTCAACACTCCCCGCAACATTATCGCAAACCCCAATTGCACCACTATTCAAATGGTGGTTGCACTTAAACCACTCAACGATATTTCTCCTATCAAACGAGTTCACGTTGCAACCTACCAAGCCGCAAGTGGCGCAGGTGCTGCAGCTATGGACGAATTGGTTAACCAATATGCACAAATCACTCGTGGAGAAGAGCCCAAAGTGGAAAAATTTGCCTATCAGCTTGCCTACAACGTAATCCCTCATGTTGATGTTTTCTTAGACAACGGATACACCAAAGAAGAGATGAAAATGTATCACGAAACTAAGAAAATCATGCATGCCGAGGGCCTTGACGTGAGCGCAACTTGTGTCAGAGTTCCTGTAATGAGAGCTCACTCTGAAGCCATCTGGATCGAAACAGAGCAACCCATCTCTGTTGAACAAGCTCGCGAGGCTTTTGCCAATGCTCAAGGTCTCATAGTTGTTGACCAACCGGCCGACAAAAAATACCCCATGCCTTTGTTTATTGCAAACGAAGATCCCGTATATGTAGGACGCATACGCAAAGACATCACCAACGAATGTGGCCTTTCGTTCTGGGTAGTAGGCGACCAAATCAAAAAAGGCGCAGCTCTTAACGCAGTACAAATTGCCCAATACCTCGTTAACAACGGAAAGCAATTCAAGTAATCCCCCTTACTTGTTTTAAACCATAAAAATTACCCCCACAGAGATTCAAATTTTTCTGTGGGGGTAATTCCTTTATGTTATCTCATCAACCTATGACTTCTGAAATTCTGAAGGAGACATTCCGGTGAGATGCTTAAAATACTTTCCGAATGATGATTGGTTGGAAAAATTTAATTCATAGGCAATCTGCTGTATATTTTTGCCCGAGAAACGCAACAAATTTTTTGCTTCGAGAATTACATATTCATCAATCCATTCAGCAGCCGAGCGGCCTGTTTGTTCTTTAATTATCAACGACAAATATTTGGGCGAGATAAAGAGCTTTCCTGCATAAAAGCCCACCGAGCGTTCTCTATTGTGGTGTTTCTGCACCAATGATATAAAATCTCTCACATAGTTCATGCGACGCGACTGTGGCTGATGCTCCTCTTGTTGCACGTCAAACATCTTATGATTCTCGGCATACTGCATGAGCTGATAGAGCATTGACGCCATTAAACAACGTGCAATGTTGCGCACATACACCTGAGTCGTATTGGCCGTTGCATTGAGATGAATCAAGTCAAGATAGCGCTTTAAATGGCTCGTTTCTTCATTTGTGAGACAAAGAGCAGGCGATGGTTTCTCGGAAAAATGGGTAGAGCTCAATGCATTGATATCAAGGTTTATGTCTTTCAAAAATTCAATTGACACAAATAGCGTATATGCATCTACCTCTTCATCTTTGCCCTTATTGAAGCGCAATATGCTATTGGGGCCGGCCATTATCACGGTGTTTGACTCTACCTCAATGTTATCTAAGTTTATGCCAAGAGTGAAACTACCGCTAAGACACACCACCATTGTGAAGCCATTGATACGCACCGGCGCGTGCGCATGAGTAGCTTCCTTCTCAGCGTTTGAATTGTCAAATTTCAAACGTGACAAGATATACTCTTCACCAAGTTGACTATATTTTGCGGCAATATCTTTTATTCCCGTTAGTTGTGACAGTTGAATCGTACGAATATCCATATTATCTATTTTTTCACAAAGATAGACATTATCACCAATTCATCAATACATTTTATGCAATTTTGAACTTTTTGACCAAAAATAAATCCACTTAGATTATTTTGGTGATTGCAAAGGAAAATACTAATTTTGCGTGTTAGAAATAATCTTTAAAAAACAATCAATTTGTGAGTAAAGCAAAATTCTTTGATGTCTTGCGCAAGGCATTTAAATATATTCTTCCGCCGGCAATCTCAGTGGGATTGTGCTATGTTCTGTTTACCGGGGTGAATTTCTCCGAAATGATGGATAAGATTAACGACCCGGGCAACAATCTGTGGTGGATTGCCTTAGCCCTATTATTGAGCGGCTTCTCAAACATTATCAGAGCCTTGCGATGGCGCATTCAGTTGCTCGCGCTCAACATTAATGCCCCTCTGAAGGCAGTCGTAAATAGCATTTTCGGGACCTATGCTGTCAATCTTGTCCTTCCCCGATTGGGTGAAATTTGGCGCACCGGTTATATCGCCCAGCGACAAGAAGCCCCTTTCTCAGTAGTGTTTGGCTCAATGATTGCCGAGCGCATGGCCGACACAGTTACGGTGCTACTTCTCACCGTTGCCACATTTTTCCTTGCCGGGAATGAGATTGTGGCATTCATGCAGGAATATCCTCAATTCTATAATCTGGTAATCAGCATCATATCTTCGCCTTGGCTATGGATTGGAATCGCAGGATTTATCGCAATATTATGGCTGATATTCACTCGCTGCCCCAATAACATTATTGTAGTGAAAGTAAAAGGGTTGGTGGCCGGTCTGTGGCAAGGCTTTGCTGCAGTTGCTACAATGAAAGGAAAAGTGAAATGGGTAATCCTCACCTTTGCACTATGGGGGTGCTATTTCGTGCAACTATATGTCGCATTCTTTGCTTTTGCCGAAACTGCTCAAGTGATTGGCGCTCATGGTATCATTGCCGCGTTGGTGTGTTTCGTGCTATCAAGCATTGCAATGGGGATTCCTTCCAATGGAGGAATCGGCCCATGGCAAATTGCTGTAATGTTCGGTCTTTCAATGTATGGAGTGAGCCAAGTGCCGGCATTGGCATTTGCCAACCTCGTATTAGGAACTCAAACCATCTTGATAATCCTCTTAGGGCTTTACGCCTTCGTTGCAATCACTCTTGAACGTCGCAGTCGCCAATAGGCGCTATCGCGACATATCAAAGCCGATAGATGCCGATGAGGGCATACGATACTCATAGGGAACAATATCATCGGCTGTGAGGCGCAATATCTTTGATGGCTCAATGTTGCGGCTGATCACGCGCTTGGCATGTTGCAGATACACTTGCTCCAAATAGTTCACAACAAATCGAGCATTACCAAAGTGCTTGCGGTCTTTGCGAGCATAGGCCTCGGCCAATACTTTTTTATATTTGGTCCATGCTGTGGGCGTGAAATTGTAATCAAAATATTTCACCTTGTTCAAAGTGATATCGCACAATTCTTCAAACGTAAAATCCTTAAATTCAAACACATTTGGGAAACGGCTTGTGATACCGGGATTAGTCTTTAACAATGCCTCCATTTCGGCAGGATAGCCGGCAAGAATCACTGAAATGTTACGATGTTTTTCATCGGCCAAACGATTGAGCAATAGAGGCAAAACAAGGCGACCCGGGTCATTTGGGTGAGACGATACAAGGCTATAGGCCTCATCAATCATCAACACTCCTCCTTCGGCAAGGGTGAGAATTTTCGTTAGGTTCTCCTCTTCCATACCCCACTTTGTTCCCACAAAACTGCTACGAGTAGCCAAAATAAAGTGGCCATGTGAGAGTTGTCCATGTTTATGTAGCAAACTCGCCCAAATGCGTCCCATGGTGCTCTTGCCTGTACCAGGGTTTCCGGTAAACACAGCATGCAAACTGAGGGTGTGGTCGGGTGTTCCCGACTCTTTTTTGAGACGGTTGTATTGGGCCAAACAAGAGTAGTCGTAGATTTTATCCTTGATTGTTTGGAGTCCGGTCATGCCATCAAGAAAGTCTTGAGCATTGGGGAGAGGATAGTATATCTCAACACTCGGCATCTCCATATCGATAGGAAGCGAAATGGGAGTGGTGCCACTACGCAAGAATTTTCGCAACTCGTCATAAGTCAAAATGCGACCTTTATCGCTACCCGGTTCATCGGTTGCTTCATCGTCGTCCGACTCGTCATCTTCGTCGTCTTCGTCATCTTCATCTGACTCATCTTCGTCGTCATCATCACTATTACAACACATATCAAATTCCTTCCATTCCAATATGTCGCCAATGTCTTCGAAGTCAAGATCGTCGTCATCTACATCGTCATCATCGTCGTCTCCGATGCCCACTCTCTTATAGGGGTCTTCATTTTTCGAGTCTTCGGGGATTTCCATAGACTCAACATCTATTTTGCTTATTCCTAAGGCAAACTCATTGGTGGCATAGTCAAGAAACGGATCGATATACAGACTCTCTTTATCCCACTCACGCAATGGGTCTTTAATATTATCCTTGATGACAACACCCAACTTTTCATATCCTCCCTTCACCGAATCATAGTTGATTAGATTGGTGTTCACCAATAGCAGTCCCTTCACAACAAGGTCGGGATAGGTTCCAAGCTGAGAGGCAACGCATTCCACCTTCTTGATGTAGCGACGCAAATGATACACCGGCGACACGCGATGAGTCGAGTCACTAAACCACAATGGTTCTTCTCCCTCGGAAAATGCCACCTCATCAATGAGCTCATCAAATTTTGTGCGCACTCCCGAGCGAGCAAAGCTACATTCCACAACAAGCACCTCATTATCGCGGTGAATCAAAAACACATTAGCGTTAGGGTTGCGGGAGTCATATACCGCACTGCAAAATGTGTCTGGTCGTTGAGTCTCGGTGAATAGACATGACCAAATTTCTGATTCATTCTTAGTCGATTTGACACAATTCAAAATAGTTGCAATCATAGTGATAAAACTTCAAGGTTAATATATAATGTTTTTATAGATTATAGTATTTAAGTCAAACTGCGACAAACGTCAACAGTCTATGTTCAATGGGAGTCTATCCCGCAACACGTTGTTCCCATTGCTCCAATTGACGCGAGAGCAGTTGTGTGTTCTTGTCATTCACACCCATTCGCTCAAGCAACAACTGAGAGATATCAATGAGATCTTCACATTCGCTAATGTTGCCCAATCGGTACAACTCTGTTACTCGCTCAATATTTGTGATTACATTCATGAGCGTTTCATTATACTCTTGGCCGCCGGAGGCTGAAAACCATGTTAACGATTCATCTTCAACAATCTTCTTTACCTTAGTTGGCTCCTCTTGTTTGCGGCCACATGCAACGATTATTTCCTCAAGTTGAGATTTATACACCTTTCGACCCTTAACGGCATGTGCTCCACTCAAACGAGAAATCTTTACTCGGCAACATGTAACCAACTCATTAAATTTTTGGGAATCGCCTGATTTATCAGCCTCGCGCATCTGCTCAAAAATCTGATTGATTTGCTCGCGTCTGACAGCATTTGCCACAAGGCGACACACTTTTTTTGCGTCGGCTTCTTCCGGCAGATGATTCAGATAGGCTTGTCGCATCTCTTCGGGTAATCTCATTGCCTCTCCCACATAACCAATCACCTCTTCCAATTTATCGGCCTTTGGCGAGCGTTGACTATTACCCAACAGTTGTTCTGCCTCTTTATAGGCATCAATGGAGGCTTCTACGGCCGAAATGTCACCCATACTCAGCAACATGTCAATATGTGAACAAATTTCGGTAAACTTAGCTCTAAACAATGTGCGTTTTTCTTGCTTTGAGATGCCTGATCGCGACTCACGATACATCGTCATGCGCATTTCATCTCGCGTCTCAAAGTACTTTGCGGCCTCCTCCGAGCTGTTACTCGTGATATGCCACCCTGCACAATAGGTGCAGTAATAGCTCCTAACAGGGCAATATCCCTTCTCTCGCTTTATATCGGCACTATTAAAGCGAATAAAATTATCCGCTTTACCCTGCTCGCTAAAAAGCATTTTAGTGCGCCCGCAGGCTGCACAATAAACATGATTTTTGGTTGGTTTCATATTAGATTCTTATCGTTTAAAGGATCACCCCCCGAACATATAGGGGGAGACTTATGCATTTTAGTGCAAAATTATACCATATTTTTTAATCTGCCAAATTTTTTCACAACAAAAATCAAAATTTTCTCCAAATTTGACAGATTTGACGTTCTGATGCAAAATGCGACAACCATTCTTAGGCTGCTTGAAGAATGCTGTCAGCTAAAATCGGGGGGTATATCAATAAGGTGTTGGGGCATTTTGGCAATACGCTACATTCCGGCAGGGATTGTCGGCAATGAATACAAGGAGAATATTTAGCGGTGATTAGAGGTCGCGAGCAATGATGTAGTCAAGGATTGCAATAAATGCTTTGCGAGCCTCGTTGTCGGGAAGTTGTTTAATAATCTCCACGGCTTGATTGCGTAGCTCGGTCATTTTTCCGTAGGCATATTCAATGCCCCCGTTGTTTTTGGCATAATTTATAAGCGTAGCAATTTCTTCGGTCGCGAGGTTATCTTTGTGCGACAGGGCGAGCATCTCCTCGTGGAGTGGTAGCGACTCGTTTAGCAACACATGGAGCAACGGAAGAGTTATTTTGCCTTCACGCAGGTCGTTGCCGGTGGGTTTCCCCACTTTTTTGTCTTCAAAGTAGTCAAACACATCATCGCGTATTTGGAAGCACAAGCCCAAGAGATTTGTAAACTGCTTGAGTTTCTCAATCTCATCGTCAGAGGCTTTTACTGCGTAGCCTCCCATAGCGACACATGCCACAAACAATGATGCCGTTTTGGCTCTGATAACATTAAAATAGGCCTCTTCGCTCAAGACATGGGACTGCGCATTATATATTTGATCAATTTCCCCTAACGACAATATTGCGCCCAATTGCGACAAAGCAGTAATAATGCGAGGATCTTGCGTTGAGATTGCTTGTTGCAACGCAGCCGACACAAAATAGTCACCCACCAATACTGCAATGTGATTGTCCCAAATACAATTGATTGTCGGGTTGTTTCGGCGTTCTTTAGTTTCATCAATTACGTCGTCATGAATGAGCGATGCATTGTGAAGCATCTCAACCGCAGCAGCAGCCGAGATAACATTTTCATCAATCGTTCCAAACATTTTAGCGCTCAACATCACCAAGATGGGACGTATTTGTTTGCCTTTGGTTTTGAGATAGGTTTCCACCACCTCATTCATGAGTTTGTTAGATGTGGAAAGAGCGCCAACGATGCGCTCGTTGAGCATTTTCAGTTCGGGTGAAATTGATTTCTGTATGGATTCTAAAGTCGTCATGTCGCGTAATAATTTGCAAAATTAGTAAAACTTGTTCTATAAATGCGATTAAAAATTATAAAAAGGCTATTTAATCAGCAGATAATGCGTAAATTTAACGGAAATTTCTACATAACGACCAATATTGCACTTCACATGGAAGAAAAGAAACTGTTTCTACTTGACGCCTATGCGCTCATATATCGTGCCTACTATGCCCTTTTTCGCGCCCCTCGCATCACAAGCAAGGGACTGAACACATCGGCCATATTTGGATTCTGCAACACTCTTGATGAGATTTTGCGCAAAGAAAATCCCTCACACATAGCAGTGTGTTTCGATCCAAAGGGTGGCACGTTTAGACACGAGGCATACCCCGAATACAAAGCCCAACGCGAACAACAACCCGAGGACATTACCAAATCGGTGCCTTACATCAAAGAAATTCTCAAAGCCTACAATATTCCCGTCATAGAAGTACCGGGCTACGAAGCCGACGATGTCATTGGCACTCTTGCCCATCGTGCCGAGAAAGAGGAATATCTCACCTACATGATGACTCCCGATAAGGACTACGGTCAATTGGTAACCGATCGCGTATTGGTTTACCGCCCGTCATCAAAAGGTCTAGGATTTGAAATCAGAGGTCCGCAACAAATTTGTGAGCGATATGGCATTCAATCGCCTCAACAAGTAATTGACCTACTCGCCCTCGAAGGCGACGTGAGCGACAATGTTCCAGGCTGTCCCGGCGTGGGTGAAAAAACAGCGGTGAAACTCATCGCCGAGTTTGGCTCGGTTGAAGGGCTCATCGAAAATAGCGATAAGATAAAAGGAAAGCTACGCGAAAAAATCGAAGCAAATGTCGAGAATATAAAATTCTCAAAATTCCTCGTGACCATCAAAACCGATGTGCCCATCGACATTGAAATTTCATCACTCGCTCGCAAAGAGCCCAACGTGGCCCGACTATTGGAGCTATACACCGAGCTTGAATTCAAAATGTTCATAAATAGGCTCGGAGGGAAAACATCAGTAGCAGAAACTCCCACCCCCAAAAAGCCTCAACAGACACAGCCGTCTGACGGAATGATGTCGCTTTTCGACACCTTTGAGGAGCCATCTGCACCCACTACTACCGAGACACAATGCATCAGCAACCAATATGAATCGATAGCGACAATCAATGAGATACAACTCGCCATTTCACAAGCCAAAACGGCGGGCCGTATAGGTGTATGCATAAATGCCGGCGGAGCCGATGCCATGACTGCCAACTGGTGCGGGATAGCCATCTCAACTGCAACGGGGAAAGCCAAGTATATTGCCATTCCTTCCGAGGCCAACTTGCGAGAAGCAATTAAGCACGAGATTGCATCATTATTTGCCGACGAGCGCCTCATCATCGTGAGTCACGACGTCAAACGCGACTATATCATCATCAAAAATGAGGGCATCGAATATCGCGCGCAATACTACGACACCTCTGTTGCCCACTACCTTTTGCAACCCGAGATGAAACACCAACTATCGTTTGTTGCAGCCGCACATCTGAATTATCACACCATGGACTACTCTCAAGACGACACCTCGACATCACGCAAAGCAACAGCCTTGGGAGAGGCTTATAGCATAGAGCGGTGTTGCGAAAATGCCGACGTGGTGTTAAGGCTCTATGACGTGTTAAACAATGAACTTGCCTCAGAGGGGTTGACATCATTGATGAACGACATTGAGTTACCATTCATTAGCGTTTTGGCCGAGATGGAACTCACCGGAGTGAGAATCGACGTGAACGAGTTGGCCGGATTATCATCTCAACTTTCCAATCGCCTTCACGACATGGAACACAAAGCCTATCAGCTTGCCGGCTGTGAGTTCAACATTGCTTCGCCCATGCAAGTGGGAGAAATTCTTTTCGGCCGATTGCAGATCGACTCTAAAGCACGTCGCACTAAAACCGGGGCCTACTCAACCACCGAAGAAATCCTTGAGAAATATCGTGCCACCCACCCTCTCGTTGACCTCATTTTAAAAATCAGAGGGTTACGCAAATTGCTCACTACCTATATAAACGCGCTGCCCGAACTGATAAACCGCAACACCGGCAAAATCCACACCTCATACAACCAAACCGTTACCGCAACCGGGCGCCTATCTTCATCAAACCCCAACCTACAAAATATCCCGGTGCGCACCGATGATGGTCGTGAGATTCGCCGTGCGTTTATTGCCGATGATGGTGACCTATTCTTCTCGGCCGACTATTCTCAAATCGAGCTACGCATCATCGCCGACCTCAGTGGCGACACCGAAATGATAAACGCATTCTGCTCGGGAGAGGATATCCACCAAGCCACAGCTGCTAAAATCTACAAAGTTCCTATCGACCAAGTAACCCCCGACCAACGTCGTGCAGCCAAAACGGCCAATTTCGGCATCATATATGGAATCTCAATCTTCGGACTATCCGAACGTTTGGGAATATCTCGCACCGATGCCAAAGCCCTCATCGAGGGATATTTCAATACCTATCCTCAAATAAAACAGTACATGAACGATAGTGTGGAAAAGGCTCGACAATTGGGCTATGTGACCACCATAAAAGGGCGTAAGCGCATGCTCCCCGGCATCACATCGGGCAACTCGGTGGTGCGTTCTTTTGCCGAGCGCAATGCGATTAATGCACCCATTCAAGGCAGTGCAGCCGACATCATAAAGATTGCAATGATCAACATCAGCAAAGAGATGCAAGAGCTAAACATGCGCTCCCGCATGATAATGCAAGTACACGATGAATTGGTGTTCAACGTTAAGCCTGAAGAGCTCGATACACTGCGCCAACTCGTAACTCGAAACATGGAAAACGCCTATCATGGTCGAGTGCCACTATTGGCAGCCTCCGGTGTTGGTAAAAATTGGCTTGAAGCCCACTAACAACCTCATTTGTTCAACAAAACAATGCCCGGTACTCATCAATGAGCATCGGGCATTTAATATCTCTATTATAACCTTAATATATTATCGGGCCGGCGGGTGCGGCTGGTTTATTTGACTCAAGGTTTTCATAGTTGGCGAGAGATTCTTTGAGACTGCTCACCATCATCGCTTTCAATTCAGGAGGATCAAGAACAGTGATTTGTGGTCCACGAGAAAGCAACTCCTGAACAAAGTCGGGAGTAATGCGCAAACGATAATAGAATATCGAGTAGGCATCATGAATCATCTCATGCTGAGAATGATGCAACGGCAATGCTCTCAAATATTTAGCCTCTCTTGCGCTGGTTTTAATTGCGATGTGCTTCACTTCTCCTTGAGTGAATATTATACCGAAACTATCACGTGAAAACTCTTCCACATCAAAATCTTCGGGCATTTTAAATTTAGTCGTTTCAAGAACCACATTTTTCATGCGGTCAAGAGCATAGGTTTTCAATGCATCTTCTTGCACATTGCGACCTGTTACATACCATCGTTGCTTAAAAATTTTCAGGAAATAAGGTTCTACAACAACATCATCATTGGCGCTAAGACGCGAGAATGGTTGATAAGAAAACTTAATAGGGTGGTTTTCCTTGAGAGCATCAATAACAATTGAAAGGTACTCACGTGCCGAAGGCACGTTTTCAAGATAAATGCGATTAGATATTTCACGCGAGTCGCTCAAAACATTACTCATCGCGGCAGAGTTTAATAGCCAATCGGTCACGCTCTCGTTGTGTTCATTTCCCTCATCTATATAGTATTCAAATGTAGAGGGATTGCATTCAATGTTTACTTTAAAAATTTCCTCAATCGCCATACGGTAATTGTAAAATGTGCGACGAGGCAACGCCTCACCATTTGAGAACGGTGAACGTTTCCAGCGCGCATTCAGTTCTTCACGGGTAATTTTTCCGTAGCGCTTGATAGTGTCAATTAGCCAAATATATCGGCTGAATAAATCTTTTGACATTAGTTGTTAATCGTATTGGTTATGAATTATACATTTGGGATTTTCTTTTTTTGAGGGAGACGCAAGCATTTCTATGGCTTATCCTTGTGGCACCCTATCGAGAGCAGCCACATTCCGGCGGCTGTTATCATTGCATTTATAATGAGGAGTTCAAAACTTGTTTTATAGCCCCACACCTTAAATAAATAATCTTGGATTACCCACGACAATGCCGGAGCTATGATACATACAACGGGGACTAATTTGTCGCGCACTTGTTTCTTGCAGAACATGCCAAACACAAACAATCCGAGTATAGGTCCATAGGTGTATGATGCCAATGTGTAAACGGCGCTTATGGCATCTTGGTCGCTCATGTAGTAGAACACGATGATCACGATACCCATCACTACCGACATACCCACATGAACAAATTTGCGTATCTGAGTGAGGCGTTTATCCTCAAATCGTTTTTGTCCGTCAAGAATGTCAACTGTAAACGATGTGGTGAGCGAGGTGAGAGCCGAGCCGGCTGCCGAATAAGCTGCCGAGATGAGTCCCAACACAAACAATACTCCCACTATGATGGGCATAGAGGCATTTGTTGCCACAAGTCCAAATATTTCGTCGGTTTTCTCAGGAAGAGCAATGTTTGACTTGTTAAGGAACAACACCAACAATGTTCCGAGAATGAGGAACAACGCAATCACAAAGAACTGCATGACGCTACTGAGAATCATATTTTTTTGTGATTCCTTCGAGTCTTTACAAGCAAGGTTGCGTTGCATCATATCTTGGTCGAGACCGGTTGTGGCGATAACCATAAACACACCGGCAAGGAATTGTTTCCAGAAATAGGTTCCGGCCTTGGGATCATCAAAGTAAAACACCTTTGACGACTCATGGGCTGTGATTGCATCAATCATCTCAGAGAATGAAAAACCGAGACCGCGTGCAATAAAATAGATACACAACACCACCGAAAGTATCAGGCACACACTCTTGAGAGTATCGGTCCAGATGATTGCTTTTACACCTCCGTTTACAGTATATAACCATATCAAAGCGATTGTCACTATGACATTTATCACAAAGGGGATTCCGAGAGGTTGAAACACAAGCGAGTTGAGCACAATACACACTACAAGGAATCTTACCGACGCACCAAGCATCTTTGAGATAAAGAAAAACCATGCTCCCGATCGATATGTTGCCACACCAAATCGTTCGCCCAAGTAGCCATATATTGACACCAAATTGCGCTTATAGAACATTGGCACCAACACAAATGCTATGAGGAAATATCCCACGATAAATCCCAAGCACATTTGCAGATAGGAGTATCCACTATTTACCACCATTCCCGGCACCGATATAAATGTCACTCCCGAAATGGCAGCTCCAATCATGGCAATAGACACTATTATCCAAGGTGTTTTGCGATTCCCTGTAAAGAATGTTGAGTTATCACTCTTGCGAGAAGCAAAAGATGAAATCAAGAACAACAATGCAAAATATCCGAGTATCGTGAAAATTACTATTACTGGTGTCATGGTTTATCGTTTTTTACTCTGCGTAAAGCAGATAGGGTTTACGTTGTTTTTTAAATTTCTCTACATCATCGGCCCATGTGGCTTTGATTTCAGCGGCAGTGGCTCCTTGCTCAATCATTGTGCGTATGTTGCCATCACCTATCAATTTTTCAAAGAAGCTGCGGAAAAACTTGTCGGTGGGCATTTTGATGTTGTGATATGCATCAAGCAGATATTCAAGATTTATACCCGCTGCTATAATATCTTCATCATCAAGGTTGCGCAAGTCTCTTCCATAGCATTTCTTGTTGAGTTGCGGAGGGTTTTTAGCGCCATCGACACTGCGTGGAGTGAACGAAAAGTCACAGCCGGTCATGGCCGGGTGACCATATATTTTGAATGGGCTATCGGTTCCTCGACCGAGGCTCACAGGGGTCGCTTCAAAGTAGCATGTTGAAGCATAGAGATATATCGCCTTCATGTCTCTCAAATTGGGTGATGGAGCTATGGGCAACACATATCGGCTTTGATGGGTATAACCTTTGCAAGGAATCACCGTCAATGGCACTTTTTTGCCATCTTTTAACCAACCTTCGCCATTGGCCATCAACGCTATTTCGCCCATTGTCAAGCCATGCACTACGGTCAAAGGCAAACGACCTACCCCCGATTCATATTTCATATCAAGGATTGGCCCATCGACATACATGCCATTGGGATTGGGACGGTCGAGCACCATGAACTCTTTTCCATAGGTGATGGCAGCGTTCATCAAATCGGCCATTGTACAATAATAGGTATAATAGCGTAGCCCCACGTCTTGTATATCCACTACGATGATGTCAATATTTTTCATCACCGATGCAGCCGGCATACGTTTCTTTCCGTCATAGAGCGAGGCAATGGGTATTCCTGTTTTTGAATCGACCGAACTACTCACATGCTCTCCGGCATCGGCTTTTCCTCTAAATCCATGCTCGGGAGAGAATATCGTAGTGACATTGAGCCCGTGCTCAATCATAATGTCAAGAGTGTGTTTATCTCCCACCATACCGGTGTGATTTGACAACAGGGCAATTTTTTTACCCTTAAGCTGGGGCACATACTCATCGGTTTGTGCAGCGCCCACAATGATCTCTTCGGCAAATGTGCTATATGTGCCCATCATGAGCATCAATAGCATAGCCACTATTCTTTGTAGGTATTTCATTAAATGCTAATTATATTCAACCATCTTTTTGATAATACTTTTGAACAAGTCGCATCTTGACGAGCAATTATGCCAATATTTTTTATGGGCCGTAGCTCACCAAAATCCGATTCTATTCTTTTTCAAAATTATCAACTCGTAAAGGTATATCAAATTGCGATTATGAGTATTTAATTTTTGTATTTAAATATTAATTTAGACTAATTTTATACGTTTTTTACATTCTATCCTACCAAAAATTGGTCACTTACGAACCTTAGATGCCAACATTCGATGCCCAATGCGACAATATAGGCATTTGTGGGTCTCGCAATACTGTCGTCGCAGTTCAATAAGAGCTTGAGTTGCAAATGCATTTTGGCTCTTAATCCCGGCACGTGAAAACATCTCTATTATCGAGTTTTTCTCAGGTGGTATTGCTTGCAACAAAGTGATAGCATGGTCACACAAATCATTATCTTTGCACGACATTGCATGGGCATAGATGAGCGGAGCAACGGCATTTATCAACAATATGTTTATTGAGGCGTCACTTATGGCCCGTTGAGACGTTGACGACTGAGGACCAAACGTGTAATGACAACTCCAATATCCCGAAAGCCTGACATCAAACAATTCATGAGCATTTTCAATCGTAGTGACCTGCTTGATGCGCCACATCATGTTAAATCCTCCATGAATCATTGCGGCAAGTAATGCTATGCGGCGATGAGGGAAATTGGCCGGGCGCATTCGGGCCATCTTCCAACCAAGGGCCGAGGGGCGACGCAACGAAAATTTATTAGCGAGGAATTGATATTCCGTAACAAGACTTGACAAATAGGCATCGCCGATTGCATTCACATTATCCAGCAATCCCGACTGTCCAAAAAGCAATGCCTCAATACTCAATAGCGAGTCGCTGTGTTTTCTCATAAACCTCAGAGGCATACTCGCAGCAAGACGCTCAAAGGCATCGCCGTTAATTCCAAATCCCAAGCAACGAGCTATTGTGATGTAACACACCTCTTCCCAATCGCCATGATAGGTCTCAAGCAAACCATTGATGCGTTCCACCTTATTATATAAGCGCTCATGGGCAAGTGCTCCCAACCAATCCGACACATAAATCTGAGGCAACGTTGCAATCTCTTCGCTACATGGCAGTTCGGAATGGGAATTTCCCACCAGATGCTGATAGCGTTCATGAAACTCGGGCGAACAAGGCATGCGCAACTGAGGTATCAACTGCCCGTTTTTGCGATATATTGGTGCATCATCTTTATCAACCACATGCAGAATCACAGAATCGTAGGCCGCATCTTGGTCGTGATGATGTCTAAACCAATCACTCGCCTTATAATGTATCTCGACATTTCCGGCCCACGTTTCCCCATCGAGTTTAATCTTAGCATTGAAAAAGTCGGGGCCGGCATCGGTATTGAGCCTCCCGGGATCAATCACCTGAACAACACGACCATCGGTGGTGCGCATATCCTGTTGCGTCCACAATCGATGTTGCCACACATATTGCATCAGTTTTTCCATCTTTGCAGCGTTTAATCCATTTAGACGACTTGTGATTGACTTCTCGGGTTGAAAGATTTATACTCCTCGCAAATTTAATCATAAAAATTGAAAATCTATCCTACATACCATCGCAAACAAAAACAAAAAAATAAATTCACATCAATCTTTCTGATTAGATGTACTGTAAAAATTTGTCAGTATTGCAACATTTCATTAATTTTGCGTAAATTCTGTTATTTGCTACGACAGAAAATCCACCAATGTATTAGACATATTAAAACAATTTAAAATTAAAAGCTTCGCACATGGAAAACGAAAATAACGGCACAAACGACGTACAAAAAAAATCTAAACAGAAGATTATTATAGTTTGCATAATACTCGGGTTAATATTTATTACGTTAGTCCTACTAGGTACATGTAGAGGGTCAGACAAAGAATCCTCTGATCAGCCTGTCAACGTAGAGTTTACAGAGAATGAATATGAAACACTAATACCAATTTATATCGGCGGGATTGAATTCAATTGTATCATAGATGAGGACTTCGGTTCTTTTATAATATCATCTGAAATTATTGAGAGAATAAAGAGGCAAACAACTATTAACATTGAATATATTGACGAGTATTGTGCGTTAATCGGGCCTATATACATAGGCGGATGCAAAATCGATAATATTAAAACTGAAATAGATTATTCTGGGAGTGTAGATATTTGCTTGGATATAAACTATTTAGCAGAATACATTAAAGGAGCGTATATTGATTGGACAAATCAATGTATAGTTTTCCCCTCTACATATATTAAAGATAGTTATGATGGCAATAGCAATAAAGTTTTTCTTTATATACTTCTTGTCGTATATTTAATAGCAATGGCATCATATTTTATTGCCATATTTGGGATGCAAAAACAAGTAGTTATTACCACAAATATATTTGATAAAATTTTATTGATCGGTAGCGCTATATTATTGTTCTTAAGCGCGTTTCAAAGTCCTAACTCAGAGCCTAATCAGTTTTTTTCGATAGTGACATATTCGGGATTGGGATTATTTATAGTTTCAGTAATTCTATCAGTTTTAGCAAATTTACCTAGCGCATTATTCATTACGTTGTCAATATTAGCCAAATTATTTATAGTATTGTCGATGATTGTAGGTTTATTTATATTGTTAATAATACTTATTTTCATGTTGATTATCTTTTTTGTGAATAGGTCTTCAGATGACGATAACGATGGTTGGACTGTTGTAGGATTTGATGATTCATTGAATGCTTTAATTGGCTATAAGAAGATATAATAGGCGCCAATCTATTCAATTATTCAGGGCTCAGGAGTTTATGGTGTTAAGGTTAATCTCACAAGAAAATACCGGGAATCGCCTTTTATTTCGGCGGGGAAAATGAAAAAGATGAAGAAATTTTGAAGAAAAACGCATTTTTTTTGAAAAATATTTGCACAAATAAAAAACTCGTTGTACCTTTGCATCGCAAAACGGAAATAAGCCGTAGTGCAAGACTCAAATTGGTGTGGTAGTTCAGCTGGTTAGAATACCTGCCTGTCACGCAGGGGGTCGCGGGTTCGAGTCCCGTCCATACCGCTGAGGAGAGAGGAGAGTGAGTAATAGTTATTTTATAACGTTATTCACTCTTTTTTTGTGCCCTATCGTTTCATTTGAATAGACTCTGCGTAGCATTATATCAAGAGAATGTAGTAAATTTGCAGAGTGAAACCACTAAACAAGCATAGTCACAATGAACCGCAAAGATTTTGAGATAATGGCCCCTGTTGGGAGCTACGAGTCACTACACGCTGCAATCCAAGCCGGCGCCGATGCTATTTACTTTGGAGTCGAAGGGCTCAATATGCGCGCCCGCTCATCGGTGAACTTCACCCTTGACGACCTTCACAACATCGCTCAAATATGCGCCCAAAACGGTGTGAAGTCTTATCTCACTGTCAACACCATCATCTACAACGAGGATATCCAGGCGTGCCATGCCATAATTGATGCCGTCAAGCAAGCCGGCATCTCGGCTATCATTGCGTCGGACATCGCTGCCATCTCCTATGCTCGCTCAATCGGCGTAGAGGTGCACATCTCTACTCAACTCAATGTATCTAACATTGAAGCGGTGAAATTTTATGCACAATTTGCCGACGTGGTGGTGCTCGCACGCGAACTCAATCTCGACCAAGTGCGCCAAATCTACGACGCAATCGAGAAGGAGGACATCAGAGGTCCGCATGGCGAAAAAGTGCGCATCGAAATGTTCTGCCACGGAGCACTGTGCATGGCCGTTTCGGGCAAATGCTACCTCAGCCTACACGAAATGAATTCCTCGGCCAATCGTGGAGCTTGTACACAAATATGCCGTCGTTCCTATACTGTGCGCGACCGAGAAACCGGCGACGAACTCGACATTGAAAACAAATACATCATGTCGCCCAAGGACCTCAAAACAATACATTTCCTCAACAAAGTGATTGATGCCGGTGTGAGAGTGCTCAAAATCGAGGGACGTGCCCGTGGTCCAGAATATGTAAAAATCTCGGTCCAATGTTATAGCGAAGCGATTGATGCTTGCTGCAATGGCACATTCACTCCTGAAAAGATTGCCGACTGGGATAGTCGATTGGTAAAAATATTTAATCGTGGTTTCTGGAACGGATACTATCTCGGACAACGCCTCGGCGAGTGGTCGGAAAAATATGGCTCATCGGCTACACGTGTTAAGACCTACGCAGCCAAAGGTGTGCGCTACTTCTCCAATATAGGTGTTGCCGAATTCTTAATGGAAAGCGGAGAACTACACGTGGGCGATGAAATTATCATCACAGGCCCCACCACAGGAGCAATCATACTCACTCTTGATGAGATACGCGTAGATCTCAAGCCGGTTGAAAAAGCCGTCAAAGGCGACCGTTTTTCAATCAAAGTGCCGCAAAAAATACGCCCCAGCGACCGCCTATACCGTTGGCAAGAAACCAACATCAAGCCCCAATAAGAATCTATCTGGGGGGTGGCTCTGATTTTTTGTTGTCAAGATATATGTCTTATCTTGCCCAACAAAGTTTTAGTCGTTTAGGCTCATTTCCGGCCTAATCATTTACTATCGCGACTTTTATCACCCCATTCAATTTATTTTCAAAAATTCGATAGGCGTCCTCGATCTCACTCAACGGAAAACGATGTGTAATGAGTGGCGTGGTGTCAATCTTTCCGGCTTCAATCAAGCGAAGGACTTCCTCGCAATCACAACCATCTACTCCACCGGTCTTGAACGTAAGATTCTTGCCATACATGTCGGGCAAAGGAAGAACCTGTGGTTGATCATAGAGAGCTACCACCGTTACGATTGCATTCGGCCGGGCACATTCCCATGCCAAACGGAAGGTATCATCGCCTCCGGCCACTTCAAGCACTCTATCAGCTCCTCCGTGGTCGCTATGTGCCAAGACAAACGCCTTACACTCCTCGGGCGTGGTGAGCAACACTTCGGGGTAATGCTTTTGCACGAAGCGACGTCTTTCTTCCGACTTCTCACACACAATGATGCGTTTCGGTTGTTTCAACATCACGCAAAGAAGAGTGCAGATACCAGTCGGTCCCGCTCCTATAATCAGTACGGTATCGTCTTCGGTAATCTCGGAAATACGAGCAGCCCAAAATCCTGTGGCCAACACATCGCCAACAAACAAAGCCTGTTCATCGCTTACACTATTGGGAATGCGGTTCAGTCCATGATTGGCAAGCGGCACACGAATGTATTCGGTCTGTCCGCCATCAATGCGACAGCCCAAAGCCCAACCTCCATTGGGGTCGGTACAGTTGTTAACGTAGCCATTCTTGCAGAAGAAGCACTCTCCGCAGAAGGTCTCAACGTTTACTGTCACTCTATCTCCTGGCTTTACATTGGAGACCTCTGCTCCCACTTCTTCCACCACACCCACCATTTCGTGGCCTACGGTAATGCCCGGAACAGCACGAGGCACACTCCCATGTTTGATATGCAGGTCGCTGGTGCATATGCTACTCATCGTTACACGAACAAGGGCATCGGTAGGTTCTAAGAGGATAGGCTTTGGTTTCTCCACCAAAGCAAACGTTCCTTTTTTAATATATGTGTAAGCTTTCATAAATTCTTAATCCATTTTTTTGACCATTCAAACAACATTTGGGACGCTGCACTAAAGTCAACTGCCTCTCCGTTTTTGTACTTCAAGAAAGCGTGTGTAATCATTCGCTCCTCAGTTGAAGCCACTTGGAGCAATTGGCTTTGATGTTTGAGATAGTTTCCCGTCTGCTTGAAAACGATGGCTTGCACCACAAAAGAAGCGGCCTTGTACAATCCTTTCAATATCTCCTCACTCTTTTCGTGCGACATGTTGTGGACACAACCATGATAGATGTTGCAAGCTCCCATCTTGATGGCTCTTTCAATAGCTGCATGGTCTATCAACGGAAGTAAATTATCCAAACTTCCCTTAATGGGAGTCGTGTCGTGATAGAACTGGAAGAGGTCGGACGGCTCCCAATTCATAATCTCATTCTTTCCCGACACAAAACCACAAATCAGTTCTCTATGGGGCAACGTATCCAACATATTATTATATGTATAAATGTCTGATGCATTCAGCTCATCTAAAATCACCACAACATCTATGTCACTGGTCTCTGTTGCCTCGCCACGGCCATAACTGCCTTGCAGGCCCACAAACCAAACACGACTCGCAAAAACATCATTCAGCTTCTGAAGGAAGTCTTTCAACCAAACATTTATATCTATCATATTCTATCTAATATTACATTGTGACAATCAAAGTTACGGGAAAGAGCGCCGAGATGACACATTCCAAATATCTGTATCACCTTATCTTTTTATATAACTTTAACTTCTGAATTATTCTGCACTTAACTCTTGTATTGCAGTTCGAGCAATTTCAGCACAGGACTCATCGTTACCATCAGCTACGATTCTGTAATATTTCAGAGCATTTTTCTTATCTCCCTGTTTCTCATAAAGATATGCGATATTATTCGCAATCAGCATATCTTCAGGAGTAAGTTCTCTTGCTTTAAGGAACCATTGCAGAGCAGTCTCCGAGTCTCCAGCATAGGACCTTAAAGCTCCTTTATCAGTCAGGAAAATCGCATCATTTGGATAAAGCCGAATACAGGTATCTATCATCTTTTCAGCGGAAACGTAGTCATTTGCATCGAGTAGCTGCGAAAGATAGCCTTGAATGCAGTCTCTAAGATATGATATTCCATTGCTCTCAATTGGGCTATCTAAAGTTCCATTCCACTTATTATTATTCTTAGTGGAATGTTCTAACGCAGATTGTATTTCTTGTACTGCCAGTAAATTCTCTTGCACATAAAGATGCATCGCTACCTTTCCTAATCTCAAATCTATTCTATCCGGATTCTTGCTGATTCCTTCTGCAAGTACCTCTTTTGCAGAATCTAATTTTATAGAATCTATTTGAAGTACAGAATACATATAAAGCTTGCCCCCTAATGAGTCTTCTGCTACATAATAATCACTTCCATCAGTAGGCTCTATCTCAGACATTACTATTACATCATCAACTGCATTCTGAAAATAATAGTTAGCTTTTAAAGAATAGAGTTCTGCGTCAAGCGGGTATATCTTTTCCCAATCTGAAATCAGAGAAAGGATGGCAGTAGAGTCTCGTTCAGAAAGCGCGACCTTGAAGTTATTATATAGTTCCTCTCGTGACTGAGCCAATGCCGAGCAAACAAAGAGAACCATAACTGGGATTAGAAGTAAGCGTTTCATATTTATACAATTTTGACTTCACAAAATTATGAAATGTTTTACTATATATCAAAATCGTCAAAACTTATTTTTTAATAGACATCAACTCTACGTTCATGATGGGGTGTTGCTATTCATACGCTTTGCCATCTCATACTAATTACCTACTGATTGGCAGCACGTTACGGGCGAGGAAAATAAAAACGGAGAGAGTTTTTCAACTTTCTCCGTTTCAGTACCCAGACCCGGGATCGAACCGGGATGGGTTGCCCCACTGGTGTTTGAGACCAGCGCGTCTACCGATTCCGCCATCTGGGCTTTTGCGAGGGCAAAGGTACAACGAGTTTTTTATTTGTGCAAGTATTTTTGTGTGATTTTACTCTCAAATGGCAAAAGTTTGTAAAAAAGATGTCCAAATTGGGTGGATATTAGGAATATTTGCGTAAGTTTGTAGTATAATCAAAAAGCTATTTTCATGGAACAACTTGCCATTCTCAAGAATGACCCCTGGCTCGAGCCTCATGCCGAAGCAATTGAAGGTCGCCACAACGATGCAATCAACAAAGAAAAGGAACTTACAGTTCAAAGCAAAACGCTCAAATCGTTTGCCAATGCCCACAATTATTTTGGGCTTCATCGCACAGCCGACGGCGGCTGGGTATTTCGCGAGTGGGCACCCAATGCCACTGACATAGTGCTTATAGGCGATTTTTCGCAATGGCGCGAACTTGTAAGATACCGTCTTAAACGCATGAAAAATGGTGTGTGGGAAGTGAAGCTCAAAGCCACCGACTTGCACCATGGCGATTTGTACAAGATGGTGGTTTGTTGGGAAGGCGGGCAAGGCGAGCGCATTCCGGCCTATGCTACCCGCGTGGTACAAGATGAGGTGTCAAAGATATTCTCAGCCCAGGTGTGGGATCCCGAGACTCAATATAAATGGAAAAAGAAAAGTTTCCGTCCCAAAACATCTCCTCTACTCATATATGAATGCCACATAGGAATGGCACAAGAGAGAGAGGGCGTGGGCACCTATACCGAATTCCGTGATCTCGTATTGCCTCGCATTGCAGCCGATGGATACAATGCTATTCAAATCATGGCCATTCAGGAGCACCCCTACTATGGCTCATTTGGCTACCATGTGTCAAGTTTCTTTGCCGCATCAAGCCGTTTTGGTACTCCCGAGGAGCTAAAGTCGCTCATTGACACCGCCCACGAAATGGGTATCGCTGTGATTATGGACATCGTACATTCCCACGCCGTAAAAAATGAGGTTGAGGGTCTTGGACGTCTCGATGGCACAGGCGACCAATATTTCTATGGCGACCATCGCCGTGAACACCCGGCTTGGGACTCATTGTGCTTTGACTATGGCAAAAACGAGGTATTACACTTCTTGCTCTCAAACTGTAAATATTGGCTTGAAGAATATAAATTTGACGGATTCCGCTTTGATGGCGTGACCTCAATGCTATATTACAACCATGGATTGGGACAGGCCTTTGGTGGATATGAAGACTACTACAATGGCGGACAAGACACCAATGCCATCACCTATCTCACACTTGCCAACAAGCTCATTCACGAAGTAAATCCTCATGCCATAACTATTGCCGAGGAGATGAGCGGCATGCCTGGACTTGCCACAAAATTTGAAGACGGAGGCATAGGGTTTGACTATCGCATGGCCATGGGTATCCCCGACTATTGGATTAAGATGCTCAAGGAAAAGAAAGATGAGGATTGGCACCCCACTTCAATATATTGGGAACTCACCAACCGACGCGCCGATGAAAAAACCATCAGCTATGTTGAAAGTCACGACCAAGCACTCGTGGGAGATAAAACGGTTATATTCCGTCTCATCGACGACAAGATGTATTGGCACATGACCAAAGGCGACGACGACATGACAGTTGCTCGCGGTATTGCCTTGCACAAAATGATACGCTTGGTAACATTGGCTACTATCAACGGCGGATATCTCAATTTCATGGGCAACGAGTTTGGACACCCCGAGTGGATTGACTTCCCTCGCGAGGGGAATGGTTGGTCACACAAGTATGCCCGTCGCCAATGGGACTTGGTTGACCGCAAAGAGCTTAAATACCACTACCTCAACGACTTTGACAATGCCATGATAGAACTCGTCAAAGGCGAGAAAAAATTTGAGGCCCAACCGGTGGAAAAACTTTGGGAAAAGGACGATGACCAAGTATTGGCATTCAAACGCGGATCGTTGGTATTTGTGTTTAACTTCAACCCATTCCAATCATTCACCGACTATGGCATCTTGGCCCCCGGTGGAGAATATGAAATTGTGCTTTCAAGCGACAATCCCGATTTTGGCGGATATGGCAATATCGACGAAAGTGTGAAACATTTCACTCAAGTCGATGAGCTTTACAAACCTCATGGTGTGGAATGGCTCAAGATGTATCTGCCGGCACGCTCGGCAGTGGTGCTACGCATCACAAAGAAAAAACGTGTTGCTTGTCGCAAGAAAAAAGCCGAATAGATATATCACCGACAATATGAGAAGAAGGTGCGCCAGTGATTTTGGCGCACCTTCTTCAATTTAAACTACAACAACAATGAAACTTCGGCAGGATTTAATGCCCAAGCATAGGTATATGCTTCATCGGCATCTTCTTCAGCCTCAACAATCTTGAGGTTTTGAGCTGTAGCCTTCAACTCCAGCAATTGGCCTACCGACATCTTTGATCTCAATTTGTTAAGCAACATTTCAACAGAGCCACTATCAACACTTCTGATTGTTTGGCCCATAAACGGCATCTCCAACCAAGTTATCTCCCGGAGCCCTGAAACGGGGTTGAAATGCGTGCCAAATTGGCTACATAAAACCAGGAGGCCGCAAAAAGTTGCGGCCTCCTGGTGGAATATTTTCAAAAGTTATCTCGCCGGGGTATCACACGAGATCTTCTTCGTCATATTTTTGGAAAAGGAAATCGTTATAGGGGAATCGAGTGAGATGAATCTCCTTGGCCTTTGCATATAACAGCTCCTTGAGCGTGTCAATGTTGGTTTGCTTCTTGGCCGAGATAAACACACAATTATCGTGCATTTTTGCCATCCATGACGACTGCAATTCCTCAAGCGATATATTTTCTCGAGTGCGAGGAGTCAAATCATCTTCATCTTTGGGGACATAGGAGAATGCATCGATTTTGTTAAACACCATTATCATGGGTTTATCTTTACTCTCACACACCTCTTGTAATGTCTTGTTAACTACCTCGATTTGTTCTTCAAATTGAGGGTGAGAAATATCCACGACATGAACCAACAGGTCGGCATCACGCACCTCATCAAGAGTCGATTTAAACGAATCGACCAAGTGGGTGGGGAGCTTACGTATGAACCCTACGGTATCGGTCAAAAGAAATGGCAAGTTGTCAATAATCACCTTTCTCACAGTGGTGTCAAGCGTGGCAAACAATTTATTCTCGGCAAAGACCTCGCTCTTGCTCAATAGATTCATCAACGTCGATTTACCCACATTGGTATAACCCACAAGGGCTATACGAGTGAGCTTACCACGATTTTTGCGTTGTATCGACTTCTGCTTGTCGATGCTTTTCAACTCGGCTTTGAGTCGGGCTATCTTATCGAGAATAATACGGCGGTCGGTTTCTATCTGAGTTTCACCGGGTCCACGCATACCGATACCCCCACGCTGGCGCTCAAGGTGGGTCCACATGCGAGTCAATCGAGGAAGTAGATATTGATATTGGGCAAGTTCCACTTGAGTTTTTGCATTGGACGTTTGAGCTCGTTTAGCAAATATATCAAGAATCAAACTTGTGCGGTCAAGAATTTTCACCTGCAATTCCTTTTCGATATTTGACACCTGCTTTGTCGATAGGTCATCATCAAATATCACCATACCTATCTCGTTGTCTTCTACATATTGCTTTATTTCCTCAAGTTTGCCGGTTCCCACAAACGTGCGGGGATTAGGGTAATCAAGACGCTGCAAGAAACGCATCACTGTTACAGCCCCTGCCGTATCGGCAAGGAATGCAAGCTCGTCGAGATATTCATTAGCTTTTGCTTCGCCCTGAGTTGGGGTGATGAGTCCCACGAGCACAGCTCGCTCGGTGGTCTCTTTATTTATCATCATGTCTTTCATAATGCAAAGTTAGTATTTTAATTGGTAATTCCCACTACGGGGTGGTATCTTTGGTCGTTTTTTGCCTTCATGTCAATTTTATGCGGCAAAGTTAGAATGCATCTACGCAATATTTATGCGCAGAACGAATAAAAATGACTAAAATCGTAAAAAACAACCATTTTTTTGGGGGGATACCGGCTATTTAGACCGAGTATTCCCCCTCGGGAATTACCAAAACGTAGTGATTTTTATGCCGACGCAACATCGTTGAGTTGCGCTCTTTTTCACAAAAATTCAACCGAATATTTGCGTAGCCCCTGGAAATAGTGTAACTTAGCACTCACATTATAACTCATCGTAAAACCAACTCTAATTTAATAATGTCAAAAGTTATTATTATCGGAGCAGGCGGTGTTGGCACCGTAGTAGCTCACAAATGCGCTCAAAATCCGCATGTGTTTAACGAAATCGTGCTTGCATCTCGCACAAAAAGAAAGTGTGACGCCATCGCTAAAGCAATAGGCGCCAGCAACATCACTACCGACTCGGTCGATGCCGATAGCGTGCCTCAACTCGTGGAACTATTCCGTCGTCACAAGCCCGACTTGGTTATCAACGTAGCACTTCCCTATCAAGACCTCACCATCATGGACGCGTGCCTTGAATGTGGAGTTAACTACCTCGACACTGCCAATTATGAGCCTAAAGACGAAGCCCACTTTGAATATTCATGGCAATGGGCCTATCGTGAACGCTTTGAAAAAGCCGGCCTCACAGCTATTCTCGGCTGTGGTTTCGACCCGGGGGTTTCGGGGGTATTCACTGCCTATGCCGCAAAACACCACTTCTCGGAAATGGAGTATCTCGACATCGTCGATTGTAATGCCGGCGACCATGGCAAAGCTTTTGCAACAAACTTCAACCCCGAAATCAACATTCGCGAAATTACCCAAAACGGTCGCTACTACCAAGATGGCAAATGGGTAACAACCGGCCCTCTTGAAATACACGCACCACTCACCTATCCCAATATTGGACCTCGCGACTCATACCTCCTCTATCACGAAGAACTTGAATCGCTCGTAATCAACTATCCCACAATTAAACGCGCTCGTTTCTGGATGACTTTTGGACAAGAATACCTCACTCACTTGCGAGTTATCCAAAACATAGGCATGGCGCGCATCGATGAAGTTGAATACAACGGTGTGAAAATCGTTCCATTGCAATTCCTCAAAGCCGTACTACCCAACCCTCAAGACCTCGGAGAAAACTACAAAGGCGAGACTTCGATTGGTTGCCGCATCTCGGGTAAGGACAAACAAGGAAATCAGGCTACCTACTATATCTACAACAACTGCAGCCACCAAGAAGCATACAAAGAAACCGGAATGCAAGCAGTGAGCTACACCACCGGAGTTCCCGCCATGATTGGTGCAATGATGTTCCTCACCGGCAAATGGGTTAAACCGGGCGTTCACAACGTTGAAGAATTTGACCCCGATCCTTTCATGGAACAACTCAACCTCCAGGGCCTCCCCTGGCACGAAGTGCACGGCGCAGACCTTGAAGTAGATAAAATCGGCTAAACTTTGACTAATAAGAATTACACGCTTGAAAAATAATTCGGGCTACGGCGATAGGTTGTTGCCCGAGTTATTTATTACACAATTATTAACTCATTAAACATGATATGCTAATTTTGGGCTATTACAACATAAATATAGTGTGATGAATCTTTAAGTTTGTAATATAACTCTCACAAAAGCAGAACGAAACAGAAATAGAGATATAACAACATATTAAAAATAGAGCTATTGGCTCTTATTCTCCCGACTGAAAACCGCCAAAATTTTAAGAACACGAGAATAAGCAGAGACCAAGAGTTCATGCCTATAGGTGTGAACTGTTTTTGCTTATCTGTGTTCAAGGTGCTTGGCGGTACCCCAGTCAGAGATTGGCATTAGCAGTTCCACTTTTTTATGATACATATTGGTCAATTGATAAAACAAGAACTTGAACGGCAAGAGCGCACTCCGGCTTGGTTTGCGCGCAAAATCAATTGTACCCGGCCCAATGTGTACCATATCTTTGCCTCGCAATCGATAAACTCAGAGTTGTTATTGCATATCTCGCAAGTTTTACATCACGATTTTTTCAAATATTACTCCGACATAATAAACAGGAACGAATATCCATAATTATTTTTTACGCTTTAGTAAAAATTACTTACGCCCAACAAAGGTTAAGAAGTATTGATAAATGTAACTTTGCATTCGCATATATAATCAATATTTTTATTAATCTCAAAATTTACTTAAATGAAGAAAACTTTTTCAATGATGCTCATGCTGTTGATAATGAGCATTTCAATGGTAAGTTGTGGCAATGACGATGAACCCGCAAATCGTATTCCTATTATAGGGAAGTGGAAATGTGACAATCATATGTATTGGGGCCCTGATACTTACACTTTCTATAAAGATGGTACATATTATTGGGAGTGCACTGGATACTCAGGCTCTCCTCAAACTGGGTCTTATACTTATAATGCTGGACTTCTTATACGAGTTGATAGAACCGGAGCTTCTTGGACTGAATATATTAGTATGTCGTCAGCAGATAGATTTATCTTAACCGACGAAGATGGCGACTCATATACTTATGTTCGGATATATTGATTCGGCAAACACACGCCAACATTAAGGGACAGTTCCAGAATCCCTATTACATAAACCCCAAAGATGAGCTTCATTACCCAATGAGGCTCATTTTTGTTTACACATAGTCGCCGTTAAAAAACTTTAATCCACATCAATCCCCTCACGATATATCAAGGGAAATTGTATCTTTGCCAAAACGACCTTAACAACCATGCCGATATGATGCGAGTGATAGCCATGATACTACTAAGCCTCTTGCCGGGACTCCTTTCGGCAAAGGTTGCGACGGCCCACTTGCGTGATTATCGATGTTGCTGCAGTTATCTTGCCAGGAATCCCTGGAGGAGCCAGCTCGGCTATAAAAAGCGCCCGTGCCGCTGACGAGGTTATTGACGCTGTCGCTGATGTTGCAAAAGCAAACAACAAAAACACCCATAGAAGATCCTACATCTAACAAAGTACCCAACGAAATAATTCAGAGATTAATACAATTATTGACGGAATTTATACAAGCGTCCAGGAAGAAATTATGAGAAGAATAACAATATATCTAATATTATTGGGGATAATATCCGCAAATGCAGAATTAAGGACACCGATTAAGGCAGAAAAAGTGGATAGTGTAATTATACGTACTATTGATTGGTCTGTAACGTCTTTTGGCCATTATGGTATAGATCGCAAAGCATTTGATAAACTGTATGAATTTTTATTGACTGACTCTATATTTAGGGAAAAAGAAGGAATGAGTGTTGATAGCATTATAATAAAAGATGATATCTCAAAATTCTTATTTAGTACTATTATAAACTACTTGCCACAATATACACTTGAAGAAACAATGCTTTCCCCAAACGAAATTTGGGAAAAGAGTAAGGGTTTTGAGTATAATATGGGGATAATGGCAGATGGATATTATAATGGAGATCCTTTAGAAATAAGAGGAAAAATTAGGATATATCTGAAGAGCGGAGAGATAATAACAGCATATATGTCGCATACATTATTAGATATTTTCAACGAGCATTATATCGCATTTAATCTATCTATATTTATATCGAATTATCTATCTTATATGTTTAAGCAAAAAGCTAAACCCATTAAAGAAGGAATTCCATTTCCAGACAAAGACTACGATTATCGTGGTGCATTAAAAATGGCTTCGGCAGATTCTATAAAAATATATAAAAAAGTAGAACAGAGATGGTTACAACATCAAACGATAAATGATACTCAATATATCTCTAAACTTGCAGATGACATATTATTACATTCTAAAGGCACCACAACTAAGATTACCCCCAAATTTAAAATTGAATTTTATGGAGATTCTTTTTGTGTCCCAATCTATGTTCAAGGAGAATTATTTGAATTGTATGAAATCGTATATAGAATGCCGTACAATTTGGAAGATCACATATCAAAGCCATTTCTTAATACGCCCTAATTTGGTGAGAGTTAGATTAATATAGAGTACTTGAATTTTAATTGTATCTCACAAAACACTATCCGATTTTTCAATTCGTCAGGAGCAATCAGCAAAATGAATTATCGATTTGATAACTATAAGGCCGCTATTAAGAACATAAATAAATCAAGAAAATGAAAAAATTATTAGTTATTCTTTTATTGCTGCATTGTGTGA
>JAFVPD010000022.1 GCA_017505535.1 Muribaculaceae bacterium
GATCATTTTTAATGACTCTTGTACTACTTCGTCTATTGTAATTATTTCAATGTCCTAACTACGCTTTCTTATCCTCGATTTTTTGCGAGCCGAAAACTTTGCAAAGGTACAACCATTTTTTGAATTGCCAAAATTTTTTGAGAAAAATTTTGTTTGGTCGCCATTTTCAGCATTTCTTTGCTTTCCCCATCAAGCGCTCTCGATGGTTGTTTTCCAAAAGCGAGTGCAAAGGTAGTAAAAAACATGTTATAAAACATCTTTTTCAACCCTAAATTTTATCCATTTTCACAAATATTAAGAATTTCATCACCTCAACAATCAGCATCTCTCTGATAATCAGCTATTTACTATTTTAAGCGTTTCCGCCACAAAATGTCTCATATCACAACAAATCGGGCCTATCCGCGAATCTACAGCCAACACTACCGGACTAAGAACTTGCCACATAAATATCGCAACATAGATATTTGCATCGGACAACAGCACAGTTTAAATATATACATTATTATATAATAGCTAAAACGGTATCACATCACTCGTCAAAGCTCTTGTCTCTATTTTTTCATCGCATAAATCGGTATTTTACCAAAATGACAATAATTAAGCTCACCCAAATAATTTCCTAAAATTTCCCACGAGCAAAATCCGGCAGTTTTAATTATTTTCTTCTCAAGGAGTTGCAAGTTAGAGTAAAAATGTGTAATTTTGCAGTCGATTTCGCAATCTCTGGCGGGACAATTGTAGCCCGCGCATATTGCGAGTAATGTTAACATTCTAAAAATCAACGCAATGGATTTAATTAAAATTGCCGAAGAGGCTTTCGCAACAGGCAAACAACACCCCGAATTTGGCCCTGGCGACACAATCACAGTTGCTTACCGCATCAAGGAAGGTAACAAAGAACGTATCCAACAATATCGTGGAGTTGTAATCAAAATTGCAGGAGAAGGCGACAAAAAGCGTTTTACTGTACGCAAAATGAGTGACAACATCGGAGTTGAACGTATCTTCCCCATTGAATCACCATTTATTGACTCAATCGTAGTTAACAAATATGGTAAAGTGCGTCGCGCTAAACTTTATTACCTCCGTGCTCTCACTGGTAAGAAAGCTCGTATTAAAGAACGTCGCAACTAATAACTGCGAGAACAAGTTCTCTAAACAAACAATAATCCGCCACATGCTATGCGTGTTGCGGATTTTGTTTTTTTAATCGAAGGCATCAACAACCAATACGTCGGCGCAATATTTCAATCTGCGAGTTCCATAGATCAATAGCGTCTTGTTCATCTCCGCGTTCAACATAATCAGTAACTTGCAACACCGTCGCATCGGTAAGTTCATTCACCGTTATGCGAAATTCAAAAAAACTGCCGACACAATCGCCCTCCCACCGGAATTTCATATAAATTCCCAATCGAGACCCTAACATTGTTGCTCGCTGCGACACCCCATTCCACGTAAACACGCAATCTTTATGGTTGAGCACAACGTTATCGGCAAACCACTCTGAGAGGCCATTGGCAGTGGACACATAATTCCAAAGTAGCAACACCGGAGTGCTTTTCATATCATATTCAAGAATTATTTTTCTCTTTGATTCTTCCATAATAATCCATCAACAATCAAGGCTACAGCAGGGAATAATTGTAGCACTATATTCTTCTGCGAAATAACTATTTTTTTACAATATATCATAGAGTTCTACGGCAAAATTCAGCATTTTATAAACCTTATTAATATAGTTTTGATAAATTTCTACCTTTTCATTATCAATTTATGGTATTTTAATCTTACTTTTGCATTATAAATAAAACACTAAAAAAGAGAAACGATATTATGGGACTTTTTGACAAGCTCACAGAAAGAGCAAAACAACAACGTCAACGCATTGTGCTCCCCGAAGGAACGGAGCCTCGTACACTCACTGCAGCCGATCGCATTATAGCAGAAGGCATCGCCGATGTAATACTCATAGGCGACCCCAAAGATATCAATGCCATGGCAAAAGACCTTAAACTCGACAATATCAAACGAGCAACAGTCATCAATCCTGCCGACGAAGCAGTAATTGATCGCTATGCGCCAATCTACTTTGAGTTACGCAAAAGCAAAGGCATCACAATGGAAGAAGCTCGACTCACAACCGCCAATCCACTCTATTTGGGTTGCTTGATGATTAAAGCCGGAGACGCAGATGGACAAGTTGCCGGAGCGATGAACACCACCGGCAATGTGCTTCGTGCCGCATTCCAAGTTATCAAAACCCAACCCGGCATCGACGTGGTTTCAGGAGCATTCATCATGTTATTGCCCGAAGGCTCACAATATGGCACCGATGACATTCTCGTATTTGCCGACTGTGCAGTTATACCTGAGCCCTCAGCACCCGAGCTTGCCCAAATTGCAGTATCGGCAGCCCAAACAGCTCGCGACATTGCCGCAATTGAGCCTCGTGTAGCAATACTCAGTTTCTCAACCAAAGGAAGTGCCAAACATCCTCGCGTTGACAAAGTTATCGAAGCTACTACTATAGCAAAACAAATGGCGCCCGAACTCATTCTCGATGGAGAACTCCAAGCCGACGCAGCACTTGTACCCGGTGTTGCCAATAGCAAAGCGCCAAACAGCCCATTAAGCGGACGTGCCAACGTGCTTGTATTCCCTTCACTCGAAGTTGGTAACATCAGCTACAAACTCGTTCAACGTTTAGGAGGTGTTCAAGCCGTAGGTCCAATTCTTCAAGGTCTCGCCGCACCGGTTAACGACCTATCACGTGGTTGTTTCCCCGAAGACATCTTCAAAACCGTAATCATAACTTGCAACCAAGCAATTGGCATTAAGTCTCACAAATAAATCCCCTATAACATGAAAATTTTAGTATTAAACTGCGGAAGTAGCTCAGTAAAATATAAACTCATTGACACAACCGATAACAATACCCTTGCTGAAGGCGGTGTTGAAAAAATAGGTCTCGAAGACGGATTCCTAAAATTTAAACGCAACGATGGCTCAAAAGAAATCGTGGAACTTGGTCTCACCGACCACAACGGAGCAATCAGCGCTATTCTACACAACCTAACAGACGAAAAAGAAGGTTGCATCAAAAGCTTTGATGAAATCGACGCAGTGGGACACCGCGTGGTGCATGGTGGCGAAAAGTTCAACAAGAGCGTACTCATTGACGAAGATGTAATCGCTAAAATCAAAGAATGCTACGCAATCGCACCACTTCACAACCCTGCAAACATGACAGGTATTGAAGCCATTACAGCATTGATGCCCAACGTGCCTCAAGTGGGAGTATTTGACACAGCATTCCATCAAACAATGCCGGCAAAATCCTACATGTATGCCCTCCCATATAAATACTATGCCGAAGATGGCGTGCGTCGATATGGTTTCCATGGCACCAGCCATCGTTATGTGTCACAACGTGTGTGCCAATTCCTCAACGAAGACATCACCAAACAACGCATCATCACTTGCCACGTGGGTAACGGAGGATCAATCACTGCCGTTTTATTTGGCAAAAGCGTTGACACTTCAATGGGACTCACCCCCACAGAAGGCCTCATGATGGGTACTCGCGTAGGCGATATTGATCCCGGAGCACTCACATATCTCATGGAGAAACACAATCTCACAGCTGCCGACATACAACGCATCATCAACAAAGAAAGTGGTGTTGCCGGAGTGAGCGAAATTTCATCAGATATGCGCGAAATAGAAGCCGCCGACAAAGCCGGCAACGAGCGTGCGGTACTTGCTCTACAAATGTACGAGCAACGCATCATCAAATATGTCGGAGCCTATGCAGCCGAAATGGGAGGTGTTGACATCATCGTATTCACCGGCGGTGTTGGTGAAAACCAAACAGGTGTTCGCGAAAACGTTTGCGCTCCACTTTCATTCATGGGCGTAGAAATCGACAAAGAGATAAATGCAAAAACCCGTGGAACTGAAACAATTATCTCAACAGCGGCATCAAAAGTTAAAGTCGTTGTGATTCCAACCGACGAGGAATTAATGATTGCCAAAGACACTGAAGCGATTGTAAACGGTCGCCAACCCGAATAAAAAAAATTTCTGATGGCGGTTGTCTTAAATCTTATAGCACAACCGCCTTGTTTTTAATATAAACCTATTTTCACTATGTCAAAAATTAAAGCCGCCATCGTGGGTTATGGCAATATTGGACGTTTCGTACTTGAAGCGCTACAAGAAACTGCCGATTTTGAGATAGCAGGAGTTGTGAGACGCAGCGTAGCAAACAACCCGGCAGAGCTCGCATCAATCAAAGTCGTTACCGATATACATGAATTAGGCAAAATTGATGTTGCCATTCTATGCACACCCACTCGCGAAGTAGAAAAGCATGCCGAGATATTACTCTCAGAAGGCATCAACACAGTTGATAGCTTCGACATTCACACAGGGATTGCCGATCTACGTTCACGACTCAACGCGATTGCCCAAAAACACAATTCGGTAGCAATCATTTCGGCCGGTTGGGATCCGGGTAGCGACTCCATAATTCGCACACTATTGGAAGCTGCTGCACCCAAAGGCATCACCTACACCAATTTTGGTCCCGGAATGAGTATGGGACACACTGTTTGTGTTAAATCCAAAGCCGGAGTAAAAAATGCGCTCTCGATGACAATACCCCTCGGCACCGGAATACACCGTCGCATGGTTTACGTTGAATTGGAAGATGGCTACAGCCTCAACGACGTAACACGCGCAATCAAAGAAGACCCCTATTTTGCCAACGATGAAACTCATGTTCTACAAGTATCATCGGTTGACGACATAAAAGACATGGGGCATGGTGTAAACATGGTGAGAAAAGGTGTATCCGGAAAAACTCAGAATCAACGATTTGAGTTTAACATGAGCATTAATAACCCCGCCCTCACTGCTCAAATCTTAGTTGGAGCCGCACGAGCATCAATGCGACAAAAGGCCGGAGCCTATACAATGATTGAAATCCCGGTCATTGACCTTCTTGATGGAAATCGTGAGGAATTGATACGTCATTTAGTTTAAAAAAAAATATTATGAAACATCTAACATTAGTGTCAATTTTATTTGCATTATTCTCACTCACGTTTACATCATGCATTGATAGCGATGATTCCGACATGGTAATAACCGACTATGCTCCAATCACATTTTATATGCAAGTAAACGATGCCTCAGGTAAAAGCCTTCTTTCTCCCGAAGAAAATGCCGATTTTTTCACTGACACCTATATTTCTTACTACGGCAAAGAATTTCCTATCGTTGATTGTCGAGACTATACCGCCGACGATTGGAATAGGCACACTGTCGTTTCAAGATATTATATGCCAAGGTTTTATGGCTTTATCCTCGTCAACATCGACGGAGCGCCACGTCTGTACTTTGGTGAATTTGACGGAGCCGTAGCTACTGAAAATGAATCGTTCATCATTCACTGGGCCGATGGAAGCACAGACGAGGTAAGTTATAGCAATAAATTTTCAAGCGAAGGGAATAAAACCATCAACACCCGCAAATTTTATCTGAACGGGAAAGAACTTGAAAGTTCATCTATTACATTCATCAAATAAACGCCCTATTTAAAACAACATTTAACGAGGTGAAGCCGATACTACAACATCAACTGCTTCACCTCGTTTTTTATGCGTTCAAATCACTTTTATTCTCCATATTGTTCTAATTTTTTTTAATATTACATTTAGTAATAATGAATAATGCTCTAAAAGTAGTAACTTTGTAGTTTAAATTTCACATTGATTATAAAACATAAATAACAATATGGGTGATTTTATCACATCGGTGGCCGACTTTGTATGTGGCTATCCGTTATTTTTTTGGTTAATAGGTGGAGGATTATTCCTATTTATATACTCCGGAGCAATTCCATTGCGCCGCATCAAATGGTCAATCAAAGCGCTTCGCACAAGTAAATCAACCGGAGAAGGGGAAATCAGTTCCTTCCAAGCCCTAATGAGCAGTATCTGTTCAACCGTAGGCATGGGAAATATTGCAGGTGTAGCGATTGCAATCTCCATCGGTGGTCCCGGAGCCATCTTTTGGATGTGGGTGAGCGCACTCCTGGGAATGGGTACGAAATTCTTTGAAGGGACACTTGCCATCATGTATAAAGGGAAAGACAAAGATGGCAACACCCATGGCGGGCCGATGTATATACTCACCTCCGGACTTGGCAGACACTTTAGGCCGCTTGCCATATTCTTTGCCGTGTTTGGCATGATTGGGACACTCTGTTTCATGCAAGCCAATCAACTCACCGAATCATTCATCACAGTGCTTGACGCTCCCGACACATTCAACTTCCGATTAATCACCGGACTCATCATAGGAGCAGTTGTGTCAATTGTGGTGCTTGGAGGCATCAAACGCATATCTAAAATCGCCACTAAAGTTGTTCCTGCAATGGTGGGGCTATACTTTTTGTTGGTATTCATTATTATTATCCTGAACATTGAATTACTGCCCAAAGTATTCCATCAAATTGTTAGCGAAGCATTTAATCTTGAGGCCGGCTTTGGTGCATTGGCATTTGTAGCCCTCACCGGAGCACGACGAGCAATGTATGTCAACGAAGCCGGAGTGGGCACAGCATCACTCATGCATGGCGCCTCACGCAACCCCGAGCCTGTGAGAGAAGGACTCATTGCCATGATAGGTCCGGCAATTGACTCAGGACTTGTGTGCACATTAACATCTATTCCCATTCTCATGGCAATGACTATCAGCCCCATTGAAGTTGAGGGGGTTAAAGGATTATACATTGCATTGAACGCATTTGAGACCATGCTACCGGGCTGGGGCGAATATGCACTCATGCTCATCGTGTTTATCTTTGCAATCACAACAATGTTCTCCTACTCATTCTACGGCACAGAGTGCGCAAGCTACCTCTTTGGAGAGAAAAATGGTAAATACTATGACTATTTCTACCTATTTATGATTGTCGTAGCCTGCATCATTTCCCTTGACTTGGTAGTCAGCATCATGGACTTGGCATTTGCATTGATGACAATACCCACAATGTATGCGATTTTACGCCTAAGTCCCAAAGTGAGACGAGCCGCAAAGATATACTTCCAAAAAGAAGGTTAATAAAACTCTAATTACACTTAGATAACATTATGCTCAACTACATCGTGTGGGATTTCAATCCCATCATATTTGATTCATTCATAACACTCCGATGGTATTCGTTGATGTTTCTCATCGGATTCCTCATCGGATATAAAATCATTGAAAAAATATTCAAGCACGAAGGCGCTCAAGAAAAATGGCTTGGATCATTACTTTTGTGGGTAATGGTCGGCACAGCTGTCGGCGCTCGATTGGGACATGTCATTTTCTATGAATGGGAATACTATTCACAACACCCCATAGAAATTCTTTATACATGGGAAGGAGGATTGGCAAGCCATGGCGGCGCAATAGGAGTGTTGCTGGCTGTGTGGGGCTTCTCTAAATTCACCGCAAAGCGCAACATAATATGGACTCTTGACCGATTGGTCGTTGCCGTTGCACTTGTGGCCGGCCTCATCAGAATGGGAAACCTATTCAACTCCGAAATATTTGGCCATGCAACAGACCTCCCGTGGGGATTCATGTTTATTCGTTCTCGTGAATGGCACGCTCTTTACGAAGGGCAGGCATGCCACCCGACTCAAATATATGAAGCATTGTGCTATTTCGCACTTTTTGCGCTTTTAATGATAATGTACTGGAAACGCAATGCACAAGAGCGCCCGGGATTACTGTTTGGAACGTTCTTGATAGGAGTTTTCACCGCTCGATTCCTCATTGAATTCATCAAAAACGATCAATCGGCTTTTGAAGCATCAATGACACTAAACATGGGGCAATGGCTCAGCATTCCATTCATTATAGCCGGCATTGCATTCATTATATATGCCTTAAAGCACAACGCCATCAAGATTGATTATCCTGATCGTTTTGCCGATTCAAAAAAATAAAATGCGGCGCATTATATGAGTCAATAATAAACAGAGTCCAAAAATATCTTTGGGCTCTGTTCATTATTAAAGACACCTCCTTTCGCTACCTTTTTGAAGCCCTATAAGCTTCATAGTATTCATTGAGTATTTTATTTATCGCTACGCCGATTTTCAGGTATGACCGACGGTCGAGATTGGCCAGCGACGCTCTCACCGACCACAATGGCCCGGCAAATCCGTCACCATTCAACAACACCACCGCCGACTCTTGTGCAAGTCGCATCACAAAATCGAGCGACTCAAAATTATCGTTCAGATACTTAGCAAAATCTTCGCCATACAGCTTGCGAGCCCACACCATGATATCTATCTCGGAATAATATCCTGCTCGCGTTTCATCGGGCAACAATGTAAACCCCGACGTTTTCCATAATGCTTCAAGACGATTATGAATAATCTGCTGCATACGTTTCTTATACACATTTTCCCTGTCAAGCAGTGCATAGGCTGCAAAAAGCGACATCTGCATTTGTTGCGGTGTTGAAAGGCCGGCAGTGTGATTCAGTGCAACGAGACGGCTATCGGCAACAAGTCGATCCACAAATTTGATTTCATCGGGTTGCAATGTCAACGAACCATATCGCTTGCGCAACGCTGCTTTTTCAGCATCCGGAAGTTGTGCTATCAGCTTGTCAAATATATTATCCTTATTTACAGCCATCACAGCCAAACGCCAACCGGTTGCGCCAAAATATTTTGAGAACGAATAAACACACATTGTATTGTGGGGCAACTCATACATCAACGACCTGAAACCTTCAACAAATGTGCCATATACATCATCGGTCACAATCATGAGGTTGGGGTTATCATGCTTCACAATATCAACGATGCGATCAATCGTGCGGTGAGCCAACATGTAAGATGGTGGATTGCTCGGGTTTACCAGACAAAGAAGTTTTATGTTCTTATCACGCAAACGGTCAATCTCCTCATCGGGATATTGCCACTGATGGAAACCATCGACATTTACCCTATTGGCACTTATATTAACCACATCAAACGAGAAACGATCAAGCGTTGGTATTTCAATATAAGGGGTAAATATCGGTGTCATCAGAGCAATTTTATCCCCTTTATTGAGCAAATAATTCTCTTGCAAAGAATCAAATGCATAGCACATTCCGGCCGTACCACCTTCGACTGCAAACAAATCAAAAATCTCATTGACATTCATGCCACCTCCCATTTCCTGTGCAAGATAGTCTCGCACAAGTATTTCAGTAAACGGCAAGATGCGATCGGGAGTAGGATATTGGTCGCCTATGACGGCTTCGGCCCATTCATAGGCTACATCATCGGCATTTTGGTGTTTCACATTTACCAAATAATCAAATGCACCTCGCAACAATATTGCACCCTCTTCATCTTCATGTTCACGAAGAAAGGCTCTTAATCGCGCTCCACTGCCCCGTGAAGTAGGGATTCCGGCAATACCATCTCCGGCATCTTTTGTGAGACGACATTCAGCTATCCCCCATTTGCCCAAGAGGAAGAATGCTTCACGTGGAATTGTTGCAATCCAATTTGGATTACCACGACCGGCATTCAAAAATGTAGATGTTGATTTACGAGCATCTTCTTGTGCGAGCTCGATAAGCCTATTTTTTATTTCAAACGGGCTCATTGACTCCAACTTCTTTTCTAAATCACGACAGACCAAGCTATCGTTGTTTTTTAAATTGTCCATGTTTATTGAGATTATTTTATTTATACTATATTAATTATTAAGCTCTTATGACATTAATAGCACAATTGCCACACCCCACAATATGAGAAGAGTGTTACCTACGGCGTAGGTGATTGTATAGCCCATTGCCGGGATTGAACTTTGCAAAGAATCTTGTATAGCACCAAGAGCGGCTGTAGTTGTGCGCCCTCCTGCGCAACACCCAAGATTGATTGCAGGGTGAAACTTAAACACTTTCGCGCCCATCCAAATTCCTATGAACAGAGGTATTGATGTCGCCAATATGCCGGCAATAAACAACATAAAACCAACCTCTTTTATTCCACTTATAAACGTCGGGCCTGCTGAGATTCCAATCACAGCTATAAACATGTTTAACCCGAGATTATTTAAGATCCACAACGATGGTTCGGGAATACGGCCAAATGTGGGACGTTTTGAGCGCAACCAACCAAATACCAATCCGGCTATCAATGCTCCTCCACTCGTACTCAAACTAATGGGAACACCTCCAAGATGCAATGTCAATGCACCAACTATTCCACCGATTACAATACCTAAGCCGACAAACACCAAATCGGTTTTATTTGTGGGACGATCTATATAACCCAACTCGGTAGCCGCACCGTTAACATCTTGAGCTATACCATTGATTGTCAAAATATCACCTGCACACAACTCGGTTTGGGCCAATACCGGAATCGGCACTCCTCCACGTTTTATGCCTTTAATAATAACGCCACGCATATAGGGCTTGTGTCGCAACCAATCAACACTTTTACCATCAACCGTTTTTTTCGTCACCATTACCGGCAGCTCCTCAACAGGGAAAGTCAACAATTCATTGTCATCAATCTCAGGCCCGATCCAACTTTCATCTTGTATAACAAATTCTCGACGTCCGCTTAACACGACCTCATCACCATGGCACACTTTTGTGTCGGGAGTGAGAGATATTATTTGACCATCTTTGCGCACTCTCTCAACAAAAATACGGCGGTTCATTCCTTCTAAATAAGATTCAATCTCACTCACGGCACGAGGAGTGTCAAAATAAGAGGCAGATGCCTGATAGGCACGGAATTGTACCGGATTGCTTGCATTTACATATTCCGGGTCATTGGATTCATCACTACGATTCAAATCCTTTTCAAGTTGAGCTGTTGCGGCTCTCACTTTATCCAAGCCACCCAACATCTTCGGGCCAATGTTTCCTAAAATATAGGCCGACCCTACGGTACCAAAAATATAGGTTACGGCATAACACACAGGTATAATATCAACCCATGCTTGTTTTTGAGCGGCCGACACGTTTAACGTGTTTATCGTATCTCCACCAACTCCGATTACTGCCGAAATCGTTTGTGCCCCCGACAATAGTCCGGCTGCTTCACCTGGTGAATACCCCATTACAGCCGCAATGCCCCATGTCACCAATAGACACACAACACATAACACACACGCAAAAACTACCTGTTTTATTCCGGAGCCTCTTAATGACCTGAAAAACTGTGGGCCTACACTATATCCAATCGCAAAAAGGAATAGCAAGAAAAACACCGATTTTAATGGGCCGGAGATGGGAATATGCATCTGTCCGACCAAGACACCTACAAGCAACACCGACGTTACCGTTCCAAGTGAAAAATTGCGATACTTTAGTTTTCCAACCCAAAAACCAACTCCAATTGTCAAGAATATCGCCAATGATGGATACTCTCTGAAAAGATCAACAATCCAATTCATAATAAATACATATTTTACAACATGAATAAATTTTACATCAAAAACACAATCACAATCGCAAAAGTTTCACATAGGTCATTTTTTAACTGACCTTTTAACACCCCCAAAAGAAATTTCACAACTTAACACTCATTTAAATTGCCACAAAGCATCTTGGATAATGAAATATTTTGTAATTTTGCAGCCGTTAAAAAAGATTGTGATTATATATTTTTATTAAAAGGTATGAATTTCTCAGGTACAATTGACTTTCGACCTAAGATATTGTCTGCATTACGCAACTATTCTATGAGTCGATTTAAAGATGATTTAATTGCCGGTATTGTTGTTGGGATTGTTGCATTGCCTCTTGCCATTGCATTTGGTATTGCTTCAGGCGTGACTCCAACAGTGGGGTTAATCACCGCCATCTTAGGCGGATTTATGGTGTCGGCATTTGGTGGCAACAGTGTTCAAATTGGAGGACCAACCGGCGCATTCATCGTTATCGTATATAACATTATTGCGGTTTATGGCCTTCAAGGATTGGCTATCGCAACATTTATAGCCGGACTCATTCTTGTTGTAATGGGTCTTTTCAGGCTCGGCACTGTGATAAAATTTATCCCCTATCCCATTGTAGTGGGATTTACTGCCGGTATCGCACTAACCATTTTTTCCACACAGATTAACGACTTCTTTGGATTGGGATTGAGCAACGTTCCAAGCGAATTTATTCCCAAATGGGGCGTCTATATCCAGAATTTCACACAAATAGACATTTCAACCCTCATCGTTGGTCTCGCCTCGTTGTTCATAATCATTGGCACTCCTTTTATTTCTAAAAAATTACCGGGAGCGCTCATTGCCATTATAGTTATTACAGTAGCAGTATATCTTATTAAACTTTTCGTTCCCGAATTCTACGTTGAAACTATCGGCGACCGATTCAGTGGAATGAGTTCAGAAATCCCTGCACCCCATGGCTTCAACATTTCAATGAGCACCATCAATCAGTTGCTTCCTTCGGCATTTACTATTGCCGTGCTTTGTGCTATTGAATCACTCCTTTCAGCGACCGTTGCCGATGGTGTAACCGGTTCTCACACCAATAGCAACACCGAACTCATCGGTCAAGGAATTGCCAATATAACCGTACCATTCTTCGGAGGTATTCCTGTTACCGGAGCAATTGCACGAACCATGACAAATATCACAAACGGCGGTCGCACACCTGTTGCCGGAATTATCCACACAATAGTATTGCTACTCATATTCCTCTTCCTCATGCCTTTGATTAACTATGTTCCAATGGCATGTTTGGCCGCAGTTCTTATCGTTGTGTCATATAATATGAGTGGGTGGCGCACCATTATAGGGATATTCAAATCGCCCAAAAGTGATATTTCGGTCTTGATAGTAACATTCCTTTTGACTGTAATTTTCGACCTAACGATTGCAATCGAAATCGGATTGTTGCTTGCTGTTGTACTTTTCCTACGTCGTGTGATGGAAAATACACAAATCAAAGTATATAGCGAACAACTTGACGTGGCCGAAGGCACCGAAGCGACCACCCATGAAGTGCTCGACGTGGCCAAAGGTGTTGAAATCTACGAGATTGACGGCCCATTCTTCTTTGGAGTCGCTACTAAGTTTGATGAATTGATGCGTACATCAATGGCCAACAAACCATTAGTGCGTATCATCAGAATGCGCAAAGTGCCATTTATCGATTCAACAGGATTGCATAACTTGGAAATTCTCATCAAATCATCTCAAAAAGATGGCATTCATGTTGTATTGTCGGGAGTACAAGCCACAGTACATGAAACATTAAAACATGCCAATATCGACAAACTCATTGGAGCCGACCACATATGTGCCCACATCACTTCGGCCGTAGTCATGGCAAATAACATCGTTTCACGCATAAATGCCAACAGCATAAACGCATAAACATGCATTCAATGTTACAATCAGTCTAAATATGTTACAAAGTGACTGCAAAAATAAAAAAATTGATAAAAATTGTTTGTCATTATTCATTTTTGTATTACCTTTGTGGCGTTTTTGAAGCTAAAAATATTGTTTTATTATTTAATCATCAAAGAAATGAAAAAGTTAGTTTTATTACTTGCTGTTGTTTTCAGCGCATCTTTGTTCTCTTGCGGTAACGCTGAAAAAGCAGAAGCTGCTGCTGACACTGTAGCTGCAGTTGTTGAAGACACTACTGTAGTTATTGAAGACACAACTTGCTGCGGCGTTGATTCTTGCGCTTGCGACACTTGCAAATGTGACTCAGTTAAGTGCAAATAATTGTAAGCTAAGCTACAATTAAAACAGGAATTTAGCTGTCCACCCAGTGGTCAGCTTTTTTCTTTTTATAGGGTATTGTTTTCTATCCCTATAATCATTTCAAATAAACCTTTATCATTTAAATGTGTTATACTTTCAAACAATTTCCTTAACACATTTATATATGAAGAAATATCGTTGTACAGTGTGCCAATGGGTATATGACCCTGAAAAGGGTGATCCCGACGGCGGAATTCCTCCGGGAATAGAATTTGAAGAACTACCCGACCGATTTTCGTGGGTTTGTCCGGTGTGTGGCGAAGGCCGAGAAATGTTCCAACCAATTGAGCAACAGGACGATTAGTCGTCATCTCGCCCGTTATATTTATCCTATCTATAGGTGAATTGAGATTATCTATTTGACATCAATTACTTTTTGTGTTAACTTTGCATCAAACAAATAAAACAAGTAAATAACTCTTAAAACATAATGATTATGAAAAAGTATCGTTGCACAGTATGTGATTGGATTTATGACCCCGAAGTAGGTGACCCCGATGGTGGAATTGCACCCGGAACAGCTTTTGAAGATATTCCCGATGATTGGTCTTGCCCTCTTTGCGGAGTTACTAAAGAAGACTTTGAACTTGTTGAAGAATAACCCATAACAACCACATGAAAATGAATCCCGGCTCTCAGTCGGGATTTTTTAGTTTTCACATAATTTTGTCATCTAAGGAATAATTCCTAATTTTGGGTCTCAAATAAATGGGAGATTTTTGTTTCTCCCCACAATCATAAACCCTTACAACACCTACGATAAAAATGAGCAAACTAAAAATAGGTTTACTTGGCCGCATAATTATCGCAATAGCCCTTGGTATAGGAGCCGGATATGTATTCCCTGCATGGCTATCTCGCATATTCATTACTTTTAATTCAATTTTCAGCGAATTTCTTGGTTTCACAATACCATTGCTCATCGTGGGATTTGTTGCGCCTGCAATTGCCGACATAGGAAAAAAAGCGAGCAAAATGCTCATTGCCACTGCAGCAATTGCTTATGTGGCAACTATTGCATCGGGACTTCTATCCTATGCCACAGGCGCAAGTATATTTCCATCGTTAATTAATCCCGGCTCTCTCACGGCCGAGATAAATCAAGCCACAACGTTAGCCCCCTACTTCACTGTTTCAATACCACCGCTGATGAATGTAATGACAGCATTGGTTTTGGCATTTGTGATAGGGCTTGGCACAGCCCAATTATCGTCACAAGCCATGCGCAATGTTGTGACTGATTTTCGCGATATAATAAACCTCGTAATTGCCAAAGTAATTATTCCGCTATTACCCCTTTACATTTTTGGCATCTTCCTCAACATGACCACAAGTGGCCAGGTGGGTGGTGTCCTAATGACATTTATCTCAATTATTGCCGTAATCTTTGGATTACACATCTTTGTCCTTGTATTTCAATATTGTGTTGCCGCAATATTTGCCAAAAAGAATCCATTCAAAATGTTGGCAACAATGATGCCTGCCTACTTCACTGCATTAGGCACACAATCATCAGCCGCAACAATACCTGTATCACTTCGCCAAACTGTCAAAATGGGTGTAAAAAGTAATGTTGCGGGATTTGTCATTCCACTTTGTGCCACAATCCACATGAGTGGTAGCACTCTAAAAATCGTAGCATGTGCACTTGCGTTGATGATTGCCAATGGCATACCCTATGACTTTACACTCTTTACCGGATTTATATGTATGCTCGGCATCACAATGGTTGCAGCCCCCGGAGTGCCCGGAGGCGCAATTATGGCTTCAATGGGTATTCTCACCTCAATACTTGGATTTAGCGAGGCCGACAATGCTCTAATGATTGCTCTTTACATTGCAATGGATAGTTTTGGCACCGCCTGCAATGTAACCGGCGATGGTGCTATCGCACAAATTATCAACCGATATTTTGCAAAAGAATAGCACATAGGCGATGTGTGTAAATTACACGCATCACGCCATCGTAGTATCCACGATTTTTATTTCGCTACAAGAGTCATCGATACGTTTCACATGAATTTGCACGGGGATTCGCTCCTTCATTACATCGACGTGACTAATCACGCCTACACTACGGCCATTCAGCCCCTTCATTTGTTCAAGCATGCGCATCACCGAGTTAAGACACTCTCCACTAAGAGTTCCAAAACCTTCATCAATGAATAGCGTATCGATATTCATTCCACGACGATTTATTGATGACAGAGCCAAAGCAAGCGACAATGACACCATGAAGCTTTCTCCACCCGAAAGAATATCAACCGGTCCTTGCTCTCCTCCTTGATAATTATCATGCATGCGTATTGTGAGTGTTCCCATGTCACAATCCATCGTATAACGACGATTTAGCTTTGAGAGATAAACATTGGCCCTTTTAAGCAAATCGTTCAACACATATCCTTGTGCGATTTTGCGGAATTTATTGTTGTCATTTCCGCCAAACATCTCTTTCAGACCTTTCCAAGAAATAAAGTCCTTATACAATAGTTCCTCTTTGGCTTTTTCGACTGCAACTTTTTTAATATTCTCTTCATTGATTTTCAATCGTTGACGAGCTGCTCCTATTTGCTCGGTCTTGGACATTAACGCTTGTTGTAGCAACGCTATTTTTTCAGCTACAACAGCCACAGTGTCCTCGTCGGTCAACGATTTAGGACGTTGCGATTTGTGCAGAGTCAACTCCGATTGTTTTGTTTTAATAGCGCCTTCACTCTCAGTGATACCATTGAGTGTTTTCTGCAATCGTTCTCTAATCTTGTTTATGTCACCAATAGATACAAGTTGGCGCAAACGACCCTCATCGATTTGTTCATTTTGCCGATAAAATGCCTGCAAAAGCCCATCAAGTTGCTCAACCTCGGCTTTTGAGCGATTAATATCTCCGGCCAACGTAGATGCTTCGATGGCAAATACTTGCCACTTTGCATCAACATCAACAATCTCACGGCACTCAACCACTGCATCGGCAACCCAATCGGTCCAAAACAGTTCCACCGATTTTATTGATTCGTTTGTTCGAGCCAATTTACCTATTAACAACTCTTTTTCTCCACGTTTGGAGTTGTGTAGGTTCTTGCTTGATAAATATTGTTGCGCCTGGTCGTTAAGTCGTTTTGTAAAATGTTTCACATTATCGAAAACAGCCTCACGCCAATTTTCAATCACACAAAGGAATTTCTCAACATCATTGAGTATCTGCTCCATTACATTGTCTGTCTCAATGATTTGTTTAGTCGCCTCATTTTGCATCTCGCGCGCTGAAGAGATCTTTGATTCGATACGCGATGCTTCGTCACGAGTTGTAACCTCAGCCGAATGGAGTTCATTCTTCTCCATGTTCAGTTTTTGTAATTGCGATTGCAATTCGGTGACTTTGTGTTGGATTTCAGTCAATCCCAATACCTGCTCTTCAGTTTCGATGGAAATTTGGTCAAGCGCCATCATTACTCCGGTAGCATCATCACTATAAGAAATTATGCCCAATGACACACATTGCGCATCAATTAGATCAACCAACTGACGATGTGTTTCCGACAATGATTGTATCTCGGGTAAAAGTTTAGCGGATTCAGCATTGTGATTTTTGGCCGAAAGCACCAAGGCATTGCGACTGACACGCAAATCATTAAGTTTCTCTTGACGCAATTTAATGTCGGCCTCTATTGGCGCAAGATTACTGCGACAAGACACATCATCAAGCAGAGATTCTATCGTAGTTCCGCACACCGGACAAACATCACCCTTGCTCAGTTTACCACGAAGTTCGGCAGCCCAATCACTTACCGTCAAAGCCATTTTAGCATATAGTTCTTCTTGCTGTTTCAACTCGCTTTGGGCACGTTCTATCTCTTTTTCAAGATTTGACGACTGCTTATTCTCCCGCTCGGCAAGAACCATCAAATCGCCATAACGCACATTTGTGTTGTTTAAATTTTCAGAAGCAGCATCACGTTTTGCGATTGACTCTCGGAGCTTGGCTATATCATTTTTTCGGTGTGAAAGGTTCAACAGTTTATCGGCAATTGACTTGGTATCGTAAGCCGCAAGTTCTTGTTGTTTTGCATCAATTTCAGACTGCTTGCTTTGCGCAGCAGCCGTGGCCTGTTCGACTTTTTTCTGGGCCGTTTCAAGCTCGAGCCCCCACGTTGACATTTGTCGTTCACTCTCTGTTTTCTTCTCAGCACATTCTTTATTGAGCCTTGCGGCCGATTCATATCGAGCAAGTTGAGCTGAAATATCACTAATATTTTCATATATCTCCACTAAATGAGCCGACTCACCCAATTGTTTTTCAAGCTCGAAAATCTCACATTCTATGCGTTTTATCTCTTTTTCCTCAAAATTGCGACCGGCCACCAACTCTTCAAATTGCTCTCGCATTTTCTGGGCCGACACACTGCAATTTTCCAAATATTTCTTGCATACATCAACCCGCTGAATTGCTTGACGAGCATCTTCGGTTATATCCCATTGCGCCACAACTGCACTATCTTCACTAAACTGCTCCGTTTCAGTTTCGCGCACAAAAGCCGAATGTTTCTCCGACAATTCAGCGATTGCTTTTTCCATGCGTTGTATAGTGTCAAGCCAATCATGTCCTATCTGCAAGTCAGATATCTCGCCCCTCATATTAGCGATTTCGCCCTCTGTTTTACCAATTTCGGCATTCACATTGGCAACCTCTTCATCAGAAAGCAAAGTTATTCCATCGGTAAGATTATGTTGCAACTGATAGGCTTGCTCTTTCTCCTTGGCTATTGCCGATATTTTGTGTCCAATCTCAGAATAAATTTCTGTTCCCGTTATTTTTTCAAGGATATCGGCCTTCTCTCCATCTTTACTTTTAAGGAACTGAGTAAACTGTCCTTGAGCCAACATTGTGGTGCGACAAAACTGATTAAAATCAAGACCGACAGCATTTTCGACAATCTCGGTTAATGCAACTTTTCCCATCAATGTTTGCTCAGAATGAGTCGAACCTCTGTCTATAATAGTCAAATAGTTCTTAGCCGGCCTTATTGTGTTATTACGAGTATATCCGGCGTCCCAACGCGCAATATACTCCAACCCATTGGTCCCAACAAATTCCAATTCCACACACCCTTCAGATGTTCCATGTCGCAATAAATTTATAGGATTAGAAGCCGTAGCCAATACTGAGCCAAAAGTAGCTTTTTCTCTACTATCGGCCAATTCCAACCTCGGAGTAGTACCATAAAGGGCTAAACATATTGCATCAAGTATTGTTGACTTACCAGCCCCGGTCTCACCTGTAATCAAAAACAATGGAGCACCTTCCAATGGAGCTGCGGCAAAATCTATCTCGGCCGATCCAATCGACGCCAAATTCTTTATTGTAAGTTTTTTGAATTTCATATCAGTTATGCGTGTTTTTCTGTTTCTAATTGTTCAATTACCTGTCTCAACATTTGTACAATATCATCGGGCAGAGGAGCATTATACTTATTGCGATAATAAGCATCGGCGATGTGCATCGGCGACAAATTTTGGAACTCTTCTAAAGTCTCCGCCACCAACATTGACTCGTCATTTTTTTCATCTTGCTGAATATCCACAAGCTGAATAGTACAAAATTCAGACTGCTTCGACTCCATGCATCTTGAAATGCGCTCCGAGCGATTGGGTGGCAACGGTGCATCTTTGAGAACATTGAGCCTAATATATCCTTTCACATCATTTGGGAGCATATCCAACTCCTTTATCGCATCTTCAAACGACGCCGGATTTTGCGGAATCGTTAACAACGGAACTAAATTGTGAATTTCATGTGTCACTATTGTCGGAGTTTCTCCACTCTCCAACGTAACCACCGACACACTATGGGCATAATCTTCATCAAAACTCACAGCTATCGGAGTTCCGCAATAACGTGCAATAGCATTATTACATTCCATGGTCTGAGGGCAATGAATATGCCCCAATGCCAAATAGTCAAACCCATGTCCGAGGGTATTACTATCAACACTCTCAGCCATCATACCTCCTATCGACTCACCATGCCCCTTGAAAGAGCTATTGGTCAACGACAAATGAGCCATCATCACCACCGGCAAATTCGCGGTATTGCGTCGGGCCACCTCATTGAGCAATGCTTGATGAAACATTTCACGTCGTTGAGCCGGAGTCTCAGCCCCGGCGATTGCCGGATAGGACGCTTCATAGATGTGAGGCACTGCCACCACATACCCAACGACACAATCTCCTCTCGTTATCTCAATTATGTGTCGAGAAAGTAAAACTTCGCCCTCATGACGTTCAACCTGCCCCACCATCGTGACATTAGCCAAATGCCATAAATCGCGATTAATCTCAAGCAATGATTTGCTATCATGATTCCCCGCAGTAATAATAATCTTCATCGTAGGGCAAACTTGATGCATCTTGAGCATAGCATCACAATACATTTTTTGTGCAGCGTTGGACGGAACGGCTCGGTCAAAAATATCACCGCTCACTATCAATGCATCGGGTTGTTCATCGGCAACGATGTTTTTCAACTGGTTTAGAAAATCTCTCTGTTCTGCATCACGAGTGTGTCCATATAACACATGCCCCAAATGCCAATCACTTGTGTGAATAATCTTCATAGATATAAAATTAATAGCACTTTAATATTTACACAAATTTACAAAAAAAATTGCGATTTTGCAAGTTTTTCAAGCACTATTATTCCCTATCCGAATGATTCATTTTAAATTTACTTTCGTTTTAATAGGCTACTTTACCCATTTGCGAGAGAGGTATCGACGGATAGGCTCGTCATAATATTTTAACAACAAATGTGCTGCGACCACCAATGCCACATACATCGGTACTACCACATACCATGTCTCGGCAAGAGTGTAACGTTTTTCATCGATGAGCCATGCATAAAACAGATACATTACCGGATAATGTATTATGTATAACGGATAAGATATTCCTCCAAGGAAATGATATAGTTTATTGCTATTACCGACACCGGCCGAAGCTCCCATTTTCACAATCAGCGGAAACACGATTATCACGCACACCATTTCATAGACACCATTGAGATGCACTCCTGCACATGCGGGTATATATGGCACTGCCATCAAAGCGACAAGCATCAACGTACATTTCCAGAAAGCACCCGAAATCTTCATTGGCTTAAATTGGCGAGAAAGCAACATTCCCATTGAAAATGGAAATAACATGCGCAACAATCCTCCACCAAAATTCACTCCATCGAGTGTCCACCCTACTCCGATGCTTGTATAGGACGCCGCATCTGCAATAGCAAACAATGAGAGTCCGGCGCCAAGTAGGACAACAACAATTGTCAACACCTTGTTTGACAAACGGCGAAGCACCAACGCATATATAATATTTCCTATATACTCAAAAAACAGCGACCATGAGGGACCATTGAGCGGGAACATTTCGCCATTGCCTCTCACCTCGGCATAGCTTCCCGGAACAGCCGGAATAAAAAACATAGTACATAACAATGCCAACATGAGAGCACTTGTCGAAACTTGCGTCCCATTCCACTGCACTCCTCCTTGAATTGAAAATGTGACGGCACCAATCACAGCACTAAGTAATACCATTGGATGCAATCTCACAAGTCGGCGCACAAAAAAACCTTTCAAATTCAAGGTAGTACGCCATCGAGGGTCATAGGCATAAGCTATTACAAATCCCGACAACATAAAGAAAAAATCGACAGCAAGATACCCATGGTTGAGCGTGGTTATTGCGCCCCCTCCGGCAAACGCAAACCCTTCAAATACATGATACCATACCACCAGCAATGCAGCCACACCTCTGAGAGCGTCAAGCATTTCATAATGGGGACGAGTATCTGCAAAGACATATTGTGATTCTATCTTATTTTTTTCCATTTTAATTGAGAATTAATAAAGTCACAAAGTTAATAAAAAATCCATAGGGACAATCAATCCTATAAAAAATGCTCTCATATTGTGGTAGAAAATCACTATCTTTGCCAACGATTTAAACCAACTTGATAAAACCTCATAAACTTATAGCTCAATGAGCATAACAATACTCGGCATAGAATCATCATGCGACGACACGTCGGCCGCTGTTATCAGCGACGGCATATTGCGCTCCAACGTCATAGCAAGTCAAAAAGTACACGAAGAATATGGCGGTGTAGTTCCGGAGCTTGCATCTCGTGCTCACCAACAAAATATTGTCCCTGTTGTTGACGCTGCATTAAAACGCGCGGGCATTGACAAACACGACCTTAGTGCCATTGCATTCACACGTGGCCCGGGCTTGCTCGGCTCGTTACTCGTAGGCACGTCTTTTGCCAAGGGACTTGCGCTCGGGCTGAACATACCCATTATTGATGTAAATCATCTACACGGACATGTGTTGTCCCATTTTATCAGACAAAACGAAAACGACACAGTACCACAATATCCATATTTGTGTCTGCTCATATCAGGCGGTAATTCCCAAATAATTTTGGTGCGCAACTATAACGACATGGAGGTGCTCGGCCAAACAATAGACGATGCCGCCGGAGAAGCATTTGATAAATGTGCTAAAGTAATGGGGCTACCCTATCCCGGCGGGCCTCACATCGATCGTTTAGCCGCTGAAGGCGATGCTCATCGTTTCAACTTTGCCAAGCCCCACATTCCAGGATTCAATTATAGTTTTAGCGGCCTAAAAACTTCATTTCTTTACACCCTACGCGATGCAAAGAAACTTGACCCCGATTTCATCGAAAAGAACAAGGCCGACTTAGCAGCATCACTGCAACGCACTATCATAGAAATCCTCCTTGGAAAGCTAAAAAAGGCGGTGGAAGCCACCGGAGTGAAAACAATAGCAATAGGTGGTGGAGTATCGGCAAACTCCGGAGTGCGCAAAGCAATAGCCGATTATTGTTCGGCACATAATTTGACTGCATTCATTCCTGAACGCGCATTCACAACCGACAATGCCGCGATGGTTGCAATTGCCGGTTACTATAAATATCTTGACAAAGAATTTTGCGACCTCAACGCAACGCCCTACGCAAGAGTTACAATCTAACACATAATAAATATATATCAGTTTCAACCTCATTTATGTTTCACAACTATGAAGGTTTCAATCATAGCAATAGGCGATGAATTACTCATCGGACAAGTTATTGACACCAATTCGGGCGACATTGCCAAAATGCTCAATCCCGTCGGGTGGCAAGTTCACAACGTCCAAGTAGTGAGCGATAACGAAACTGATATACTCCGAGCTATCGACTACGCATTTTCCATGAGTGACGTAGTTCTCACAACCGGAGGACTCGGTCCGACAAAAGATGACATCACAAAAACAACCCTCTGTAAATATTTCGGAGGAGAAATGCGCCAAGATGATGATACGCTGAAAAATGTATTGGAAGTTGTGGCCAAACGTGGTCTCAAAATCAACGATCTCACCGCAGCACAAGCAATGGTTCCGACATCATGTCGAGTAATTCAAAACCTTGTGGGAACTGCCCCCATCATGTGGTTTGAGCGCAAGAATAAAATTTTGGTGGCAATGCCGGGTGTTCCTTTTGAAACACGACAAATGTTTCGCGAAGCAGTGTTGCCTCAACTCCTTGAAACATACAAGACCAATATCGCAATCGAACATCGCACATTAATTATAACCGGTTGGAGCGAGTCAAAACTTGCGATGGAAATAGCATCATGGGAAGATTCACTACCGGAACACATACATTTAGCCTATCTTCCGAAGCCGGGGTTGATACGTCTGCGACTCGACGGTATTCACCACGACAAGCAATTTATCAACAACGAGTTAAACAAATACCACCGACAACTCATCGACAAATTTGGCGACGACGTCCTATACACCCAAGACAATAGCGTAGAAGAAATTCTACTGCAATATCTCAGTGAAACAAATCTCACCGTTTCAACCGCCGAAAGTTGCACAGGCGGCAATATAGCCCACCTCATTACAAGCGTTCCCGGTAGCTCAGCTGCATTCATGGGAAGCGTTGTAGCCTATAGCAACGACGTGAAACAGCGCCTGTTGAACGTCAGCGCTGAAACCCTTGCATCTTATGGAGCCGTAAGCATTCCGGTTGTTGAAGAAATGGTCAAAGGAGCATGCAACGCATTGGGCACCGATTGCGCCATAGCCACATCGGGCATAGCCGGACCCGGCGGAGGCACCCCCAACAAACCCGTAGGCACAGTGTGCATTGCAGTCAAGACGCCACACGGCATAAAATCCGACACATTTCATTTTCCCGGAAATCGCAGTCGTGTAATTGAGCGCGCCTCAACTACAGCAATCACAATGCTCATCACCCAACTTCGCTCCGTCTAAGAGCAAAATAAAAAACACAAAAAAACGCCTGCTTAGGAAATTAACTGTCGGAAAATTTGTGTAATCCGAGAAAAATTCGTTACTTTGCACTCTGTTTTGTGGGTCATCCTGAAAGTCGTTAAAAATGATGCGTTTAACGATGATATGAGACTGAGATGAAGCCATAGACACAAAATAAGTAATTAATAACAATAATAAGATAAAGCAACACAGCCATGTCAAAGATTTGTCAAATCACAGGCAAGAAAGCGATGGTTGGTAACAACGTATCGCACTCAAAGAGACGTACAAAACGTAAATTCAACGTTAATCTCTTTAACAAGAAATTCTATTGGGTAGAACAAGAAATGTGGATCAGCCTCACTATTTCAGCTGCAGGTCTCCGCACTATCAACAAGCTCGGTCTCAATGCTGCAATGATGCAAGCTGCCGAAAAGGGTTATTTAACAGATAAAGACATTAAAATTTTAGGATTCTAAGAAGATGGCAAAGAAAGCTAAAGGTAATCGCGTACAAGTAATTCTTGAGTGCACCGAGCACAAGGCAAGTGGTATGCCCGGAACATCACGCTACATCACTACCAAAAACAGAAAAAATACCACAGAGAGATTGGAGCTTAAGAAATACAATCCTATTCTTAAGAAAGTAACTGTTCACAAAGAAATTAAATAATCTGAGATATGGCAAAGAAAACCGTTGCAACACTTCAAAAAGGTGAAGGTCGTACCTATAGCAAGGTCATCAAAATGGAAAAATCTCCTAAGACCGGAGCTTATGTATTCAAAGAAGAAATGGTACCCAACGACGCTGTAAAAGAAGCGTTGAAATAAGATTTGAATTTAAACATTCAATATATAAATAAAGCCACACTTTTCAGTGTGGCTTTATTATTTCTAACCTGATGGGATCTACCCTTGTTTTTTATGTTACACTTTTCGGTTCAGTCGCTTTTTAGTGTGGATAACATCACTAATGTATAATCACAACCTTGTAACAAATCGTGCGAAGCACTGGACGCGAAGCGTATAAATAACCGCGTGGTTGAGGGCATAGCCCGAAACCTCCGGATAGCGAGCACAACCCCACCTACAACGGAGTCTGCAAAGACGTGAATTAACCAATCTTTGGGGAATAAGGCTCGTCGGGAGATACTCCCAGTTCAATTAACCATTGTCGGTATTCTTCAATAAATGAAACCTTTTTATGGTGCTCTTTTTGATTGTTGATATATTCTTTCACATTGGGGATTTCTGTGATGGAATATGTAAATGCGCCGTATCCTTCGGCCCAACCATTCCATTCGGAGAATGCCA